>CAZLNX010000012.1:0-42820 GCA_964560795.1 uncultured Anaerolineales bacterium | reverse complement strand
TTCTTCCAGACCATTTCAAAAATGGGATCTTATTTTTGCACACCTCCTTAGATGCCGTTCACCGCGATCTGAAGCCAAGCAACATACTATTTGATGGCAAAGGCCGCGCCAAGGTGGCTGACTTTGGGTTAGCACAGGTACCTGGGGGGCCTTCGTTACGTTCACAACTCAGCCAACCCACGCCACATCCGGGAACACCAGGCTACATGAGCCCAGAGCAGGAACGAACAGGCTTTTATCTGCGACCTTCTTCAGATGTTTACGCACTGGGACTGGTGCTGTTTGAAATGCTGATTGGGCGGAATTACAACAATGTTGAACGCGGATCAAAAGCCAGTGCACTCAATAATAGAATTCCAGCCTGGCTTGACAGCCTGCTGTTGGAAATGTTGGCTGAAAATCCGGATCAACGACCATTTGACGGTGCGAAAGCTGCTGGGATGCTGAGAGATGGTCTTAGATGGTTGTCGAAGCGAGGCATAGGCCTGCAAAAACCTAGGTGGGGGAAACTACCTATTTGGGCCTGGTTCCTGAGCAGTGGGCTGGTTCTCACAGGGATAGTTGCGGGCTTAGTTCTGATTGGGAATTTATGGGTTGGTTCGCCAGAACGCCGGCAGGATACCCCTGTCGCAAAGGCGATTGAAACCACGTCGGTTCCTGAATTATCCGCAACTTCTACGCTTACGCTTGAACCCAACCTTACAATCACAATCTGGTCATCACATACTGCTACCTCAGCTCCCCCCCCCACATCAACGAAAACTTTCAAACCAAGTGCTACGCCTGCACCAGCATTAAGTGTTGGTTCAACCCAGGTATCACCCAAAGATGCCATGGTTCAAGTTTTAGTGACGGCCGGGAAGTTCGCGATGGGCAGCAATGTATCTGATGATGAAAAGCCCATCCACACTGTCTATCTGGATACTTTCTGGATCGACCAGACCGAAGTAACCAATGCTATGTACGCGGCTTTCCTGAATGAATTGGGCAACCAGAGTGAAGGGGGAGCGACCTGGTTGGATACAGGCGGTGAATACAGCGATGAATATGTACATACTGTGCTGAGCAGCGGCGAATGGCAACCCAAAAGCAGTTACGGGAATCACCCTGTAATCAAAGTGAGCTGGTATGGGGCGCGGGCTTATTGTGAGTGGGCTGGGCGGCACCTGCCTTCGGAAGCCGAATGGGAAAAAGCTGCCCGGGGTGGTCTGGAAGGGAAGCAATACCCGTGGGGCAACGAAGACCCGGTTTGTACCCCTGGCGCATCGAATGGCGCACAGTACGGTAGGTGCAGC
The DNA here is from genome assembly GCA_964560795.1 of uncultured Anaerolineales bacterium. Lineage (GTDB taxonomy): Bacteria > Chloroflexota > Anaerolineae > Anaerolineales > UBA11858 > NIOZ-UU35. The sequence goes on along the minus strand of CAZLNX010000012.1, from coordinate 41,525 downwards.
GGCGCGACAGTAGAAACAGGGTTATTTGCCCCAAATGGCTACGGGTTGTACGATATGGCTGGGAATGTTTGGGAGTGGGTGGCTGACAGGTATGATGAAAATTACTATAACAACTCACCATCCAACAACCCCGAAGGCCCGACTTCAGGCGACTACCGCGTTCGGCGGGGCGGCTCCTTTTACTTCAATGATGGGTACGTTGGTTCCGCTAACAGGGGAAGGGACTTTCCCAATAACCCTAGGTACGACCGTGGTTTCCGCTGCGCCATGGATGCAGACCAATGACCTACCAACCCGGTGGTATCCTGCTGAAAAGTACCGCATCGAAGAGCTGATCGGACGCACATTATTGTCTGTAAATAGGTTGAAAACCCCCTGCCTTTCAGGCAGGCCGTTTTCAACCTTGAGTTCATACGTCCGCGAATCGCATGGGATATGGGATAAGGGTAACGATATACGCCCCGGTAGGGGTGATTGTTCGCGACACCCCCAAATAATACTGGTAGTAATGTACATACATGTCCATAGTTGTACATTGACTATTGACTTAATGTGAATAATGTGTACAATATGGACAATAACGATATGATGGACTTATGAGACAGATCCGTGAACCAAGACGACCCCGAACTCTATAAAATTGCTGATGCGGCCCGCTACTTAGGTGTTACCCGCCGTACAATCTACCGCCGAATTTGGAATGGCGACTTGCCCGCTTCCAAAGTCGGCGGTTTGTATTTTATCCGCAAGGCGGACCTGGAAGGGTTGTTGATCCGCGGGCGCACCAAACCAACCCAAAAGAAGAAAGAAGCGCCCCCCTCCATTATTAAGTGCAATGCCTGTTTCCGCATCCTGGAGAGTGACGATCAGATTGCCGAACTTTGCGCTGCCGAGGGCTGCGAGGGACTGATCTGCGTTCGTTGCTGGTCGGACGGGATAAGACATTGCCTCAAGCACATCCCCGATAAAAGCCACAAACAAGAGCAAGCCGAGAGCGCCTACCAGCAGGGAGAGCTGGCTGTATTTCTCAAGGGCAGCCGCGCTCGCTTGCAGGAGATTAATTTCATTAACCGCATCCAGGCTCGGGTCGAGCAGATTGATACTTTCATCCATCCCCACACCGAAGAAATTCTGACCGTTTTGGAATTGGATGAGTACCGCGATGTAGGTGATGAACGCACAGTGATCATGCAATTGCTTGGGAAAATGATCCTGGACAAAGAAACCACCTCCAAAGTTCCCCTGAACGCCTGGGTGTGTTGGGATTTACCCAAAGGCAGGCGTCAGCAGGGCCTGCCTCTGCGTATCCAGGTTCAGGTTCTCAGCCGGATTCCAGAAATGCTGCGGGATGGCTTTGATAGCCAGCCTTTAGGCGAGAATGAATTGACCCAACGGCTGCTTAGCCTGGGGGAAATAGCTCAGGTAGATCAGGTGGTAACGCTGGTTGCTTTGGCCGCCACCACCGGCTGGGATTCTGCCGCCAAGACGGTTATTCAGGGTGATAGGCCTGACAAAGCCTTTTCCCACCAAAATCTACTGGTTTACTTATATGATATGCAGTCCGGGGAGCTGATCTATAACCTGAACGACGCCCGTTTGCGAGGCTATATTGAACTCTTTGCCCCCTTACTGCCAGGTGAAGAAATTGATGAAGTTGTTGCCCTAATCGAGGTGGAATTCATTACTCATGATAGTCTTAGCCTGCAGTATGCTGTGGAGACAATGCCGTACGCCGAAGGCGTGCTTCGCAAGGCATTTGAGCGTTTGGCTGCCGGCGGTGAGTATGTCCTGACCGAGGTGCCTGATATAGGCACTGCGATTGTTCAAGTGTAAATAAGTTGTAAGCGTTCAGCTATGTCACTCTGAGAGAGCGTTTTATGCGAACGAAGAGTCTCCCACCTCAAACGTGGAGATTATTCAGGCAAGAAACGCCTTCAGAGTAACACTCCCTGAAAGGTTACAAAAAGTCAAAAAACCAAATCTATAAACCGAACAGGAGGAAGTTATCATGGCAGAAAAACGGACTTTGAAAGATTATGCTCTGGCGATTGTCAAGGATTTGCTGTTTGGCGGTGCTGATGATAAAGAAGCCCCGGCTACCGTCGAAGGCGCTACCCTGGAAGATCTCAAGCTGGACGATCTGCGCAGGGAGAAGGTGCGCCTGGATCAAGAAGAGCGCAAAATGCTGGCCCGCCTGCGTGATGTGGAAGGCAAGAAGCGCCAGCTCTTCGAGGAGGGCGTTCGCAACGCCAGCGAGCGCGAACAACGCGTCATCGCCCGGCGAATCAAGGAATTGGATGTGCGCGCCAGTAATATGGACAGCATGCTGCAGGCTATCTCCAAGCAGATGCGTATTCTCAACGGCCTGGTCCAGGTCAAGGAACGCGCCCGCGTTATGGCCGAGACTGGTATCTCGAAGCTGCTCTCGGATATCGACCTGGGTGATTTGATCGTCTACATTGACAGGGCCAGCGTAGATGGCGAGTTTGCCATGAACAAATTCGACGACTTGTTGGGTATCCTCGAAGAAGCTGATTCCCTCAGCCCGGAGTACCGCGAGGATCAAGACGTCAACGAGATCATGCAGGCCATGCAATCCGCCCGCGAAGCGGCTGACAGCCCTGAAGCACTGGATGAGAAGTACACTGAGTTCACCCGCCAGATGGCGGAAAAAGAGAAATCCGAGGAGCCTGAATCCTACGAAGAGGATTTCTAATGGCCCCTGTTGATCTGAGCGCCTCGATCTACGCACAATATAAGCGCGCCCGCAAGCGCGCCGAAGAGGCAGAAAAACGTGGCTCGGCCAGGGACGCCTCGGCGGCATATCGTCATGCGGCTGAGTTTATGCGCCAGTACGCGGGCAGCTCGCGCGATGCCAAAATCCGTAAGACGCGCCTGGAACGGGCCGAAGCACTGGATGAGCTGGCTGAGCGGCTGGGAAAAGCCCCGGCCGGCGCTCCGCTGGGAGATTCAAAAACAGAAGTGCAGCCCGCTGAGGCCACGGGTGAAGATGATTACGAAACCCAAGTATTGAGCCTGATCCAGCGTACGGAGATAAGTTGGGACGATATCGGCGGCCTGGGCGAAACCAAGGCCGCCATCAAGTCGGCTTATGGCCTGGCCCTGGCCCGCAAGCCAGAGGGTGTGGTTATTGAAAGCTGGCGCAACTTCCTGCTCTTCGGCCCTCCGGGGACAGGTAAAACCCTGCTGGCCGCGGCCACCGCCGGCAGCCTGGATGCCACTTTCTTCAGCGTCAAGGTCAGCGATATGCTCTCCAAGTACTTTGGGGAGAGCACCAAGCTGATCTCGGCATTGTATGCCGCCGCGGCCCGGCTGAGTCCTTCGGTGATCTTCCTGGATGAATTCGAGTCGCTCTCGACGCCGCGCGGCTCTGGGGACAGCGGCGCCGAACGGCGCATTGTCAGCACCTTGCTGGCGGAGATCGATGGCCTGGGTAGCAAAGGCAGGGATGATTTGATCATCACCATCGGAGCTACCAATGTGCCCTGGCTGATCGACACCGCTATCTTGAGTCGTTTTCAGAAGCGCATCTATGTGCCACTGCCCGATGCCCAGGCGCGTCGGACCATCCTGGAGATATTCATCACTCGCCGGGGGCACAAGAGCCAGTTGACCATTGATGAGTTGGCTGAACGCACCCAGGGTTATTCGGGGCGCGAGATCGAGCAGGTCTGCCAGACGGCGGTTACCCACATGACCCAGCGCGCCAACCCCGGGCTATTGGCCATCGTCGATAAGGGCCAGGACGCGGTGCGGGATTATGAAATCCGCGTCGAAGCGCTATCTCCCCAGGATTTCGAGATTGCCTTTACTGAGATCAAACCTGGCAGCGACTCAGCCATGCTGCGTCGCTATGAAGCCTGGTCCAAACAGGTGGATGAATAAAGGAGAACCCTATGCTGCCTGACCCTGAAAAAGTCGCTCGTATGATCCGCCGGGTATTTCGCAGCGCGGAAGAGAGGCGCCAGGAAGCCGAGCTTGATCGCGACGTGCAGGTGCGTATGGGCAGAGCCAAGCTGCAGCGCCATATTCAGAATCAGAAAAAGATGGCCTTACGCCTGAAGGGCCTGGCTAAACGGGCTTTGGCCATTAATGATGAAGCCCGCTTTCGTCAGGTGGGGCGGCAGTTATTGTGGACTCAAACGGATATCCAGCGTTGGGAAGGTTACCTGCTCTCCTTGGAACTGCTGCAAGCCCGCCGGGACCAGGCTAAAGCCTCGGTAGAGCTGATCAAGGCAATCAAAGCGACCAGCGAGTCATTGGCCGCTATGGCCGGACCTCAGAACGTGGCTGAACTGCAGCGTGAACTGGAGACTGGCCTGGCGCATGCCTCGAACCTGGATGAGCGCATGGCCATCATGATGGATTTGATGGACTCGACTCTGGCATCGGATATGGTCGTCGAGGAAGATCGCCTCGAAGATTTAGAGACCAGCCTGACTGATGAAGTCATCCGCGAAGAGGCTTCAGATTTCGATCGCGAGATCGAGGCCGGGCTGCGCAAAATCCGCCAAGAATTGGAGGACGAGCAGCGCTGACGCATTCGGTAACGAGAAGCAGCGCAGGAAGAGATATGGCTGAAAACACGGTTGATGGTTTGCTCGCTGAAGCAAAGCGTTATTTTAACGCCGGTGTCTCAGCCCGGGAAAGCGGGGATACCAACGCGGCCCGGAGAGCATTATTAACGGCCTCAGAGAAAATGATGAGCGCTGCCAAAGGATCGCGCGGTCGCTTGCGAGATTCGCGCCTGACGCTGGCTAAACAGTTGATGGCTGAGGCCGAGGCGCTGAAGAATAAGACAGCCTCCTCGAAATCACCCACGCGGCCAATTGCGGTGGGGGATGATGAGAAGTCTTCCGGTTGGTTGGTGGGAGAACGCCCGAATGTAAGCTTCGACGATGTGGCTGGCCTGGACGAGGTCAAAGAGCAAATTCGCATCAAGCTGCTCTACCCCTTCACCCATCCCGAGCTGGCCGAGCAGTATGGCGTGCAGCCCGGAGGGGGCATTTTGCTATACGGACCTCCTGGCACGGGCAAAACCCTGATGGCCCGCGCTGTGGCTGGGGAGATCGAGGCGGCATTTTTTGCGATTAAACCCTCGGAGGTCATGAGCCAGTGGGTGGGCAAAGCCGAGCAGAATATCGCCCAGTTATTCAGCATGGCTGCCGGACTCCCTTTGAGCGTGATTTTCATCGACGAGATGGAATCCTTGACCCCCAAGCGCCGCGTAACACACTCCACGGTGATGAAGCGGGTTGTGCCGCAGATTTTGGCCGAATTGGACGGCTTCCACCAACGCGAGAACCCCTTGTTGTTGATTGGGGCTACCAACGAACCCTGGGAGATTGACTCTGCTATCTTAAGACCAGGACGTTTAGACCGCCTTATCTATGTGCCGCCGCCGGATTGGCCTGCCCGCTGCCGTATATTAGAGCTTAATTTAAAGGAAGCGCCCCTGGCTGAGGGTGTCTCCCTGGGCGATATCGCCGACCAGACTCAGGGCTTCAGCGGTGCCGACATGGCTGCCGTTGCCCGCCGTGTTCGGGAGCTGGTCTTCTCGGATGCCATTCACAGCGGGCAATCGCGCCCCATGGCGATAGATGATTTCCAGACTGTGTTGGGCGAAATGGGACCATCAATCCCTGAGAAAGATTTGCGCAAGTTCGAGAACTTTGCAAAAGGAAGCAGATAGCTATCAGCCGACAGCTGACAGCTGATAGCTGCAAACTGAAACCAATATGACTGATCACCAACAACTTGGCAAATACAAAATCGAAGCCCACATTGGCTCTGGTGCCTATGCCGATGTCTATCGCGCCATGGATGAAACTCTCAAGCGCACTGTGGCCCTGAAGGTGCTCAAGCCCATGCTGCTGGCGGACGAGGAAGCCTTTGCACGCTTCGTGCAGGAAGCTCAGACCGCCGCCGGACTATTCCACCCCCATATCGCCACCGTGTTGGATTTGGGTGAAGCCGAGGGGCATTATTTCCTGGCCATGCGCTACGTGGATGGGCTATCGCTGGACAAACTGCTGGCTGAACGCTGCCCGCTGCCATGGGATGAAGCCCTACGTATCATAGAACAGATCTCCGAGGCCCTACAATTTGCCCATGATAAGGGCCTGATTCACCGCGACATAAAACCGCAGAATATCCTGTTCAGCGAAAGCGAGGGCGCCGTGCTGACTGATTTTGGCCTGGTCAAAGCCATTGCGTCAAGCGGCCTGACCACCACGGGGACGTTTTTAGGCACACCCAACTACATGGCTCCCGAAATCTGGAAAGATGAAGAGATTACGTCGGCTGTTGATCAGTATGCTTTAGCGTGTGTGCTGGTGGAGATGCTCACTGGGAGAGTGCTTTTTGATGGCAGTACCCCACCGGCAGTTATGGCTAAGCATTTTCAACCTGCTAAGATACCAGAAATTTTGTTTCACAATATACCGTCAGAAATTACAAATATATTAAAACGCGCATTAAATCAAGAATCAAGAAAGCGATATAAAAGTCTTAAACAGTTTGCATCATACTTGCAATCATCAAGAGGTATTCCTTCTGTTTGGAAAAGAAAGCCTGATCAGAGAAAAATGATCATTCAGGAATTGAGGGACTCTATGCCTGAATGGATGAGAGGGTTATCGCCATCAGAACAAGAAGAACAGACTCTCAGACTTCTAAAGCAGCATAAGCGCTGGGGGATAGATAAACAATCGGATTCATCTACTAATAGCACTAATAGTGAATTTACTATGGGTTATGCTAAGATCATCGATTTGGCACCAGAAGTTGAACTGACCCTCGTGGGCGTGCCAGCCGGATCTTTCCTGATGGGAAGCTGTGATGATGATCAAAAGGCTCTAGATCAAGAGAAACCTCAACATTCAGTCCATTTGGATGAGTATTGGATTGGCAAATTCCCGGTCACCAACGCCCAATACAAAGTATTTGTTGAGACCACAAATTATCCAATCCCATTCCATTGGTACGGCGGTGGATTGCCCAAAGGCAAAGAAAATCACCCCGTTGTGGAAGTTTCCTGGCAAGACGCGAGTGCCTTTTGTGCTTGGATCAGCCTGCTGACAGTTGCAACGCTGCGCTTACCCACGGAGGCAGAGTGGGAGAAAGCTGCTCGCGGTACTGATGCGCGGAAATATCCTTGGGGCAATCAGAAACCAGACCCAGAACTATGCAATTTCCACGACAATATTGGCGGGACCACTCAAGTGGGACGCTACAGCCCGGCCGGCGATAGTTCCTACGGCTGCTCTGACATGGCCGGCAATGTCTTTGAATGGACCAGCAGTGTATACAAAGATTATCCCTATCGGATAGACGATGGTCGCGAAATCCCAGATGCTGGCGATGAACTGCGTGTTGCATCGCGCGGCGGTGCATTTGGCTTTAGTGCTGGTCGAATGCGCTGCGCTTTACGCTTTGGGTACTTCCCGAAAGTCGGGTGCGATTACATTGGTTTTCGGGTGTGTACATCTCTCCCAACCGAATCAAAACGCTGAGATAAAGGATGACCATGCAATGTTCTAACTGTAACGCTCAAATCCAATCCGGTAGTCGTTTTTGTTCCAAATGTGGCGCGCAACTCCCTTTACCAGATAAAAGTGGAGCGATCGGTGATGTGGGTATGATCAAAGGAGATATTCACATAGGAACTAGTGGTCATTCTACTTCACCATCCGGTGATTATTGCCCTGTCTGCGGCATGTGGGCCAAAATAGAAGAGAGCTTTCGCTGCAAGGATTGCGGGCGCACCAACTTACACAAAGAGCACCGCGACGCGCAGCTGGGTGTGTGCTCGGATTGTGCACCTAAAATACAGCCCGAAACACCGTCACCGGATCCTGCTGAAAAGAATGCTGAAAGATTACAAGTGAAGGGGGATGAAATGACTCTCGCCCTGGCGACAGGTGTAGAACTAACCCTAGTACGTGTGTCCGCGGGTGTTTTTCAAATGGGGGAAGATGATCAACAACATAAAGTTCATCTGGACGAATACTGGATCGGTAAGACCCCGGTCACCAACGCCCAATACAAAGCTTTTGTTGAGGAAGCGAGCCATGCTGTACCTTACCATTGGGAGAGCGATGAACCACCCAAAGGCAAAGAATATCACCCCATAGTGGAAGTTTCCTGGCATGATGCTAGAGCCTTTTGCACTTGGGCTAGCCAGGTGGGCGGAGCTGTTGTACGACTGCCAACTGAGGCCGAGTGGGAGAAAGCCGCCCGCGGTACCGATGGGTGTAAATACCCCTGGGGTAACCAGGACGCGGACCCCAGCCTGTGCAACTTCGACAATAACATCGGCGATACCACGAGGGTGCACCGCTACAGCCCGGCTGGCAATAGTCCCTACGGCTGTGCTGACATGGCCGGCAATGTCAATGAGTGGACCAGCAGCTTATACAAAGATTATCCATACCGTGTTGGCGATGGTCGTGAAAATCCGGATGCTGGAGATGACAAAGAGCGTGTACTGCGGGGTGGAGCTTTTTTCGAGAAGTACTATGCCATAAAGTGTGCTGATCGCAGTCCGTTTATCCCGACAGGTGGGCACCACTTCTTCGGTTTTCGGGTGTGTGCGCCTTCCTCATTGCTGAGCGAAGCTGAGCACCCCCGAAAGGGGCATAGCTCAGATCTCTGAACTCTGTATCGTGGAAATTGGTTTTTCAAATTTGGAATATGACTACAAGGGACGAACTAAAGTGAAACAACTTGGCAAATACAAGATCAAAGATCACATCGGCTCTGGCGCTTATGCCGATGTCTATCGCGCCATGGATGACACTCTCAAGCGCACTGTGGCCCTGAAGGTGCTCAAGCCCATGCTGCTGGCGGACGAGGAAGCCTTTGCACGCTTCGTGCAGGAAGCTCAGACCGCCGCCGGACTATTCCACCCCCATATCGCCACCGTGTTGGATTTGGGTGAAGCCGAGGGGCATTATTTCCTGGCCATGCGCTACGTGGATGGGCTATCGCTGGACAAACTGCTGGCTGAACGCTGCCCGCTGCCATGGGATGAAGCCCTACGTATCATAGAACAGATCTCCGAGGCCCTACAATTTGCCCATGATAAGGGCCTGATTCACCGCGACATAAAACCGCAGAATATCCTGTTCAGCGAAAGCGAGGGCGCCGTGCTGACTGATTTTGGCCTGGTCAAAGCCATTGCGTCAAGCGGCCTGACCACCACGGGGACGTTTTTAGGCACACCCAACTACATGGCTCCCGAAATCTGGAAAGATGAAGAGATTACGTCGGCTGTTGATCAGTATGCTTTAGCGTGTGTGCTGGTGGAGATGCTCACAGGGGAAGTTCTTTATGATGGTACAACTCCACCGGCAGTTATGGCCAAACATTTTCAACTTCCAGGCTTGCCGGGGAGTTGGCCGGATGGTGTTTCAGCGAGTTTCGGAGCCGTGCTAGAGAAGGCCTTGTCGCAGGAACCGGGGAATCGTTGGAATAGTATGGCTGAATTTGCCGCTGCTTTGAAACCTGACAGGCCTCCAAGCGAATCCATCCAGCCCGGAAAGCCCCCCAAGATACCCGACGCACAGCCGGACAAAGAAGCTGAAGACCTGTCAGGTTTGCTGACCCCAGACAACCCCGCTGGCATAAAGTGGGTTGAAATCCCGGCTGGCGTTTTCTTGTATGGAGACCGTAAAAAAGATAAAATTATCGATCGTGCTTATTTGATTGGTAAATACCCGGTGACCAATGCTCAGTATAAACTCTTTACGGATACATTTATGGATCGTCAGGTACCCAAGCATTGGGATAAGGAGAACCGCACACACCCATCTGGCAAAGCCAATCATCCGGTAGTATACGTTAGTTGGCACGACGCGGTCGCCTTCTGCGAATGGGCAAAGTGCCGACTGCCTACCGAAGAAGAATGGGAGAAAGCCGCCCGTGGTACCGGTGGCCGAAAATATCCCTGGGGCGACCAAAAACCAGATCAAGAGTTATGTAATATTGGCGGGATGGTTGGCGGTACAACCCAAATAAGGCGATATAGCCCCCAAGGTGACAGCCCATATGGCTGCGTGGATATGGCTGGCAATGTTTCGGAATGGACGGCATCGAAGGGATTATTTAGCGCACGGTTTCTGCGCGGCGGTTCCTGGCTCGTTAGTGATAGGTTCCTGCGTTCCGCTTACCGCGACTGGAACTACTCTGATAACACCGTTAACTTCAGCGGTTTCCGCTGTGCTCGCGCAGTGACACCATAGGTGCATGCTCGCCCTGATTCTGGAATGCTGGAATTCTGAATCGTTGTGAATCGTTTTTATGGATCCTTTGCCACCCTTTGACCCCCTGACCCCCAAACTTTTGGGGGAACCAGACTCCCCCCGGAATCGGGGGGCTGGTGGGGCGACGAGTTCGCGAATTCACGCTAATCTGCACGTATGATTTTTTCTTAGCGAATATTGGCGAAGATTAGCGGAAAAATATACTGGAGTCAATCATGCTACCCAAACTCTTCAACCACTTTCGACTGACCTTGCGTCTGGCCAATGATAAACGAGTAAATCTCTGGCTGAAGATTTTCCTGGGTGGGGCGCCGCTGGTATATGCCGCCTTGCCTACCCCCGATGACTTTCTCCCGGTCGTCGGCCTGCTGGATGAGTTCGTTTTCCTCGGACTGTGTACCTTGATTTTTAACGCCGCCAGTCCGATGGGGGTTGTCAACGAACACCGATGGTTTATCGAGGGTGACGAGGAGAATCCCGCTGCTGATTTAGGCATCTACCGCTGCCCCACCGAGCAGCGCGACCTGATCTCAGGCTTCACGATCACCTTCTTACTGTTGATCCTGGGCGGCTGGTACGCCGGCATCCTGGGCGCGCTGTTGTTTGGTATTGGTTATCTCTCCGCCAGCCTGATGCGTGGGCGAGCATTGAGCAATGCTGTGCAGGTCACCGAAAGCCAGCTTTCCCATCTGTATGTTCCCCTAAAGGCAGCCCAAAATAATTTATCCCCCATGCTAGTGGAGTTGTTTGTGACTCAGAACCCGGTGATGAACGCCTACACCTTCGGTTACGGTGAGCCTTATACCATCATCATGACCTCTGCCCTGGTGGAGCGCCTGACCCCTGAGGAAATCCAGGCCGTGATCGGGCATGAGCTGGGGCATATCCATTTAGGCCACGTCAGTCTGATCAGCCTGATGTCTGGCCTGGGCGGGATTGCGCGCCTGCTCTTTTTCCGCTGGAGCCGATCTTGTGAATATTCCGCCGATGCCATCGCCCTGCTGGCCTCGGATGGCGATCCTAAGCCGGTGGTGTCGTCCCTGCTCAAGATTTCCTCAGGGTTGACGGATGTATCCGTGGATGTGGACACCTTCCTGCGCCAGGCGGAGAGGGAAAATGGTGCCGCAGCTTCTGTCGCCGAGCTTACCAGCACGCATCCTTTCATTAATAAGCGTATCAAAAATATCGTGAAGCAGCAGGGATTATTTGAATTCAGTGAGGCGTACGCATGACAATGAAGAATCTCGGCCAAATTGACAAATACACCCTTCTCGAAGAAATCGGTTCGGGCGGATTTGGCACGGTTTACAAAGCCCATGATCCTGCCCTTGATCGCAATGTGGCCTTAAAGGTATTGCTCCCGCATTTGACCCAGGATGCCACCACCCTGGAGCGTTTCCGACAGGAGGCCAAGCAGGCCGCCCGGCTGAAACATGCCAATATCGTCACCGTCTATGAAGTGGCTGAGTCCGAGGGACGATATTATATCGTCATGGAGTACCTGAAGGGCCAGCCTTTGAGTGAGATCATCAAAGATGAAGGCCCTCTGCCTCCACAGCGAGCTATTAAGATCATTCAGCAGGTTGGAGATGCGTTGGATTATGCTCACGGGGAGGGTCTGATTCACCGAGATGTCAAGCCATCAAATATTCTGGTGGGGAAAGAAGATAAGGCTACGTTGACTGATTTCGGTATTGTCAAAGCCATGGGCGAGAGCGGCCTGACCACCACCGGGACCAGTATGGGCACACCCGAATATATGTCTCCTGAGCAGATCAAAGGGGAAGAACCAGACTCGCGCATGGATTTATATGCACTCGGTGTAGTGGCTTTTCACATATTGACTGGCAGGGTGCCATTTACAGGCACAACCCCATATGCTATCCAGAAGGGTCATGCTGAAGAACCGCCGCCTGACCCAAGGGAGATCAACCCAGCTTTAGGTGACCATATAACTGAAGCTGTATTGAAAGCATTGAGTAAAAAAACAGATGATCGTTTTCAGTTTGGGGGAAAGTTTTCTGAGGCTCTAGCCGCTGCTGTTGATCGTGAAGAAGGCCAATACTGGGAGAAGTTGTATTTTGAGGCACAAACGTTGATGGAGAAAAGGGAACTTATTCCATCTTTAGAGAAGTGGAAAATCATTCAGAAGGGGAAACCAAATTTTCGGGATGTCAACAATAAATTAAATATTGTTGCAAAGCAGATTGACTTAGACAAGCGATATAAGAGATTAAGAAAGAAAATTAGTGAAGCCAAAGATGATGCATTCGAGATATTAAAGGATGATAGTAGTTATCCAGACTCGGAAAACCTTTTATCAATGTTAATCTCTAAGGGGGAATCTGGTTTAGATGGTGAATCTCAAGACAAACAAGAATTAATAATCGACTTGTATGCCATTAAGGATGTACAACTGCAACGAAGTTCTAAAATACTAATAATTTGTTCATTAATCATTGGATTATTCTTATCTATTTGGGCAATAATAGTTGCAAGTGGTGGAGGCAATGTTTCTCAAGCTGCAGATACAAGTACAATTTGGATAGTTAGTTTTTTAACTCTAGGATTTATTTGTTTTTTCGATGATCGAATATATAAATTCTTTACAAATTTCCATCTGAAAAGAGCACACAAAGTCATTTTGTGGGTAGCTATAATTCTTTCTATACTATTCACATCTATATTTCTTATGAAACCATCAACTGATACAGCCAGATTTCGTGATATATCTATAATAATAATGTGTTTGGTTTTTTGTGTTATCGGTTTTATTACAATTCTTAAAGCATTGCTAACTACAAAATTAGTTGAATACTTACTTTCAGATTTAATGCGAAATATTATTTATGGGATCATGATATTTCTAATACCACCATTTTCGATCTTCTTATTACAGCCATCAACCGATACTGCTCGATTTAGAGATGTTTCGGTGATTGTGCTCTCTTTGATATTTGCAATAGTAGTACTAATCATTATAAATTCCTTGGATCAAAAAAATGAGCAGTCTACAGAATCCTATGATTTCAATTTTTTGCCCCAATAACCATCTCATCCTCGACGCCCTGCGTTGCCAAGAATGCCACTGGGAGCGACCCTTACCCGGCGATCTTGGCGAACCGGCCTGGGCGCCTGTCGCTTTGGGCGCCGGCTTAGGCGGCCCCGGACGCGGAGTCTTCGCCAGTCCCGGTGTAGCTGGGGGTATGGCAGTCTTTCCATCCCGCGAAGGCCAGCTCTTCGGCGTTGATTTGAATAGCGGCCAAGTCGGTTGGAATATTCATCTAGATACTGGTTTGATGACCCGCAGCTTGGTCCCATTCGACAATAAGTTGGTGGCCTCGATCTCTGATGAGCGTCAACTTGGCCAGGCCGAAAATGCTAATCTGGTGATAATTGACCCCGACTCGGGTGCCCAGCGCACCCTTTGGGAATCAGACGGCCATCAGCTCAGCCCGCCTGTGCTGACAGATGAACTCATCTTGTTGAGAACTTCAACATCTGAACTGGTTGCGCTCTCGCGTAACGCTCAGCCCCACCCTGTGTGGCGACGACCACTGCAGGCCTGGTGGGCTTTGGCACCCTTTATCGCTGGCGATATGATCCTGGTCAGCGATGGACGCCCCATGCATGGGGAAGGGGAATTGCTGGCTTTTGAATTGTCAGATGGCGTGCAACGCTGGAAGCGTCCCACCGATGGCCTGGTCAGCCGCCCTTTGACCGCCGATGAGCGCGTGATCGTTCTGATCAACGGCCGGCGGCAGTTGGTTGGCCTGGATCAGGGTACGGGTGAAACCCTTTGGGAACAGGAATACAAACGGGTCTACAGCCCACCGCTGATGGGCGCGGAGAGTCTCCACCTGGTGGTGCGCGGCCCGGCTCCTTCAGGTGAAGATGGACATTATTTATTGCAATCCATAGATCCAACAACGGGGGTAGTAGAACGGGAAATCCCTTTGCCTGCCAGTGCCCGGGCGCGCGTCCTGGCCTGTTATGAAAATACTCTCTTCCTGGGTTGCGATGCTGGCTGCATCTACGCATACCGCGCTTCGGACGGCAAACAGCAGTGGGTCTACCCGCTTGGCTCCGACGAAGATCCCATCCGTACCGAATTGGTCATCGCCGATGGATTGTTGATTGCGGGCACGTACTATGGCGAAGTGGTTGCCATCAGGGTTGCCAAACCGCTCCTGGAAATGGAATCGCCGGAAACGTTTATCCAGCGGGACGAGTTCGAAAACGCTGCCGCCGCTTTTGCATTGTCTGGGGATATGCGCCGTGCGGCCGAGATTTATGCTCAAGAGCTAAAAGACCATCAGAAAGCCTTTCGGCTTTACGAACATGACAATTTATTCCAACAAGCAGGTGAATTGGCCAGCCAATTGGGCATGCATAAAGAAGCCAAGGAATACTTTGATAATGCAGGCAATCAAAAGGCCGTTGCTGAAGAGTTGATCCGAACAGGTGATCTGCTTGGGGCTGCCAGGATATATGAACAACTTGGTGAACTTATGCGGGCAGCCAAACTGTATGGAGAAGCAGGAGATTTACGACGCTCTTTGGATGTTTATAAACGGTTGAAAAATTGGGGTAAAGTAATCCAACTATTGACTCAGGTATCACCTGTCGATAAAGATGTCCATGATTTAGAAGATGCCGAGAGATATAAAGAGGCCGGAGAGGCAGCCTTTTCACTTGGGCTTTTTGATCGAGCAGTAAAGAATTTCGAAAAGGCTGGAGAACAAGAGAGAGAGTTAGATGCACTCCAATGTGCGGCCAATGAGAAAGGCAAAAATTGGGTTTTCGAAAGGATAGCTGAAATTGGTCGTGGTAAGGGGAAATTTGCTGTAGAGGCAGATGCCTGGTCAAAATTGGGCAGACCAGCCAAAGCGGCAATCGCTTACCAACGGGCCGCGCAGCAAGCTGAGCGCATCGATGCATCCAATGAGTTGGGCATTGCCGATCTATACGAGCGCGCCAGGCAGTACTATGACGATATCGGGATGAATAAAGAGTGCCAGCAATGTTTGGAAAAGATTATTTATTACCGTTCACTTCCTTTTATTGTCATCGAAGGAAAAACACAAAAAGCTTTCCGTGAAGGAGCATTCAACCGCTTAGATTTAGTTCTTCGCAATGTTGGGCGCGGTGTGGCCCGCAATGTGCGCGTCCAGGTAGGCAGCGGGCGTTTCGAGGTTGGCGAGACAGCTTCGAACATGTTGCTCAAGAATATTTATCCTGAAAGAGAACGCCAGACCCAAATCCCACTGCGTCCATTATTAGACCAAGTCGGCGAAACTGTCCCGCTGATCATCGAATGGATGTGGCAGGATCGCGATGGTAATAATTATCGAGAGCAGATCACGGAGTATTTTCAGGTGAAAGCGAAAGATGAGTCACAATCTGGCGGTACACCTCAACACATTGAATACCACTTTCATGATCAGGCGGTGCATGCAGCCGGTGAGAGAGTGGATGTAATTAAAGGAGACCGCATCGAAGGCGATCAGATCAAAGGGGATAAAGTTGAAGCGGGTGCCCAGAAGGGCGATCGCATCGAGATACAGCGCGGAGAGAGGGCCAGTTTGACCATTGATGATACGCAATTGACCGCAGAAACTGGTCCATCTTGCCCCAATTGTCATCTGCCCGTTGACCCTGAAGCCAATTTCTGTACCGCGTGTCGGTTTGATCTGAAGGTTGATGAGTGAACTGGCCCCCACCCCCAGCCCCTCCCCCAAAGTTTGGGGAGGGGGGAAGTTGTATCAAAGATGATAGATAAAACTACTCCTCGTATTCGTGGAACGACGTCAGAGATTGAAGCTGCGGCCAAGCATTTGCGTACAAACATGACTCCTGCGGAGAGAAAATTGTGGCAAGCGTTGAGAGGTAACCAGGTAGCTGGATTGAAATTCCGCGTTCAGCATCCAGTCGGACGTTTTATTTTAGATTTCTATTGCCCGGCTTGCAAGCTGGTAATTGAAGTAGACGGTGACGCTCATGATGAAACCGTCGAGTACGATCGTGTTCGAGAGGAACACTTGCAAAAATATGGTTATCAAGTCATCCGATTCCGTAATGGTGAAGTGTTAAATGACCTGACCTCGGTATTGAACCGTGTTTTAGAAGTTGCACGAGAGCTTACTCCCCTAACTCATCAAGATTAAGGGAACCCAGACTCCCCCCAGTATTGGGGGGCTGGGGGGGGAGCAAACTTGTGCAAGTAAAGGACCGTTGAATGAGTGAGATAGAGCAACTCGGCAAATACAAAATAGACGCACACCTCGGCGCTGGTGCTTACGCGGATGTGTATAAAGCCACGGATACCACACTCGACCGGGTGGTGGCACTCAAGGTGCTCAAACCAACTTTGCTGGCCGATAGCGAATCGTTTCAGCGCTTTTTGCAGGAGGCCAAAACCCTGGCGAACTTGATGCACCCGCACATCGCCTGGGTGTGGGATTTGGGCAAGGCCGAAGGGCGATATTTCATCGCCATGCGCTATGTAGATGGCGTTGCGCTGGATCAGCACCTGGCAGAGAACGGCCCATTATCCTGGGATGAAGCATTGCAGATTGCCCAACATGTTGCTGACGCCCTGCACTTTGCCCATGAAAAAAATCTGATCCACCGTGATGTCAAACCGGGGAACATACTCATCAGCGCCAGCGATGGCGCGGTGCTGACCGATTTTGGGTTAGTCAAAGCCTTACACGCCAGCAGTCTGACGGCCACGGGCAGCTTTTTAGGCACGCCCCATTATATGGCTCCCGAAATATGGAAGGGGGACGATGTCAGCCAGGCCACCGACCAATATGCACTGGCCTGTGTGCTCACTGAAATGCTCACTGGGCAGGTTTTGTATGCCGGTAAAACCCCACCGGCGGTGATGGCCAAACATTTTCAGCCGCCGCCGCTGCCGGGAAATTGGCCGCTGGATGTTGAACCAGGCATTGGTAACCCTCTGCGGCGGGCTTTGTCGCAAAACCCTGCTGAACGGTTTTCGAGCGTGCTTGAATTTACCCACCAACTCAGTGCCACCCCAGTGCCGTCTGTTGAGACCGGCAAACCCAAAATTACTCCCCGCCGTGGAGTAAGCGCCGCCGGCGATCCCGAAAGTATGGCGCTCAGCATTGGGGGCGGCAAGCTGCTCTCAGTGGTTGATCTGACCTTCGTGCGCGTCCCCGCCGGTCCTTTCCTGATGGGTAGCAAGGCCACGGACGAATATACGAGTGATGATGAGCAGCCCCAGCACGAAGTGCATTTGGGTGAATATTGGATGGGGAAAACGCCTGTGACGGTGTCGCAGTTTGAAATCTTTGTCAATGCGACTGGCTATAAAACCACTGCGGAGAAAGAGGACCAGGATAAAACCTGGAAGCATGATGTTGGCGGCAAAGCCGATCACCCCGTCGTCCATGTCAGTTGGTACGATGCAGTTGCTTTTTGTGAATGGGCCAGCCGGGAAAGCGGCCATGAAATCCGCCTGCCTACGGAAGCCGAGTGGGAGAAAGACGCCCGCGGCAGCGATGGCCGTACCTGGCCCTGGGGCGACCAGGCGCCCGATGAAAAGCGTTGTAATTTTACTCATATCGGTGGCGGCACCAGCTCTGTTGGCCAATACAGCCCGGCAGGAAACAGTCCTTATAGCTGTGCGGATATGGCCGGTAATGTTAGGGAGTGGACCAACAGCCTGTATAAAGATTACCCTTACCAGGCAAGAGATGGCCGTGAAACGGTTTATAGCAATGAAAGCCGTATTCTGCGCGGCGGCTGTTGGTTCAGTTCTGGTGGGGGCGTGCGCTCTGCGTATCGCGAAGGGGGCTCACCAGATATTACCTGGGACTTCAACGGTTTTCGCTGTGCCCGCTCGGTGTCCCAGAAGCAAAGCGAAGGGAGTAGCTCGTCCTGATCCCTTCGACACGCTCAGGGTAAGTCTGGATTTCTGACTTCTGCTCCTCTGGCTTGAAAAAATTGTGAGAATTAGCATGACAAACCTCGACAATCTTAAATCTACCTTCGGAAACAAACTAGACCAGCGCGCCGAGCAGCAGAAGTCTCGCCTCGATGCCGACCTTCAAGCCCTGCGCCAGCAGCTCTTGCGCCAGGCCAAACCGCTCATCCCGGCAGATGTGGCCCGGCGTCTGGACGGGGCTGAGGCGCGTGTGCAAAATCAGCGCCGTGCAGCCAGTGAGCCCACTTTTCCCAGCGCGAGACAAGCCCTGGTCCAACCGCTCCTCAATCTTGAAGGAAGCAAAACTCTGCAGGAGCTGGATCATGTTTTCGCGCAGCACTTTGATTTGGGAAGCTATTTCTCTACGTACCGGTTAAATTATCCGACAGTCTTTTGCGAAACGCTGGTAGAATTTTTTACGCCCATCGTTGAGCATCTAAATTTATCGGCCCAGGCACGCCAGGGGGAGCTGGAGCGAATGATTACCCAGGCGCAGACGATGGCTGATGAATCCAAGGGCGGGGGCATCTTTGGCTATAACCTGTCTGGCGTGGGCTGCTATCTGAACGGCTGGTTATTTGTCTACGGTGTAGATGCCTCTCCCCGGCAGGGCTTCGAGATCCCGCAAGTGCTCGAGCGTGTTATGTCTACAGCTATCCATGAAAAATTGGGCCACGGTTTCCTGGATGCTTATAGCGCCTTAGGGGAAGTCAAGAGCCGTTTGGGTGTTTCTCTGGCGGATACCGCCCGCCGTTTTGGCTATCATGCTGCGGATGATCCGGTCACGAGCCTGCGCCAGGATAAAGCTATTTTGCTCAACATGGCCTCCCAACTATTAGAAGAAGGCTGGGCCACTTGGATCGCTGCCTATCTCTTGGGGCACCTGTCTCAGAGCAGCCCGCAGCACCACTACGAAATTGGAGCGCTGGTTGAGGCGATTCAAGCCCTGCCGACTGAAATTCCTAATCGACAAGAAATCAGCGATTCTTTACTGGCCGCGCTGGCATTGCTCTTCGGCCCCGAGGATGTACCCTCAGAATTATTGCACAGCGTTGTCATGATCATGGATGTGGTAGGCGCTCAATTGGATGGTTATTTTGGCGCTACACTGGGCCAACCACTGCGCTATGTGGTTGGTGAATTGATCTATTCACAGGCAGCCTACAATTTAGGCCCCCTATGTGTGCCATATGCAGCCCTGATTGCCGCCAATCTCAGCTTCGATCCCCAGGAGATCAGCCTGTCTGATCTGAGAGAAATGTTGTTCAGCAAAGCCCAGGTAAACCCCGATACACGTATGGCCGCGCTGAGCCGCCTGTCGTTATCCAAACCCAACAATGTCAAAGAATTAGCGAGTAAAGCTGAGGCGCAGCTTAGCATCTCAGTACCACAAGTTCTAAAATAATCGCTTGTTAGGAGATAAATGATCATGGGAAAAGAAAATTCACTTGCCCTGGCCCAAAGTTACGCGATATCGAAACTGCCTGGCCGAAAGGATAAGCAATTTGACGTCCCTCCCGGCCGGGTGGGGATTGTGATCTCTGAAAATAGCGCCGTACAAACCTTTGAGCCTGGCCAGCACGCCTTGAAGGCAACCGCATTGCAGGTGGGATTTGTTCCCGCGGGGCCTTTCAATACTCGCCTGAAGGCCGCTAACCTGCTCAGCCGAGACGATGTCCTTGTGGATGGTAGTCTATTATGTGCGGTCGAAATTTTTGATGTCGAGCAGTTCTTTACCCAATATGTCGTGCCGCGTGAGGTTGTTTATGGGAATGTGATCGATCTCAGCCCCGAAGCTGCCTGGGATATTTTAGCTCCCGCCGTGCGGCGCTATCAGGCCGAAGAGTTGCTCGAAGGGCGCCAAGACCCTCTGTATGTCGATGTTCGTCCAGGACTTGAGCCAACACTCAACAGTTTGGGCCTGCACTTAGATTTCTTTCATTTTGCATCCTTTTTAGGATCGGAAGATCGTCTGATTGCCGCTGAACAGGCTTTGGAATTAGAGCAGCGCCTGCAGGATGTAGAAGTAAAAACAATGCTTGCTGAAGCCAAGTCTAAAAAGCAGCGTGAAGATGCCTTGCGGAAATTAGGGCTGGAACATGCTGGTAAAGTTGTGCTGACCCCCGTTGGAGAAACGAATCCGCCAGATGATGGCTCAGATGCAGAAAATGACGCTGATGGTGGTGAGCCAGTGAGTTTGCTCTCTGCTATCTTGAGTTGGATTTCAGGTCAGCTACAACTGGATGACGCAGATGGCCATTTTAGGATAAATCAGCTATTTCAGCTAAAACGCAAAAAGGAGCCAGAGCCGCGATCACGCCGCGGGCGACGTTATCCACGTTTTTGGTGGCGCCGCCATGTGATTTGGATGATTTTTGTGGTGATGGTTGCTATTGTTATTACAAAAATCGTAACTCATTTTGCGGGGGGTCCCGATTGGTCAAATCGGTTGGAGTTTAACTTGATTGTTTGGGGTGCGGTGGCTGGTATTCTCTTCGATAGCATGAAAAAACTCTTCCAAAAATATGATGAACTGCAGCAAGCGCATTGGACTGAACCGGGCACAACCCTGGTCGATGATTTGGTGGGACAGGATCGCCAGCAGGCCGATGCCCTGGTTCGTGGACAGTGCAATTTAGATTTGCAAAATGCTCAAAACGCGCTCAACGATCTGCGCTCTCGAGTGTATCAGCAAGGTCAGGAAGATAACGCGCTCGAAATTCGCGCCTTGGAGAAAGAGTTCGCCCGCGCCCGCGAATTGGTTATGAACCCAACTCAAGGGGTGCCGCCTTATGTCACCAACCTGAAGATCAGTAATAAGATGTTTGATGATCTTCTGGATTACGATGAAGGTCTTTTGGTGCGCTCCAGTGTATTGAATGATGACGTGCAAAAATTGATGCAGGAATCTGCCCGGGGACAGTTCGATCTTGAAATATTGAACCAACTAAGAGCGAGTCTGGATGCCTTGAAATTCCATTTCTCTAATCGCAGCCAGGCATTGAGGACTTCAGAAGAACAGAAAAAGAATTTATAATCAAAGCCAATGACTTAATTTTGTAAAGGAGAAAGCCATGATATTCGGGAATCGTCAAACCTGCCCCCAATGCGGGGAAAAAAATACCAAGGATGCCAATTTTTGCGGGAAATGCGGCTCGGCGTTTGCGAGCGGCGTGCAGCTCTGCGGCGCTTGCCGCACCGAAAACCGTGCCAATGCCGCCTATTGCAAAAACTGCGGCGAGGAAATGAGCGCCAGCTCGGCCCCCAATGTGCGCAATCACCGTTGGGCTCGCCGAGAGGAAGATTTTGCCGTGAAGATTGACGCTGATGATCTTCCGGGCTTACTCAACCGCGGCCTGATTATTGATCCTGGAACGAATGCGCTGCTAGTGGACAAAGGCGTTGTTGTGGGAACAGTGGCGCCCGGCGAGTACAACCTGGACAGCCTGGGCGGGCTTATCAGCGATTGGTTCTCTGGGCGCATTCCAGAAAGCATCACTGCCCTGTTGGTGGAGGTTACTCCAACCGAATTCGACTTTCACCTGGGTGGTATTTTCACCAGTGATCCGCTGCGCATAGGCGCCACGATTCGCTTTCAGGCTCAGGTAGAGATGCCGGGTAATTTTTTGGTTAATATGCTAAAGGGCCGCGTGCGTATCTCAAAAGAAGACCTGCGTCAATATCTCTATCCTGAGGTTGCGCAGGTTGTTGAACGCTGGGTGCGCCAACACACGGTTCAGGCGCTGGCTGATGATTTCAAATTGAAGGATAGACTCGAACTGCTGCTGGATGAATCCCTGGAGACCACATTTTCACAGCTCGGGCTGGCATTTCTGCACGTGCGGGTGCTGGAATTAAATCTGGAGCATATCGATCGTATCAAGGGGATACAAAGTAAATATACCTTACAGGTTGCTGAAGCGGCAGCCGAAGTGGAAGGCCGTAAGTCCTGGGTAGATGCGCAAAAGGAGCTGGATCTAGCGGAACTGGCCGAAGAAACCCAAAAGGTTGAAAATGAAGAGCGCCGGGTTGAGCTGTACCAACGCATGCGCCAGGCTGTGATGAGCGACCGCATGAACGAGGTTTCCTCGGTGGCCGAATTCGAGGAATTTCTCAATGATATTGACTACGACAAGCTCCTGCGAGAGAAAGAACGCGAAGACCTGCTGCGCACCTGGGCGGAAGAGGCTGAAGACCACGCCAAAGCCCGTGCTCACCTACTGGCAAAGCTGGAGGTTGAGCAGACCTATGAAATACGGGCAATAGAGTTCAAGTTGCGCTCCGATCTGGAGATGAAGGAGCAGGAATTCGAACTGGATCTGGAACGCAAGCGGGCCGAACAGGAATACGTCTTGAAAGCCCAGGAATGGGAGTTCGAGCTTGAAAAGCAGAGCGCTTTCGACGAACATAAACGCAAACAGTTCGAATGGGAGCATAAATGGGCTGTGCAGGAAACCATGGATGAGATCGACCTCGCCAAGCGCGCCCAGCAGGAACTGCTTTGGCCGCAGCAAGAGCACAAAATGCGCCTGCGCTTCGAAGAGCGTGAACACGAGCTCAAGATGCACCTTGATAAGCTGCGCTCTGAGAACGAGATTCAGTTAGGGCAATTGCGTGTTCAGCACGAGTTCGAATTGCAGCGAATGGATCGCCTGGCTGCTATGGGAGCAGAGGCTTTGATAGCTGTCTCAGACGCTGAGCAAGGGCGCATCATCGCGGATTTGAAGCGCACGGAGGTCATGAAAGGCAAGAACGAAGGCGAAATCCTGGCCATGGCGGCAGAACGTTCACCTGAAGTCGCCAAAGCATTGGAGGAAAAGTTCCGCGCCATAGCCGAAGGCAATGCCAGCGATCGTGAGCGCGAAATGTACGAAAAGCTCCTGGCCGAGAAAGATGCCAGCGAGCGCGCAACCATTGAAGCCTGGGACAAATCCTCCGCGCGGGCAAAAGAAACCACAGAACGCGCCATGGATCGTATGGCTGAGATAGCCCAGGCTTTTGCTAAAGGATCGGGCGGGACTCCTGTGATTATCACCGGCACAGGCGCAGGCGGTCCGCAGATGATTTCTACCGATGGCGCGCCCCAGGAGCAGACTCCCCAGAAAGACTGCCCTACTTGCGCTTTGTCCGTTTTTGTTGATGCCAAGTTCTGCGACCACTGTGGTCATAAGTTCGAAGGCATGTGAACCGCGAATTCACGCCAATAAACACGAATATAAAAAAAATTTAGCGAACATTCGCGTAGATTGGTGGATGAATTGGAGATAATGAATTGTGGGCGATTTGATCTTCAAACAAGAAGTCTATGCCATCATTGGGGCAGCTATGGCAGTATACAACTCGCTCGGTCCCGGTTTCCTAGAAGCTGTGTACCAGGAAGCCCTGGAGATTGGCTAAATAGACGCACTATCACTTTTGTGGCCCAAACTCCGATAAAAGTGTATTACGATGGAATACTTTTGAAGAGCAGCTACTAAGCCGATTTCTTAGCGTATGATGAAATCATCATCGAGATCAAAGAACTCAAAAATTTGACTGGGCGCGAAGAATCACAATTGCTGAATTACCTGAAAGCGACAGGAAAGCAGGTGGGCCTGTTGATCAACTTTGGCAGTCAAGGCGAGCTTGATTGGAAACGTATGGTACTTACGAAAAGATCCGCGAATGGACGCTAACACCCGCGAATATTATAAAAACAATTAGCACACATTCGCGTAGATTTGCAGATAAAAAGAAACCGCGAATTATCGCTGATCTTCACCAATATTTTCTATTAGCGATAATTAGCGAAGATTAGTGGATTATATCTCTTATGACAAAACTTGGTAAATACGAACTACTAGAAGAACTCGGCCGCGGCGGCTATGGCACGGTCTACCGTGCCCGTGAGACCGTGCTGGATGTCGAGCGCGCCGTCAAAGTGCTGCACCCGGCATTGATCTCTGATCCGGAATTCATCGAACGCTTTCGCCGGGAGGCCAAATTCGCCGCTCGCATCGAGCATCCCCACATTGTGCCGGTCTACGAACTGGGAGAATATGAGGGGTCTTACTTCCTGGTGATGAAGTACATGCCGGGCGGCTCTTTGAAAGAGCTTATTACCAGTGAAGGTCGGCTCCCCTTCGAGCGTGCCCTGGAGATCACCCGTCAAATCAGCGAGGCCTTGGACTTTTCCCACAACCAGCCCAAGCAGTTGATCCATCGCGATGTCAAGCCGGGCAACGTCTTATTCGAAGAGAGTGGTAATGCCAGGCTCTCGGACTTCGGTTTCGCTAAAGCCATCACCGGCACGCGCAGCGCTTCGCTCAGTGCAAGCGGGGGTATGATCGGCACGCCACCCTACATGGCTCCCGAAGTCTGGCGTGGTCAGGATGTCACGCCGGCAACGGATATCTACAGCCTGGCTTGCGTGTTCTACGAGATGCTCACCGGGGAGGTACTCTTCGATGGTGAGAGCCCGCCGGAGATCATGACCAGACATGTCTTGGATAGGCCGCAGTTGCCAGATAACTGGTTTGCTGACACCCCAAAAGCATTGACTGAAGTGCTGACTAAAGCCCTGGCAATGAAAGTTAAAGATCGGTACTTCAGTCTGGAGAGATTCCAGGTTGCACTGTCTGATCTCGAAACTCCTGCACAGGAACAAGCTCGATTGGAAGCTGAAGCGGGAGTTTTTCAAGAAGAAGAGCGCATGCGCCTTGAAGCCGCCGAGGAAGAAGCCAATCGAATAGCCGCAGAGGAAGCTGCCAGCCGAGAAGCAGAGCAACCTACAAAGCAAGAAGTTGAAGAGAAGGCGAAGCGTGAACGTGAATTGCAGGAAGAAAAGCGGAAACAGAATGAGGTTCCGGAAATCGAAAGTATTACTACCCTGGAGAGCCCTCAAGATGAAATAAAAAAACAAAAAACTACTTACCAAACTGCACCGAAGAAAAAAGTAACGCAAACATCGTGGTGGAAGCACCCGGCTGCTTGGGGAGGCGGGATAGGGTTGATGCTGTTAGGCCTTTTTTTGGTCACAGTAGTATTGAATGCAGTTAGCAAACCAAACTCTGAGCCGGTTGCGTTAGAAAATATTACTACATCTACCAATACTCCTGAACTAGTTGTAATAGAAAATAAAGTTACGTCTACTAAGACTCTTGAACCAGATGGAATTTCTGAACAGATATTAGATTCTGGTTCGGCTCAGATATCAAATATTGATAATATGGTGCTGATTCCACCAGGCCCTTTCGCGATGGGAAATGAAAATAGCAAAAATAATGAACAACCTATTCACATTGTGACATTGGATGGCTACTACATAGACCAATTTGAAGTTACTAATGCAAACTACAAGGTGTGTGTAAATGAAGGTGCTTGTGCTTTACCGATAAAAACAAGCGTAAATTTCGAAAACTATTTCGATGACACTAAATATGTTGATTATCCAGTTGTATATGTTAGTTGGAATGATGCCAATACTTACTGCAATTGGCGAGGGGCGCGTTTGCCTACAGAAGCAGAGTGGGAGAAGGCCGCTAGAGGTCCGGACGAACGTACCTATCCTTGGGGAGAGGCTACCGACTTCTGTAACAGAGCAAATTTTAGAGATTGTGTGGTATTTCCTGTAGCAGTAGGGTCTTATCCTGATGGTACCAGTCCATATGGTGTACTGGATATGGCTGGAAACGTCTGGGAATGGGTGGCTGATTGGTATGACCAAGATTATTATGAGTATTCTCCAAGTATTAATCCAAAGGGACCAACTAATGGAGAGTATAAAATTTACCGAGGTGGCTCATGGTGGATTTACACAGAACCAACATCTCGTATGTATTATGGACCTAGTGTGTCAAACTGGGATCTCGGTTTTCGTTGTGCTCGCTCTGCGACACCGTAAGTGGATATTTGCCCCCATTCAAGG
This sequence comes from uncultured Anaerolineales bacterium, assembly GCA_964560795.1. Classification (GTDB taxonomy): domain Bacteria; phylum Chloroflexota; class Anaerolineae; order Anaerolineales; family UBA11858; genus NIOZ-UU35. The sequence continues at coordinate 15,379 of CAZLNX010000012.1, read as the reverse complement.
AATAATATGCATTACAACAATGGCGAAATTAGACTCAACAAATACCGCTTCGAAGAACTCATCGGCAAGGGAGCCTTTGCAGAAGTTTATCCATTCACACATCTTAGTCTAAAGATGTCGCGTGCCATGGATGTACTTATAAGGCATACACCAGCATGAATACTATTGAATCATTGAATGATTCTCCCTGTCCCGAGTAACAGGATGATGAGAGCATATGGCAATAGAGCATATCGGCAAATACAAAATCAAAAATCTGCTTGGTGAGGGCGCTACTGCTGAAGTTTATCGTGCTGTGGATACTTCCTTGGAACGCGAAGTCGCTCTCAAGCTTCTCAAACCTGCGTTGGTTGCAGACCCATCTACCTTTGAGCGCTTCCGCCAGGAAGCCCGCGCCGCGGCGGTACTGTTTCATCCCAATATCGCCACCGTTTTCGAAATTGGCGAGGAAGAGGGGCGCTATTTCATCGCCATGCGTTATTTCGCTGGGCGTTCGCTCGGCCAGGTGCTGCAGGAAGATGGCCCTTTGCCCTGGGAGGAAGTGCTGCACATGTGGGCGCATATTGGCGAAGCCCTTGATTATGCCCATGCTGAAGGATTCCTGCACCGGGATGTCAAGCCCAGCAATATTATCCAATCAAAGAACTGCGACTACGTGCTGACCGATTTCGGTCTGGTGCGGGCGATGATGAACACGGGCATCACCACGCATACAGGTGCTTTGTTAGGAACCCCAGCCTATATCGCTCCGGAGATATGGAATGGTGAGGAAGCTACCCCGGCCAGCGACCTGTATGCTCTTGCGTGTGTGCTCTACGAAACCGTTACCGGTGAAACCCTTTTTGGCGGGTCCACTCCGCAGGAGATCATCACCAAGCACCTGATCAAGGAGCCCGAGTTCCAGGGTAGTTGGCCACAGGGGATTCCTTCGAGTTTACAAGCCGTACTCTCGCGGGGGCTGAAAAAAGAACCCGGGGAAAGATACGAAGGCATTAAAACACTCGCGACAACACTGGCAGGTTTAGAAACCCCAGATAAAGAGTACACCAGACTTGAAACAGAAGCGCAAGCGCAGCGAAATGCCCAGGAAGCAGCAATGCGCGAGACAGAAGCTCGTGCCAAACGTGATGCTGAGGAAAAGGCGCGCCATAAACCAGGAAAAGTGCTTCACAAGGCGGCTGATGAACAACCTCTCCGGGAACGAGAAAGGCCATCAGCGGTCAGCAGCGAGCAGTCAGTGTTTATCAGAAAACTAAAAACTGACAGCCGAAAGATGAATGCTCCCTGGTGGCAGGATTGGCGAGTATGGGTTGGGATTATCGTGGTTATTATGGTGTTGGGGATAATATTTTGGCCGAAGGTTCCAGAACCAGAGCCATTTGCCGAGCCAGAGCCAGTCGTCGAAACTGAAGCACAGGAAGCAGCGGCCTTGCTACCCAATATCACGGATGATTACAGCGTCCCCATGGTATTGGTACCCGCCGGGCTGTTCGAGATGGGCAGCGATGATGGCGATAATGATGAATCCCCCGTACATGCAGTTACGCTGGATGCCTACTATATTGACAAATACGAAGTAGCCAATGCTCAATATTCTACATGTGTGGATGCAGGAGTATGCGACCCGCCCAGAAGCACAGAATCTTACACGCGGGACAATTACTATGGCAACTCGCAATATGAAGACTACCCGGTGATCTACGTTAGTTGGGATGATGCCAATGACTATTGCGAATGGCGCGGGGCGCGTTTACCCACTGAAGCAGAGTGGGAAAAGGCCGCCCGCGGCACCGATGGGCGTACTTATCCATGGGGCGAAGGGATTAATTGTGATCTGGCAAGTTATGGCAATTGCGTTACAGATACAAGCGCCGTAGGTAGTTATCCAGGCGGGGTCAGTCCCTTTGGCTTATATAACATGGCCGGCAATGTTTGGGAGTGGGTAGCAGATTGGTATGATGGTGGATACTATAAAAACTCTCCATCCGTGTATCCGCAAGGCCCCGATTCTGGGGACAGCTGTGTTGTGCGCGGCGGCTCCTGGTACAGTAGTGATTGGTTCGTGCGCTCTGCGGATCGCATCAGGAGCTCACCAGGTAATACCGGGGACGGCTTCGGTTTTCGCTGTGCTCGCTCGGCGTCCCCGTAGCGAAGCGTAGGGGGCGCCCTGATCCCTTCGACATGCTCAGGGCAGGTCTGGAATACTGGTTGCTGCGCCCGAAGGGCGTACTGGACTTCTGAGCGCGCATAATGAATTTGAACCTAATCGATAAATAATTTTATTACTAAGATAAAGGTTTTTCAGAATTCTCATATGACCTACAAACAAGGTGACATTATTCTCGAGAAATACCGCATCGAGGAACTTATCGGGCGGGGAGCCTTTGCCGAGGTTTATCGCGTTACACACATGGAACTGAATGTGCCGCGTGCCTTGAAAGTGCTCCACCGGGAAGCGCCGGGGGTGGGCAGCACCGAGTTTAGCGATTTCCAGGGCCGCTTCCAGCTGGAAGCCCAATTGGGCGCCAAGCTGAACTCCCCGACACCGCACCCCAATTTGCTGCAGGTGCACGATTTCCACAAGGATGGGGACCAGCTGTACCTGGAGATGGAATATGCCCCCGGAGGCAGCCTGGCAGAGCGCATTGCGAAGGCAAAGCATGAAAAGATCCCTTTTCCCATTGATGAAGCCGTGCGTATCGCTATCGACATTGCCATCGGATTGGCCGAACTGCACAATTTGGACGCTGTTCACAGAGATTTGAAGCCCACTAACATACTGTTTGATGATAAAGGCCGCGCCAAGGTAGCCGATTTCGGCCTGGCGCAGGTGCCCGGCGGGCCCAGCATGCGAACTAGATTGGGATCCCTGGCACCGGCACATCCCGGAACGCCGGGGTATATGAGCCCAGAGCAGGAAAACACCAATAAATATCTATCATCGGCATCTGATATTTATGCCCTAGGTGCGATTTTATTTGAACTCCTGACAGGCCGGATATACAAAAATCAACCTGGTACTAAGGTCAGTTCACTGCGAGATGAGGTATCCACTTGCTTAGACGATTTAATTGCTCGCTCTCTAACCAAAGTCCCTGAAGAACGGCCCTCGAATGGAAGCCAATTGGTTGATTTGTTGGAGGGGTGTACGAATAAGAAGAAATTCCCAATTTGGTCAATCGTTACCGCTGGAGTTGTTCTTCTTGTCGTCTTTGGATTGTTCCTTGGCGGCATCCTGCCACCGAGTCTTGATCCAATGCCGGGTGCACAGGAGGATACGACAACTTCCCAACCTATTGCCACCAGCACTGTTATATACGTATCTTCACCTTCGCCCCAACCTACGTTGACCTTTACCCCTGCCCCCACTTTGACAAGTACACACACGCCATCCTCGACTGCCACAGAAGAACCCGCGGCTGAACTTGTCGAACTGCCTGCAGTCCTGTATGATCTCTTTGTAGATCCCAAACTTACCTTCAGTGAAGTTTTTGACACCTTATCCGATGAGTATTGGACGTACCGTGGGGTGACTACATTCAACAAAGGCGCGCTGGAAATAAATGGTGATAATTGGTCGGATTTGCTACTCCGTAGTAGTAATAGCATTACCAATGGCGAGTGTATGTTTGTCGATTATTATTTCTATCCAGGCCTTGATGATATCCGCTTAGGTATAACCAGTGGAGAACACAACACAGAAAGTTATAAACGCATTGCCCTCAACATCAATGATGGTCCTCATTTTTTCCTTCAGGAAGCCGAGGAATGGGTGGTAAATGATCAGGTTAGCCTGGGGGCCGATCCAGAAACATGGTACAACCTGCTTATCATCGTGGATCAGGTCGGAGATGTGAAAATCATCATTTCTGAGAGAGACAATCCTGACAGACGAGTTGAATGGAAAACCACTCCACCAGATTTGGAAGGAGATGCTTGGGGTTTCCACGCTCTGGCGGGAACAGGTACCTTGCAATTAGAAAATTATGGTGAGTGTTCTCTAGGGAGTAAAAAAACTGCACCCACACAGGATTTACCAATTGAAAGCGACTTTCTAGCTTGCCAAATTGTGGCTGGCGCTGAGAATGCAGAGACACCTTATTATGCCGAGGCTTGGAAGGGTGTCATACAAGCAGAAGCCGAGTTGGGTATTCAGGGGAAGCTGTATGGTGCATTTCAAGCGGAAGAATATTACTCAACCTTAAATATTGCAATCGACGAAGGTTGTGATTTGCTCATTCCAATCGGATTTTGGGACACAGACCCAATAATAGCTGTTGCTGAAGAAAATCCTTCTCTGCCTATTGTTATCCCAGATATGTTTTGGGTTGAGACTCCAAATATTCGAACCAGTAGCTATATGGCCAATGAAGCTGCATATCTGGCTGGTTACCTGGCGGCTGGCATGACAGAAACAGGTAAGGTGGCGGTATTTGGTGGTACCAATTGGGATGCAGTAGCAGATTTTATGGATGGTTATGCATTAGGAGTTGCTGGCTATAACGATACGCATAATTTGGCTGTCACCTTGTTGGGCTGGGATATTGTCGCTCGAGATGGTTTATTCGTTGGAAATTATGATAACGAGAATGATGGTATATCCATGACTGATGAATTACTGGCGGAAGGTGCTGATATCATTTTCCCGGTTGCAGGGACTGTTGGCATCGGAACCCTAATGACATTAAATGAACAAGAATCTGGCTGGCTGATAGGATCGGATGTCGACTGGTCAGAATTCTATCCTGAATATGCTGAGAATATATTAGTAAGTGTTTTGAAAAAAATGAGTAGTTTTGTGTATGATTCGATACAATTAGCGGTCGAAGGTAACTTTCAAGGTGGTAAATTTGTTGGTACGCTAGAGAATGGTGGTGTTGACATTGTATATGGCTCTATGTGGGGTGCTCAGATCCCTGCAGACTTGAAAACCGAAATTATCGAGAGAAAATTCGAAATTATTTCGGGAGACATCAAAACGAAACCATAATTTAGGTATCAACTTTTGGAGGATAAAGATGGGAATCGCATCATTAATATTGGGGTTGTTGTCGTTCTTGGGAGTGTGTGTTTCGCTCATCCCGTTGTTGAATATACTGAACTGCTTCACTTTGCCCTTGGCGTTAATTGGCGCCATCCTGGGTTTGGCAGATTTGCTTAATAAGGATGATGACAAAGGTGCGGCTGTCGCTGGCATGATCATGTGCTGTTTGGCCTTGTTGATCGGTGGCGTGCGTGCCGTGATCAGTCTGATGACTACTGGCGGGATTGTTTAATCCCGGGTGTGGAAAAATGGCATCATCAGTGAATTCTAAAAACGCTTATCAAAAGAAATGTCCTCAGTGTCAACGGTTTAATCCAGACCGGGTAAAATATTGTGACAATTGTGGGCATAACTTTGAAGTTGAACAACAACCTGGGGCAGCTAAACAGAGTCATATCCATGTTGTTGATGCTTCCCAAGGTGGTGTATCAGCCAGTGGCCCAGACTCACGAGCTGTGCGCGTTGATCAGGGCGGCACATACATCGAAAAACAGGTTGTTCAAGCTGATAAAAAATCTTGGCCGCGCTGGCAAATAGTGCTCTTCCTGGCCGGGTCAATCAGTTTAGTATTCGCCCTGCTAATTATAGTGTGGGGGCTGATCCAGGCCAATCAGCCTGTGGTTTCACCATCAACATCAGCGCAAATGTTTGGCGAATTCAATATTGCCGTTGCGGAGTTCGATGTTGACCAGGGGGATTTTGATGCTGAAACCGGGCTGGCCGTATCGCAGCAAATCTATCAGCGCATTGATAATAGCTTGCAAGAACTTACTCAAAATGTGGATGTTCTTTACGAAGTGCGCGGCCCGGACCAGATCGGCAAAATCGATGGGGAGACTCCCGATCAGCGCGCTGATACCGCCTCCAGGCTGGTCCATCAAATCAACGCCGATATCATCATCTACGGGGTTATCTCCGACAATAGTGTGAAACAGACGATTTTGCCTGAGATGTATATTTCAGAGCGCTTGTTTAGCATCATCCCGGAATTCTTGGGGCGGCACCCTTTGGGAGAAGCCATTTTGATTCCCAGCGGGTCAGGCGATTTAGTGAGCCGGGTTGAAGCCAATCGCGATATTGCTGGGAGAGCACAGGCGACGGCTTATATTGCTACTGGTGTATCCTTGTTTAACCTTGCGGACTACGAAAGGGCATTCTCTTTCTTCGAGTTAGCCATGCAAGCTGAAGGCTGGGAAAGCTAAGCCGGTAAGGAAAGTTTATATCTGATGCTGGGGAATGCAGCTGGGAAATTGGAAAAGATCGATGATGCCGAATATTACTTCAACCTTGCCGTGCAGGCTAACCCACAATATGCCCGCGCCTATGTAGGCCTCGGTGAAACCTATTTCCTGCGCGCCCTGGGGATTCCCCCTGTGGACACATTCGCTAAGATTTCTCAAGTGGATTTGAATCTGGCAGAAGAGCAGTATCTGGCGGCTTTGACCGCACCAGATCAACCCCCCACGGCAGATATTCGAACCAAGGTAGATTTCGGCTTAGGACGGTTATCCTTTGTGCGGTATCAGATTTTGGGAGCGCAATCATTGTTGTCAGATGCCGCTGAATATTTCCAAGCCGTGATCGATGCCGGAGAAGCGGGTAACACCCGTATTGGTGAGTTTGTCGCCCAATCACATGGTCATCTTGGATCGATTGCTTTACTATCTTCTAATCTGGAAACCGCGCAACGTGAGTATCAGGTCGCTGCAGAAACCACCCAAGCCCCGCGTGCCAAAGCGGCTTTTTGGGCACAGTTAGGCAGTATCTATGATCAATTTGGTGAAACTGAATCAGCGTTGAGCGCTTACCAGCAAGCGGTTTCGATAGTACCTGATGAAGAAACCCGTCAGGTGTATCAGCAAGCGATGAATGAAATTCAAAATCGCTGAACGGCATATTGAGAATCTGTTATGCTAAAAACACACTGTTTGAAACACACTCTGTTTATTATCGTAGTATTGATGGCGAGTTGCCGTTCTGTGCCTGAATTTTTCCTACCGGTGGGGCAGGAATCCCAACCTGCAACGGCCACTCGATCTGCAACTGCAATAATACCAAGCTCAACCCCAAAGAATCAAGTCAATATCCCTTTGAGTATCGAAGTCATTGGTTCGCCGACACCCAACAAGCCTATAGAAAATGAGCAATATCCTGGTTTTTCAACCGTGGTAACCCTCCCAAACGATATTCTATTGCCTGGGGAGATTAATAATGACGGTAATCTGATCGATTCGTTGGCTGTGTTTGGAATAGGCGGCGGCGGAGGGTGTGGAGAAATATCCCCCACGTTGTTTTTCGATAAGGGCAGCGTTTCTGGGTGCAGTTTTCAACCGGATGAGCAGGTGATAATTGAATTGATCCGTCCCGACGATTCAGTGGTTGTGGCGCGGTTGCAAGATGACGAATTCGATTATTGTTTCGACAGCAACCTGCTGTTGCAACCGGGGCGATATACCCTGCGAGTCACCACAAATTCATTGCCGGTTGAAACCCATTGGTTCAGTGTGTCTCCTTCTGCATCACCTCTTGTGTTTCTTTCAGGAAGTTCTCCTGGTTTTTACGGTTGCACTAATATCATAATTGAAGGGCAGCCAACCCAAATTTTTTACGAGGGCTTTCAGCCGGATGAACGTTTTCTGGTCGCGCTTTACTACGACAGTGGCAATTATTACGAGATCATTAAGACTTGGCCGGCTCAAGTGGATAGTTCCGGTAGGTTGGTGCAGGAGATTCTTGCGCCCCAGGTGGTGAAGCAGGGAAAATATGGGGTCGCGGTTTTTGGTCAGAACCTGCGTGAAGTAAGTTTTGGTTCCACGGACAAATTTTACGCTTCATTCGCAGCACGGGTTATTGTAAATACCCGCATATCATCACCAAGTTCGTATATCACTTCTGCAACTATAACCCCCCGCCCGGCCGTTCCCACCTTGACGCCATCATATGTTTGTCCTGATGCACCGGAGCCGCGCGTTAAAGTTGATGATTCTATCCGCGTGACCTTTACCGATGGAACGCCATTACGTGTGCGCTCCTCACCAGAAGTGCTCAATGATAATATTGTCGAATTAATTCCCGAAGGCACTCGCATGAAAGTGCTCGATGGGCCAAAATGTGAACCCCGGCCTGGCCGCAGTGATTCGTTCGTGTTCTGGAAGGTTCGGATAACATCGTCAGGACTTCAAGGCTGGGTCGCGGAGGGTGATCTCTACAATTACTATATCGAAAAAATCCCATAAATTATAGGAGGTTATGATGAAATTGTTGACTCGTTCACTGTTTGTTCTCTTGGCGTTGGCCTTGATCTTGGGGCCGTTCGGCCAGGTAGCGGCGCAGGACAAAGCCGTCACGTTACATATAGATTGGGTGGATACATCCCAATTTCCCCAGATTACGGTCTTGGTTAGCGCCTGGAATGCGGATGGTTTGCCTCTTGATGATCTGAAACCCGGGGATTTTTCCCTGCAGGAGGATGGCGGAAACCCATTCCAGCCAGAAACGGTGCAAGCAGACCCCAATGTCCCCCTCTCCGTGGGGCTTGTACTCGATATTTCTGAAAGCATGTTCGGCGATCCTATTGATGACGCTCAGGATGCTGCCATCCGTTTCTTGGATCGCTTGAGCGTTGGTGATCGCGCCTCACTGATCGCTTTTTCAAGCCGCATAGATCCAGACCCAGCAAATCTAAATCCTAACCTGGAGCTGGATTTCTCGGATAATTTAGATCCGGTGTTTGACCTTATCGAAACCCTGGATTCTTATGGGCAAACGCACCTATATAATGCAGCTGCCAAAGCAGTTAAACTGGCAGAAGATGAGCCTGTTGGCCGCCGGGCAATCCTGCTGTTGACCGATGGCCGCAATGAACCAGCTGAGGTGGGTGATCCTGAAGAGGCTATCCATATGGCCCAAGAACATAATATTCCTTTCTTTGTTATCGGTTTGGGAAAGGATATCGATGAACCCTATCAGGAACGATTAGCCACAGAGACAGGCGGTCTATTCCGGACTGCCCTCAGTTCTTCAGAGTTGGGTCACCTGTTCACAGATATGGCAACCTTGCTCAAAACCCAGTACACCCTGACCTATGAATCCGGATTACCTACTGATGGGCAAATGCACGAATTGAGCGTGACTTTGAATACCGATGCGGGTTCAGATACCCAGGTATTCAAGTTTGAGACACCTTTAATAGTAACAGACACACCAACCTTTACACCAACCCTGACAATTACGAACACTATTACCCTGACGCCATCTGCCACAAATACCCCGACATCCACAAGTACATCGACCTCTACCGCAACTCTGACACCAACTTTCACACCAACGGCTACATTTACACCCACACCAACGCCGACACCAACCCCAACATTCATAGGGCGCATAACGGGCAGCGCGATGATATGGTGCCCGGCCGTGTTATTGCTTACGTTTGTGGCCTTGCTTCTCTTCATCTTCCGCCGAAAACCGAAGCAAAAAGAAAAATGCGCCAAATGCGGTTTTGATGTCACCGATGAACCAGGATCCTGCCCGCAGTGCGGCGAAACCAGGCGTTTGCCGGAATTCAAGCAATGAAGTTAATGGCGATAACACCCGCCTTTGGAGTTATTCGTGACTCTTGACATCAAACTAGGTAAATACACCCTATTAGAAGAGATTGGCCGCGGGGGATACGGCACAGTCTACCGGGCTCGCGATGATGCTTTACTAATTGAACGAGCTGTGAAAGTGCTGCATCCCGCACTGGTGGCTGATCCGTCTTTTATTGAACGCTTCCGCGAAGAAGCTCGATTGGTAGCGCGGCTAAAGCATCCCAACATCGCCCCTGTTTATGATCTGGGGGAGGATCAGGGGCGCATTTACCTGGCGATGGAGCATTTCTCAGGGGGTTCTCTGAAGGATGTGTTGATAAAAGATGGATCAATGCCATTCAGCCGGGCGCTTGAAGAGCTGCATCAAGTCGCCAGCGCGCTGGATTATGCTCACAAACAAGATCTGGTGCACCGCGATGTCAAGCCCGGAAACATATTGTTCGATGACCAGGGGAACGCCTACCTGACCGATTTTGGCTTCGCCAAATCGTTGGCCTCGGCTGACAGAAGCACCACCATGAGCCTGACCGGGGGTGTTCTGGGAACGCCAGCCTATATGTCGCCCGAAGCCTGGGACGGGGAAGGTTGGACTCCGGCTTCGGATGTGTACAGCCTGGCCTGTGTGTTCTTCGAGATGCTGATGGGGAAGCCTCTCTTTGATGGAGAAAGTCCCACCCGGCTGATGAAGCAGCATGTGATCGAGGGGCCGCGGCTTCCTGAGAGTTGGCCCATGGGAGTACCGGAAGGCATAAATCAGGTTTTTAAGAAAGCCTTAGCAGATATTCCAGAGGCTCGCTTTGCCAACATGGCGTCTTTTGTACACGCATTGAATAAAGTCAAGGAGCAACCTCTAGAAAAAATAAAACAAAAGCCACCTGGAAAGAGCCACAAAGATCCAAGACGAGAAGAGGCACAAGCATTTACCCAGATCAGCAAATCTAGGAATCGGCCTTTTGTTATTGCCGCCAGTATTTTGGGCAGTATCCTGATACTGTCCTTGGTATTTTTTATTCTTTACCTCACCATTTATTTGCCTAGGCGACAAACAGCAATAGATGCCCAAATAGCCCAAGCCAATATGTTGAACACCCAAGCAGCAATATTGAGCAACCTGACGGAAGAAGCCCTGAATTGGACTGCTACACCAACGGAAATCCAAATCACCCCTACAGCAAGCTCAACACCTGTAATTGTCCCAACGGATACCCCTGCCGCAGATTTTGCTCAAGAAGATGACAGAGGCTCAAAACTGACCGCCACAATGGGAGCGTTATTTACCCAGCAAGCTTCCAACCTCTTGACGGTGACACCCATATCTACTCAACTGCCATCCACGGGATTTACCGATGATGTAGGGATACCAGGGCTTTTGGCGTTATTGGGGGTATTGATTCTAAGCACATTTTTAGCATTCCGTTTTCGGAAATCAAGATAGAGAATATCTAGCAGTTACATGAAATTTATTTTTATCGGCTTTGAATAAGCAAGCAAAAATCTAAAATGGATCTCAACTCTAAACGACAACAATTCAAAGATCGCCTGGATGATATCTCGCGCGGTCAACGTGGGCTTGACAGGGAGTTGCTCCAATCTATCAAGACCTGGGATAACCGCCTGGATTCGCATCATGCTGAATTCCATGGCGAGTTGGAAGACAAACCTGCCTCGATTACTACACTCAAACCTCCCCAAAGCCACCGCCAACCAGGATCACACGCTGAGGCGACCTTGCTGGAGTGGTTCCAGGATATCGAAAAAATGATGCAAGTCGAATTAGAATTGGGTAAAAAGCCCTTGCCGCTGGGATTCGAAAATGGCTATGAGCTGCTCGATTCTGAAGAAGCTATGGGGGCAGCTATTGCCCAGGCCTGTGGTTTGGATCAAGCACCCCCCGACGCAAAGTGGAAGGATTATCATCTGGGGGTCTTTCATATTCCCAATCAATGCACGTTGATCAACCCCTCCCATTTCGAAAAAAGGTATGGGGTAACGGGCATGAATAATCATAATCGACGCGCCATGGCCCAGGTCGTCAGCGAAATAGCAATGGAGCGCTGGGGTTGGGGGTTCCTATTGGAATATACAACTCTGGGCCAATTAGCTGGTAAGGCCAATCTCTGGCCGGCCATGCTGGCTCACCGTGCTCGGCTGCCGTACTCAGACCAGCGAGCATCGGAGTTGGCTCGAGCGATCCACAACAGGTGGATTTTGCTCAAAACCGGCTGGATGGATTGGGTATGGCAGTATGTGATGTTCAAAGCCCACCACCCGGTAGGGAGGCTGGTGGAGAAACCACGCACAGTTTACATTTTTGAATTGTTTACGAAGCTGCACCATTTATTCCCGATCCATATTTCAGTTGCTGGCGTAAGTCTGCAATTCAAAGCCCTGGCGGACTTGTTCAAATTCCTGGTATTGGATCATTCTGAAGTCGCTCCGCATGTAAACCATCAGGTTATCTTGCACTTGCAGAAGGTGTGTGTGGAACATGATCATCAAGTTCGCAAGCTTACCGAAATACCGCTTAGTCGCATTCTTGGAAGATTGTACTACGCCTGGTTAGAACATCAGGTTGGTATACTTCCTGTGCCCTATGCAACCCTGATTGCGGCTTATGAACCTCAGATTGATCTGAACTCACTTTCCGCCCTTGAGTATCAAATATATGTCGAGAAAGACCCCCGACACGATCCTGATGCGCGCCTAGCGATGCTTTCGAGACTGGATGACAAGGTCAAATACAATCGGCGAAGTATGTTCACTGCGGCCTGGGAGCAGCTGAAGCTGGAGGGGCCAAGGAAGTATTTTGAGTGATTACCGCAGGAGAAAACAATGAGCAGTGATATTCAATTGGGAAAATATTTTTTACTTGAGGAGCTCGGACGAGGCGGGTTCGGAACGGTTTATAAGGCTAACGATTCGATTGGCCGCACTGTGGCAATCAAGGTGCTGAAGCCCGGTTGGTCCGATGATCCCAGTACGATTGAGCGTTTTAGGCGTGAAGCTAAGACCGCCGGGGAGTTATTCCACTCTCATATTGCCACTATAATTGATTTTGATGAGTTCGAGGGGCGCCTCTTCCTGGTGATGCGTTATGTTGATGGCATTTCTCTAGATCAGTTTATTGAAGAGAAGGGTCACTTGGATTGGGATGAAGCTGTCCACATCCTGGGGGAAGTTGCTGGAGGATTGGATTATGCGCATAAGCGCGGTTTTATCCACCGCGATATTAAGCCAGCTAATATCTTGGTGAGTGAGAACGAAGGTGCTGTACTGACTGATTTTGGCCTGGTGAAAGCCGCTGAAACCAGCGGACTGAGTACCAGCGGTGTAATGTTGGGCACTCCAAATTATATTGCTCCAGAGATCTGGGAAGGGGGTAAAGTAACTTCTGCTACGGATGAATATAGTATGGCATGCGTGTTCTATGAGATGATCACCGGGGAAGTACTTTTCACAGGTGAAAGCGCACCACAAATTATGACTAAACATGTGTTGAACAGGCCTCAGTTCCCCGAGAACTGGCCTGAGGGTGTGCCTTTGGGTGTGGAAGAGGTTCTAATAAAAGCCCTGGATAGAGATTACGAGCAGCGCTTCAATCAGATAACCGCTTTCGTGTCCGGGCTTCATGATTTGGATAAAGAAGTGGGGAAAGGTATGCGAGATTATAAATCGGCTGAATCTATCACATTGGATAGAGGAGATACACAGACTGCAGAACAGGCGAATCAGGTATCAACCGATAAGAAATACAACTACGATCCTGAAAAATATAAAATCCAAAAGTTGCCAAACCCAAACCTTCTTCTCTGGATTTTGATGCCTGTGTTTGCTTTCAATGAGGTGATCCTCGGGCAGCGAATGCCAAAAGTTTCATTGATTGATAGGACAAGTGACGCGCCCATCGTAGAGAAGACATATATCCCATGCGAAAACTGTGGAGCGCTGAATGATGCTCGCTTGTGGAGTAAGGGCAATGGATTTGGCCATTGGTTTGGTCTAGTTTGTCCCCAGTGTGGTAAAAATATCCCTTGTCTATGGAATTTTACAAGTTACCTACTACTGGCAATCACATCGCCTGTGTGGATCTGGTTTAAAATTTTAGGTGAAAAGAAATGGCTTGAATACGAACTGAAACGGATGGAACGAATGTGCCAATCAGAACTTATTCAAGTACAGGATTGGCCCTGGGCAAAAATGGGGTTTTTATTTGGCGTGATATTTTTTATCCTAATGGCTTTTCCAATGGGGGTCTTATTTGGATTTGAACTAGAATCCAGTCTTATCATTATATCTGTTATGCTACCACTTAGCTTAGGGGCTGGTTTATTATGGGGGTATTTTATGAAAAAAGCTATGATGAAAAACAAATGAAATGAGCGATTATTTTGCCTAAAAAATAACTGCATAAATATTCTGGGGGTACTAGATCATACGCCAAACTCTCGTGCTATAATCAAATAAATAATAACCGTTGCGTTCTAATAGGGGAACGATGACCCACGACTCTGGCGACATCCTTCTGAATAAATACCGCGTTGAATCCCTTGTTGGACGCGGGGCTTTTGGCGAGGTGTATCACGTCACCCACCTAAAGATGAGTGTACCGCGGGCGATAAAAGTGCTGCTCCGGGATGCTCCTGGTGTGGGAAGGCAAGGTTTCCAGATCGCCCGTGAACGCTTTACCTTCGAGGCGCAGTTGGGGGCGCGATTGAATCATCCCAATGTTATACAGGTGCATGAACTCGAAGAAGATGAGGGGGAGCTATTTCTCATAATGGAGTACGCACCAAGGGGCAGCCTTGAAGATCTCCTGAAAGAGAAAGGGCAACTTTCTGTCGATGAGATTGTGCAAATGGGCTTGGATTTGTGTAAAGGACTGAATATCCTCTACAAAGAATTAAAGGCCGTACACCGCGATCTTAAACCCTCCAACATCCTCTTTGGCGAAGATGGTACGGCCAAGATCGCCGACCTGGGATTGGCGCAGGTTTCCGACGATACCAGCCGCCGCTCGCTGTTGGGAAGCCTTGCAAGAGCCCAGCCTGGTTCGCCATTGTATATGTCGCCGGAGCAGGAGATCAGCCGCGGGCTGTTGCTGCCCAGTTCGGATATCTTCTCGCTGGGGTGTGTGCTGTTCGAAGCTCTTACGAGTGTTGCATATAAAAACGAATATGGAACACATGGACGCGATCACCGGCCCGAGGTTCCCCTCTGGCTGGATGAAATCGTCACAAGGGCACTAGCTGAGCAACCTAGCCGTTTACCAACGGATGATGAAGATACGACCAAACGCTATCGGGAAGTTGATTATCTTCAAAAAGATTTACAACAAGGGTGGGAAAAAGAGAAGGGAAAGGCAAAAGGTCAAAAAGAACCTGGTAGGCTGCGTTCCATCTTTGAAAGAATCCCCAAGTGGGGATGGCCTCTTGGCATAGGTGTGTTGTTCATCGTGCTGTTTACATTTGTCTTTAGGGAAATAACAAATACCCTGCCTACAACAACCCCAACAGCCCATACTGAAGCTGCTGTAGTAGAAATTGACCCGACTACAACTATTTCAAATACCACTGCCCCAACAGCTACGCCAACCCCAACCAATACTATTGCGATTACTCCTTCATCTACGCAAACAATATCTCCAACTGTTACTGAAACAATTACTCCTACAGCAGCCCTATTGGCTGGAGCTATGGAGGTGTGCAAAAATAAGATCCCATTTTTGAAATGGTCTGGAAGAATC
>CAZLNX010000011.1:0-42941 GCA_964560795.1 uncultured Anaerolineales bacterium | reverse complement strand
CGATTCTTCCAGACCATTTCAAAAATGGGATCTTATTTTTGCACACCTCCTATGCTAAAGTGAGAGCGAGATTAACGCCCCGCATTGCGAGGCGTAAAAACAACCCTATTTTATGGAGGAGAGTATGTCCAAGAGAAATGTTTCTGCTTTACTGATCCTGACCGGTCTGCTGCTGTTTGTGCTAGCTGCTCGTGAAGGATACCAGGCTCCCCAACCGATTGTCCAGAAAGGTGCGGCTGTGCCTGCTTCTGGTCTGGTAGGTGACTCCCTGCGCGGTGGTCTGCTTTATGATAAGTGGTGGACACCCCTGGGCTTGGATGCCCCGGAAGAAGACCATCCCCTTTGGGCCACACAGGATACCAACGCCCGAAGTGGCAAAGATACCTGGCGATGTAAAGAATGTCACGGCTGGGATTATAAAGGCGTTGATGGCGCCTATGGTTCCGGTTCGCATATGACCGGTTTCGTCGGTGTGTTCCAAATGGCCGGTGGTGACGCGAACGAAGTTTTGGCCGCGTTGCAAGGTGCGACTAACCCTGACCACGATTTCTCCACCGTGATGGACGAGCAAGCACTGGTTGATATATCTCTGTTCATTGCTGAAGAAATTATAGACTATGATGATGTGATCGATGCTGACAAAGCCGCGATCGGTGGCGACCTAGAGCTTGGCGAAGAGCTTTATGCAGAAAGCTGTGCAGATTGCCACGGACCCGAGGGAATGGCTATTGACTTCAAGGCCAACGTTACCAAGACACAGACCATTTCGGCTGTTGCCAACGGCAATCCCTGGGAATTCCTCCACAAGATGCGCTTTGGGCAACCGGGCGAAGCCGATATGCCACCCGCAATTGACGCTGGCTGGACGGTTGAAGAGCAAACTTCCGCGTTGGCTTTTTCCCAAACCTTGCCGAATGCCAACCTGGCCACACAGGGCGGCCTGCTCTACGATAAGTTCTGGAAAGCTATGGGTATGGATGCCCCTGAAGGAGATCAACCTCTTTGGGCCACTCAGACCACCAACGAGCGTGATGGCGACTCAACCTGGCGCTGTAAAGAATGTCACGGCTGGGATTACCGCGGTGCTGAAGGCGCTTACAGTTCTGGTTCCCACTTTACCGATTTTGTTGGTGTCACCGGCGCAGCTGATATGACTGCTGAAGAAATTGCGTCCTGGTTGGATGGCACTGCTAATCCAGATCATGATTTCTCGGCTTACTTTGATGAAGCCGCCACCGAAATGATGGTTGCCTTCTTGCAGACGAATGTCATCGATATGACTGAATACATCAACGATGATAAGTCTGTCAATGGTGATGCTGAGAATGGCCAGACCTTCTACCAGATCGGCTGTGCCCGCTGCCACGGCGATGATGGCACCGAGATTGCATTTGGCGACGAGAGCGATCCCGATTATCTTGGTGATTTGGCCTTGGGTAACCCCTGGGAGACACTTCACAAATCCGCCAATGGACAACCAGCCGAAGGTATGCCCGGCGGGTTGAACCTGGGCATGAGTTGGGATGATCTGGCTGATTTATTGGCCTATGTCCAAACCTTGGGGCAGTAATCCCCCAATCTGTTTCTAAAAATAGTGATCTAACAGTCGTGCTTGCTGGCATGGCTGTTAGATCATTTTCGGCACAATTTTGATCAGGACATGTTTATGAAACCCTTTCTAAAGAAAACTTTTCAGTGGCTTGGTCTTGGT
Organism: uncultured Anaerolineales bacterium; assembly: GCA_964560795.1. GTDB lineage: Bacteria > Chloroflexota > Anaerolineae > Anaerolineales > UBA11858 > NIOZ-UU35. Next base: position 41,230 of record CAZLNX010000011.1, on the reverse strand, counting down.
GTTATTGCTGTACTAATCTTTCTGGTTACTGGTATTTTGATGGGGGAGCAATCGGCTCATGCTTTACCTGAGTATTCCAGCCGTACCGGGGAATCTTGTGGCGTGTGCCATGTCAACCCCGGGGGTGGCGGTCCCCGCACGCTGCGCGGGCTGCTCTGGTCTGCCCAGGGTAACCCAGATCAGGTGCCCATCCTGGAAAACCTTCTCATCGCTCCTGGCGTAGAAGATGGTCTGGAACTCTACGATATTGCCTGTGCTGGCTGTCATGGGGCTTCCGGGGAGGGCTTGTTTGGTCTGGCGTTGGTTGGGACCGGTCTGCAGGAGAGAAAGATCCGCAGTACCATCGAGCGCGGCCGCGTGCGGAGCGGAATGCAGGCTTTCGCCGGGCAGTTTACAGAAGTTCAATTAGAAGCCCTGGTGGCTTATGTATTTGGTTTAGGCACAGGAAAGATCGAGCCGCCTCCCGACAGTTATCCCCTGGAACCTGTGCAAAGTGGTTGTGTCGCTGGAGCTGAAACCGCTGGCTGTGGAGGCAACTGAGATGAGCAATATCAAACCATTCTCTCGTAGACAATTCTTGAAACTCTCAGCCACGGTGGCCGGAAGTGCCGCACTGGTGAGCGGAGTGCGATCCGTTTTTACCGGCCTGACAGCGCAAGCCGCTGCCGGAGGGGCGCTGCACACTGCCACCGAAGAGAACATTGTGCCTACAGTTTGTTTGTTATGCCCAGGTGGCTGCGGGATGTTGGCGCGGGTTGCCGATGGTAATCTGGTCAAAGTAGAAGGTAGCCCCATGCACCCTATCAATTTGGGCGCTTTATGCCCCAAAGGTCAGGCGGCCCCGGAACTGCTCTATAACCCCGACCGGCTGACCGGACCAATGCGTCGCACCGGTGAGCGTGGCGCAGGTCAATGGGAAGCTATCTCCTGGGATGAGGCCATCCAGATTGTTGCTGAGAAACTTAATCAATTGCGCGCCGCAGGGACACCCGAGCGAGCTGCTGTACTCTATGGCGAAACTCGCGGCCAGATGCGCCCTCTTTTGGAGCGTTTCATGGCAGCAGTCGGTTCGCCAAACGTTGTATCCCATGAGAGTCTCAATATTGCTGCTGCAAAACTGGGGACCTTGCTGACCCAGGGCGTCTACGATCTCCCAAATTACGATTTGGAGAACGCCCACTATGTGCTCAGTTTTGGGGCCAACATGCTCGAAGCCGGGCGCAGCCCCCAACGTATGGTATCGGGTTATGCCTATATGCGCCGAGGCCGTGCCGAGCGTGGCAAATTTGTGGTTTTAGACCCGCGTCAAGGGATCACGGGCGCCAAGGCTGATGAGTGGATCCCCATCAAACCCGGCACGGACGCAGCTTTGGCTTTGTCCATTGCCAATGTAATTATTAAGACTGGTCAATTCGATTCCGAGTTTGTCAACAATTACTGCTTCGGGTTCGAAGATTTCAAGGACGATCAGGGCAAACAACACAAAGGTTTTAAAAATTATATTCTCGAAAATTACGACCCCCAAGTGACCGAGAACATCACCGGGGTTCCGGCCACGACCGTCTCTCGCATTGCAGGGGAATTTGCTGGTAATCCTCCTGCTGTAGCTGTCCTGCCTGGCAAAGGTGGCCTGCTCAATGGTAGTTTCAACGGTGTTTCCGCGGCCATGGCCATTCACAGCCTGAACGCCCTGGTCGGTAATCTGGATGTTCCCGGTGGTGTACTCACACAGCGCTATCCGAGTTGCACTCCCTGGCCCGATTTGCCGAATGACCCTGTGGCTACTTCTGGGCGACAGGAAGAGCGGGTTGACGGTGCTGGGACGGTATTCCCCATAGGCCGCCAGGCGTATCAGGCTGTGGCAGAGCGGGTTTTGGATGGCTACCCCCTGGAGGCTCTCTTCCTCTATGATGCCAATCCGGTCTTTGAAGTCCCCTCAGGGGAAAAATTCATCCAGGCTTTTGAGCTGATTCCGTTGATTGTCTCTTTTTCCAGCTTTATGGATGAAACAGCCCAATACGCCGACCTGGTATTACCAGAGCCCACTTTCCTCGAGCGCTGGCAGGATGATTACATCGAAGGGCTGGGCTATGCCGGAATTGCGCTTCGCCAACCGGTCGTCGAGCCGCTCTACGATACGATGAACACCGGCGATTTCATCCTCAAGGTCGCTCAGAATATGGACGACCCCGTGGCAGCCGCATTCCCCTGGGATTCTTTCGAGAACTTGCTACAAGAACGCCATAGCGGCAACGGAACCGATTGGGAAACCCTCAAAGAATTGGGAGTGTGGATGATCCCTGGCTACCGCTTTGCCCGGCGCGGCTCCCAGAAATGGGTGCAGGAAGTCATTGGACGAGACCGCCAGAAATCGGCTCGTGATGGTCGCTTCGATTTTTACAGCCGCGAACTCAGTTGTCTGCTCAACGGCATGGATAAAGAACAGCTCGAAGCAATGGGCACAGGGGTCACCGGGGATCCTTTCTTCATGCCTCATTACGAGCCTGTCGCATATTTGGGCGTTGAAGAAGAGTATCCTTTTTTGCTCAATGTAGTTACGCTGATGAGCCTGGGGCCTTACAGCGCTGCCGCCAACCTGCCTTCCCTGCAGGAAATCAGCGGCATGACCGTAGGTGAACGCTGGAAAAGCTGGCTGGAGATGAACCCCAAAGCTGCCGCCGAGATGGGGTTGAAGGACGGAGATATGGTCGAAGTGCTGACTCCCAATGGCTCTCTCACGCAGCCGGTGAAGCTCAAAGTGGTCAAAGCTCTGCGCCCAGATGTGGTCAACCTTCCATATAACCAGGGTCATACTGCCGTAGGGCGCTTTGCTGAAGGTCGCGGTCCTAATGGATTAGAAATGCTCAATCCTGCCAGTGAACCCTTCAGCGGTTTGGCAGCGTTTACTAACACAAGAGTACAAGTTGTGAAGGCCTGAGAAGGAACAAACTATGCCCAAATGGTCCATGGTCATCGATTTAGATAAATGTGTCGCCTGTCAGGGGTGTAGTATCGCCTGCCGGGCGGAGAACAATACCCCGGTAGCAGAACCAGCTCAGGCTGAGATGGGTCGTGTTGTTCTCTGGAATGATGTTTTCCCCAATCCGATCAATCCAACCGAGGAGACTGGAGAATATCCCCACGTACAGACGCGCTATCTAACGCGCCCCTGTATGCATTGTGAAAATCCACCTTGCGTCAAGGTTTGCCCAGTACAGGCTACCCATAAAGATGAAGAAGGTCTGGTACGCCAAAATTACGAGCGCTGTATTGGATGCCGCTTTTGCACAGTAGCCTGTCCATATGGGGTGCGCTATTTCAACTGGTACGAACCCCAATGGAGTCCTGAATTGGCCCGACAGATCAACCCAGATATTCTAGTTGGTGCTGATACGCTCGAAGGTCCAGCCCCGCGTCCGCGCGGCGTAGTAGAGAAATGCACGTACTGCGTCCATCGCTTGCACAAAGCCCGCGAGAGGGCGGATGCCGAAGGGCGCGATTTTCGCCCTGATGAGTACGTACCCGCCTGCGTGCAGACTTGCACTGGCAAAGCGCGCTATTTTGGAGATCTGGAAGACCCTGAAAGCACAGTTTCGGTGCTGGCCAAAAGCCCGCGGGCCTTCCGTTTGCTGGAAGATGTGGGTACACATCCCAAGACCATTTACCTGCGGGAGGGCTAAACAATGCTAAAAGTAGATTCACAAGACCGCACAAAATTAATCGATCCCCTCTATCAGGCTGGCTGGGGGTTTTGGGTCCTGATCCTGGCGCTGCTGGCAGTGATCGGCTGGGCAATATTCATGTATGTCCGCCAATTGACTCTCGGCCTGGGAATAACCGGTATGAACCGTCCGGTGTACTGGGGCGTGTACATGGTCAATTTTATCTTTTTCATCGGTATCAGCCATGCCGGGACACTAATCTCGGCGATCTTGCGCGTTACCGGAGCCGAGTGGCGGCGCCCGATTACCCGTATTGCCGAGGCCATCACTGCCTTCGCCTTGATGGTTGGTACGCTGCAAATTATTATCGATATGGGGCGACCAGAGCGGCTGCTTTTTGCCCTTACACACGGGCGCTTGCAATCCCCGATCTTGTGGGATATCGTTTCGGTGACTGCATATTTCACCGGTTCGGTGACATATCTCTATCTTCCGATCATCCCAGACATGGCCATTTTGCGGGATAACTTCCCCGATGATGGCCCCCATTGGCGCAAACAACTCTACACTATCCTGGCGTTGGGTTGGCGCGGCACCCGCACCCAGTGGCTGCGCCTGGAAAAAGCTATCTCCGTGATGGCTGTACTGATCATCCCAATCGCTGTTTCCGTTCATACCATCATCTCGTGGATTCTGGCGACCACCGTACAGCCAGGTTGGCACTCGACCATCTTCGGACCATATTTCGTCGTTGGCGCGATTTTTTCTGGCATTGGCGCGCTTTTCATCGCCATGAGCATCCTGCGTAATCAAATGGGATTAGAGAAATACATCACCGAGAAGCAGTATCGCAACCTGGGGCTAATTTTTGTCACTATGAGTGCGATCTGGTTTTATTTCACCGGTGCTGAATACTTGACCCTGGCTGCAGGGCAGGAAGTTCACGAATTCCCGGTCATGGCCAGTAAATTATGGGGTCAATTTGCTCCCGATTTTTGGGTGATGGTGGTTGCCATGATCTTGGCTTTTTGGATATTGGTGATGCCCCAGTTGTTGCCAGAAAAGACTAAGAAAGTAGCCGCTTTTCGTCCCGCATTTGCGGTAGGGTCTAGTGCGGTGGCCGCGCTCACGGCTGTGATACTTTTCCGCCCGGCGATTTTGCCTGTCAGCGCCGGCTTAGACCTGGTCTCTATGCGCCCGGGGTTGTGGCTGCTGCTGATCTTGGAACTGCTGTTGGCTGGAATTGGGATTGCAGTTTGGTTCAAGGATAAGCTGGTAGCCGCATCGGTCACAGCGGCGGGGTTGGTGCTGGTCGGTATGTGGCTAGAGCGTTGGACTATCATTGTTCCTACTATGACGCACCCTTACCTGGCACCCTACTCTACATATGCGCCCTCCCTGACCGAAATTGCCCTTACAGCCGGATCGGTGGCTTTGTTCCTGTTTATGTTTGTTGTATTCTTCAAAATCTTCCCGGTGATTTCGATTTGGGAAGTCGCTGAAGGACGGGTGATTGACCGCGAGCAGGAAAAAGTGACCATCCCCATGCCACAATCATCATCTCCAAGACGCAGGCGCCTGGGGATGGAATGATGAGCCAGGCCCAGTGGATGTCCGAGATTTACCAGGCTCTAGCCGAGGGCTTAGCCTGGCCCCCGGCGGCATGGTTATCGGCTCCGGGATATGACTGGCCGGTTTATGGGGCGCTTGCAGCACTCGCTGAGCACAGCGGGGATGATCGCTGGAATCAAATTGTCCTGAAAATCGCAGAATCCTGCCTAACTGACATTAAAGCCCGTCAGGAAGAATACCGGGAGATATTCCATCCAAGCGGCGGTACACCGGTCAGCCTGTATGAATGCCAGCATCGAGATGGGCGCTTTCCAGGTCCATCCACATTTGCTGTCAAAAATCTTTATGCTCGTGCAGGCTTACGCGTGGAAGGTGCTGAGATGCCCGACCATGCCTCACTAGAACTGGCTTTTCTGGCCTATCTTTGTCAGCAGGAAGCCCGTGGTGGTATGGATTCCGCAGAATGGCGCGCTGCTCGACGGATGTTTGTCAAGAACCATGCTGGAAAGTGGTTGCCGGAAGTTGGGCGGGCTCTGCTACGTTCAGGTTCTCCGGCCTGGCAAGCTCTTGGGCAGGTGCTGATTGCTTCTCTCTCTAAGAGACCTGGCAAACCACTGAATATATCACCGGTTTCACAGAATTCCACAAAGACCTGTCCGGTCTTGATTCCGACCATCGAGGATGCAACGCTCTGCAATCTGTGTGGCTTTTGTATTCAGGTCTGCCCTACAAAGGCCCTTCGAATGCATGAGGATGAGCAGCATACCGAACTCTGGCTGCTGCCGAAAAATTGCATTGGCTGCAGTAAATGCGCTGAGGTTTGTGGGCAAGCGGCGCTGGAACTCGAGCCGAGTTTTGCGAATCAAGAGACGGTCTTGCTGCGCTGCTCGGATCGGGCACAATGTCCCCGCTGTGGCGCGCCGACGGTCAGCCAGGCGGAGTTGGATGCAGTGGCTGACAGGTTGGGAGAGTACCCTACCTGGTTGGATACTTGTTTGGAGTGTAGATAACATGAATTTTCCTGATACCCAATTCTTTCAATTTTTGTATTGGCTGATTAATACCCCTGGGGTGGGTGGCGTGGTGGTGGGATTATTGTCTTTAGGCATTTTCATTGTGATTGGCCTGACCCTGCGTTGGATAACCCATGTCGGCGATATAGATGACAATGAAACATACGCCTATCCCACACCTGCTCTGCATAGACATGTGGGGCATGAATAAACCAGGTAATTAATCCCTTGCCAGCTGTTTTAGGACGGGGAATTTGATGTAGAGTGTGGTGCCATTCCCCACTTCAATGGTTGTCGTTATCAACAAAATCACGTAGTCCTTTGATTGTTTCCCTAATTGAGTGAGCCCCCGGCCTGTCTAGATACTTGTTCGGATTATAGGATATTGTTTAGCGAGCCTTCTTTATTTCTTCCACCGCTTCTGGATTAACTAGTGAAGACGTATCCCCCGGGTCTAGTCCCAAATACGCCGATCGGATCATGCGGCGCATGACCTTGGCGTTGCGCGTCATGGGCAGGGCGCTGACGAACAGCACCGCGCCCGGTGTGAGAGGTTTGCCCATGGCCTTAGCGACTAAATCGCGTAGATCATCTCGCAGCGTGTCGCTTATCTCAGTGCCTGGCTGTATTACGCAAAAGGCAATGATCTCGCTGCCTTTGATTTCGTGCGGCACGCCAATTGCGGCAGCTTCTACGACATCGGGATGGTCCACTAGGATCGATTCCACTTCAGCTGGCCCCAGTCGTTTACCTGCCACCTTGATGGTGTCGTCTGACCGTCCCAGAACGTACCACTGTCCATCAGAATCCACCGCAGCCCAATCGCCATGCACCCAGACATCATCCCAGCGTGACCAGTATGTTTTCAGATATCGGTCAGGATCTTCCCAGAAGCCGCGCGTCATGCCGATCCAGGGGGTTTTGATGACCAACTCGCCGACTTGATTAACGACAGATTTGCCATCTTCGTCGAGTACATCAGCCGCGACGCCGGGGCAGGGACCAGGAAAACTGGTGGGCTTGATGGGCAGCAGGGGGTTGCCCATCAGGATGCCGCCAGCGAGTTCGGTGCCCCCGGTGTAATTGATTATGGGCATTTCCCCTTTTCCAACCACGTCGAAAAGCCACATCCAGGGTTTGTGATTCCAGGGTTCGCCTGTGGAGCCGACCATGCGTAAGCATGATAAATCATGCTTGCGGACAGGTCCTTCTCCGTGGGCCATAAGGGCGCGGATCAGTGTAGGGGAAAGACCCAGCTTATTGATCTTATGGCGCTCGATCATCGCCCACAAACGATCAGGGCCGGGGTAGTCGAGGGCGCCATCGTAGAGGAAGCCAGTTCCGCCCATGAGCAGCGGCCCGAAGACCATCCAGGGACCTAGCATCCAGCCCATATCCGTGATCCAGTAGATGATTTCGTCGGCGTGGAAATCCATGCCAAAGGCAACATCCTGAGTGGCTTTGACCGGGAAACCACAATGGGTATGGACGGCGCCTTTGGGGCGACCGGTGGTCCCCGAGGTGTAGATCACCATCAGGGTATCCTCAGCACGCGTAACCTCAGTCTGCGCGTCCACGCTTTGGGCAGGAATCAATTCATGCCACCAGTGATCGCGCCCTTTGGTCATTTCCACATCCTGATCTAGACGATTGAGCACGATCATGTGATTCAAAGATGGTACTTGAAGTGCGGCTTCGTCAGCAATGGATTTCGTTAGCACTCGCTTTCCACGACGGAAGAAACCGTCGGCGCAGAATAAGGCTTTGGCTTTGGTCTCATTTAAACGCGTCACCACCGCGCTGATGCCATAACCAGAAAAAAGCGGTACAATGACCGCGCCGATCTTGGCAATGGCCAGAAGGGCGGTGATGATCTCGGGGGTCATGGGCATGAAGATGCCAATGGCATCCCCCTTGCTCAAACCCAGCGATCGCAATGCATTGGCGGTCTGATTGGTTTGCTGGTAGAGTTCCCCATATGTGATGGTGCGAGTCTGGCCCTCCTCGCCTTCCCAAATATAAGCAATTTTTGTTTCGGTGGGGGTGCCGATATATTTGTCCAAACAGTTATGGACGATATTCATTTCCCCCCCGATGCACCACTCAGGCCACTGGATTCCACGCGAGAGATCGATGACTTTCGTGTATGGCTCGTAAAATTCGATCTTCAGGAATTTGAGCAGAGCATCGGTGTACCAGGCGACATCTTCCGTTGAGCGCCGCATCAGCTGTTCGAAATCTGCGATGCCATGCTGATGCATAAACTGGGTCAGGTTGGCGCGCTCGATGTGATCTGATGTTGGCCGCCAGACGATTTCACCACCGAATTCGAATTGCTCGCTCATGGTTCCCTCCAATCAATAGCATAGATGGAAACGGGCGCTATGTGTGTAGAAATATGCAGTTGTGATCGTGATGTTTACTCACCTGTGTAGGCGAACAAATATCCGCTTTGGTCGGTAATAAAAATAGAATTATTGGCAATGACCATGCCCGCAGGCGTTTTGCTCTCCGTCTGAAATTGCCAGGCTTGGATGCCGGAGTGGGGGTCTAAGACGAAAATTACGCCCATGTCCATCAACAAGTATAGCTCTGAATTTAGGATGATTGGCTGCCCGACAATCCGGCCAGTGGTTTGAAATTTCCAAATGGGATCACCAGTGTTGATATCCCGGACCTGAATCGCTTCGCCGTCTTCGAAGATCACCAGTCCATCGGTGCCAGTTAACCAGGAAACATTAGCGACGAATTCAGCGCGCCAACGTAGGGAACCCGAGACTCCATCCAGAGCAGTAAGAGTGCCTTGCTGATCGAGGATAACTACGACCTCGTCGTTGGCATAAAGTGCCTTGATGGCATCTTCAGGAACTTCATATTTCCAACGGAGTTCTCCTTCGGCGGCGGAAAGCGCGTAGAGACGCGCATTCTCACCATCGTCACCCCCAATATAAACCTGATCTCCACCGCGGGCTGGAGTGACGAGAGTTTGGTTGGTGGTTGTATGTCGCCAGAGGATTTCCCCAGTGCTGGCGTTGATAGCCAGTAATTCCGCTTTTTGATCTTTATCCTGGTCCCCGTCTGATGCAACGATGGATGTTGCGGTGAAAGCAAGATAGCGGTCGATATAAGGTGGGGATATTACGTCGCCATTCAGGAAAAGCTCCCACTCGCCCAATCCTGAGCGAGTGGTCATCGTAAGAAGGCGACCATTTTCCCCAGCGATCAAAACATCTTCGAGGGTGCTGCTCAGGCTTTTGGGCCATAGAGTAGAAGGTGTTTCAAAATTCCAGCGTAATTCTCCTGTTTCAGTATCGAAAGCCTGGATTTCCCCATCCTCATTCATTAGGACGACAATATCTTTTACAATGACCGGAGATCCAGGGATCGTCTTGCCTGTATTTGCCTTCCATGCTGGGTGGATGGTCTCAGGAAGTACTTGTGCGGCGCCTTGATCAATGCTGGTTGCGCAGGCAGACGTCAAACATATGAGTACTAAACCAAGAAAGATTTTTATGGGATTTGTTATTCGTAACATAGGATGCGTATTCATTATTTTGTGGTTATTTTTCCCACATACTGACTTCGTCCAGTTGTGCTTTTTCTTCTGCACTCAAGAGCAGGCCAGCACCACCGAGATTGTCTTCAAGCTGTGTCAACGTTCGCGGGCCGATAATGGGGCTAACGACCAAGGGATTAGCCAGTAGCCAAGCTAAGGCCACCCGCGAGACCGACACGGCATAATTCTCCGCAATTTGTTGGGCAGCATTTAGAATGGCCCAACCGCGTTTATTGAAGTATCGCCGTTTGGCACTGTTCGCGCGCACGCTATCGGGGACAGGCTCATCCTTTTGATATTTGCCTGTCAAGAATCCGGCAGCCAGTGGACTATAAGGAATCACACCGATGCCATATGTCTCACAGACACCAGCCAATTCGCGTTCGAACTCTTTGCGGTGAGCGAGGTTGTAATGGGGTTGAAGTGATACATAGCTGGCGAGTTTGTGATTGTCCGAAGCCCAAAGTGCCTGCATCAGGCGCCAGGCAGGATAGTTAGATGCGCCTATATAGCGCACTTTTCCCTGTTGGATCAAATCTTCCAGAGCGCGCAAAGTTTCTTCAATGGGTGTATTTTCGTCGTACCAATGGGTCTGGTACAGATCGATGTATTCGATATCCAGGCGGCGCAGGGAGGCTTCAACGGCCTGCATGATGTGATAGCGTGAGAGACCTTCATCGTTGGGGGTATCTCCCATGGGGCCGCGCACTTTTGTAGCAATGATCACCTGGTCACGAGGTACATTGAATTTCTTCAGCCATTTGCCGATGATGGTTTCAGCTACACCCCCGGGATTGCCGTCCACCCAACGGGAGTAGATGTCGGCGGTATCGATGAAGTTGATCCCGGCGGCATAGGCGGCATTGAGAATTTCGAAGGCTAAGGGCTCATCGGCGGTCCAGCCAAACTGCATGGTGCCCAAGCACAGTTCGGACACTTTTAATCCGGTTTTTCCTACATTACGATATTTCATGTTGTGCCCATTTTCTTTATACGGATCTTTACGGATAAGACGGATATTATTTCGTGACGATCCGCATTATCCGCGTCCTATTATCACTCCAACTAGCTATGGTTTTTCGTGAATCTCTATTCTTACTACTGGAAGTAAGGTGTTGTTCAAAGCCCCTCAATTATAAATGATGGTCAAGCGTCGCGGGCATTGACCTGCGTCATAGCAGGCCGGCTACGCACCCACAGCCAAACTGCCTGGATAGCCATGCCAATAGTAAAGGCGACTAAACCAACATAGAGACCGCTGACCGTATCCCAAATCACACCTGCCCACATAATTCCAATGATGGTGACCAGGAAGATGACCACTGCTTCAGGAATGCCGCGCGTCTTACGGCTGAAGAGGATTGTGCCCTGGTACCAGCTTTGCAAAGCGTTAATTCCAGGCATCAGCAATGCCAGCCACATAGCGTTTATCGCTAACTTTGTTAAATCTGTGGAAAGTCCAGAAACGCGATGGAACCAGATATCGGCCAACGGTGTTGCCACGATAGCCAATTGGAACAGCGTAACGAACCCAACCAGCAGCCCAGCAAATCTACGCAAGGTTGGACTCGACCCTGGCTCGTCCATCAGGGATACAACAACTTCGTTGTAGGCCACGCCAGTGCTGCGGAACAAGAAACTTAAGCCGATAACCACCGGCCAAACGGCCAGCGACTCCAGGGCGCGCGGCATGCGGCTGATGGCGGCGCTGCCAATAGGTTGGATCATCAGGGTCAGCAATGATGTCATCGCCAGGGGTACGTAGAATTTCATGAACGCATTGAACGTCAGTGGTGGTTCAACAGCGGGAGCCTGGCGCAACCCATTGCGGATCACTGGTCTCGAGGCCATGCCGATGTAAGCTGCCTCCGCAACCACGCTGGCAGCTACTGCCGATGTAGCTACCACAATTCCAGGGATAGTTCCTATCACAAAGCCGATGATCAGCACCGTTAGATCTGTGCCCAAACGGATGAGCGTACCGATGGTCACTGTGTTGGGGTGGCCGAAGCGAATCAGAATGCCCTGATTGAAACGCCTGTAGGCAATGGACCAGGTCCAGGGTGTCATGATTTGCAAACCGATGCGAGCGGGTTCGATGATCTCTTGGGGCGCGCCGATGATTCTCTCAACGACGAAGTAGTATAGCGGCGTGAAGGCCACGGCGATGTGCAGGGCGGTTAGGGCGGCGCTGGTGATCATCATGAAGGCGTAGATCTTGCGGTAAGAATCCCAATCTTTGCTCAAGGCGGTGGAAGCTGCCAGCAGCATAATAATTGGAGCCTCGATGATCAGCGATAATGGAAAAACGACACCACCATAAGCAGCCAGGTTGATCTCGGGTTCGGCGAGGCGGGCGACGAATGCGCTTAATGCAGGTAGTTCGGCACCCATCAGGAGCCAACTCCCTGCCAGGGGCAGCCAGGTCATCAGGACGCGGCGCAGGGGCATAGGTGTTGCTTTGGGCGTAGTAGATGTCACTCTAGCTCCTCGCCAGCTTCGGCCTCGTCAGCATCCTCGAATTCTGTATCAACTTTGGGTAGCATCATAATCGCCGGGATGGCAATCAAAGAGATAAATCCACTCATCATGAAGGTTGTGCGTAATCCCCAGGCATCGCCAGCCAACCCCAAAAGGTTCAAGGCGATGAAGCGCACCAGGAAGCTCATCGACATATAAAAGCCATTGGCTGTGGCGCGGTTTTGGGAGAATTGATCCTGCACCAAAGCTAGCAATACAGGTTGAGGCGCCAGGCTGGCAAATCCCAAAAGCAGCAACACAGGATACAGGAGCCAGCCCTGCGTTCCTAAGAATACGAATAGCAATATCGCCGACGCCGAGAAGAGAACCAGTAAAGCTGGTTTGCGACCAATATGATCACTGATGGTCCCGCTGATAAGGGCGCCGACCACACCAGCGCCTTCCAATACTGCCAATGAAATTCCAGCCATGGCCAGGGTAGCGCCTTCACCTTTTAGAAAGGTGGGCAGCAAGGTGGTAATACTGGCCGTCAAGAAAGATCGCGCAATGGTAATCACGAGCAGGGGCAGCCAAAATAGTCTGATCGTGGGGATCAATGCCCGTAAGCTGCCCGGTTTTGTGAGATGAGCCTTGCTGGAGATTTGACTGAAGCGCCATAACAATATTAGAGAAGAACCCCAGCCAATGACGACTAGCCGATAGATACCGTCGAGTTGCCAGGCCGCCACAGCTGAAATCGCGATGATGGGCCCCAGCGTGCGGCCCAACTCACCAGCGGCCATGAACAGACTCATCCCCATACCGATGCGCCTGCCTGAAATTCGGGCGATCATCGCCGGGGCAGGGGCGTGGAAGGCAGCTGTGCTGAAGCCGATCAGTAGGAACAGCATCGACAGCGATAAATAGTTGGGGGCAAATCCCATAACGCCGATCAGCGTGGCGGTTGTTGCTGGCGCAAAGATTATGAAATATCGTAGGCTGACTTTGTCGGCGGCGTATCCGATGAGCGGGTTAAGGATTGAAGGAAGCTGGATTAGGGCAGTCAAGCGGGTCGCTTGGGCCAGGGTGAGGGCGAATTTTTCAATGATCAGGGGCAGCAGTGGAGCGACGAAAGCGGTGTAGGTATCGTGGATAAAATGTCCGCTGATGATAGTGAGTACTTGCCCGAGTTTGAAATTGGATTTTCTTTCTGGGGTTGGGGTGGTGAGGCTTGTTGATGTCATACTGTTTCCTTTTACATGGGAGCATGCGAGTGCTAACTATACCGCGTATGGAAAAGGGGTACAAGAAGGGATATATTACACCAGTTTAGCATCTTCGCTTTCCCTTCTAGAGTAGGACTTTCCTTATAATATAGAAATCTAAGAATTGGAGTCAGCTTGGTAAGCATCCTGAAATTACTTGCCATTTTCTAGGATGCGTGCTTCTCAATAACACGCCTGATTTGGGGAAATTATTTTCAGATGCGTCCTTGGCTATCCGATTCTCTTGTTGCAATCTGCGCCATTATTTTAAACATCTCGGTTACCCCCTCGCCAGTCAACGCACTGGTTTCCAAATAGGGCGCATGGATCGATTCCGCAAAGCGGCGGGCTATGTCTGGATTTTGGACTCTGTCTAGATCAATTTTGTTGCCGACCACAATGAAATTTTGATCAGGCACAGCTTCTAGGATTTCTTTTCGCCAACTAACGAGATGTTCCAAGCTCTCTGGAGATGTGACATCATAAACTAACGCCGCAGCTCTACTACCGCGGTAGAAGCCTGGGCGCATGATCTTGAAGCGCTCCTGACCGGCCATATCCCAAATCGATAATCGAATCTGCCCATCAGGGAAATCCACGGTGTGTGTATGGAAATCCACACCGATGGTTGCCACACGCGAGATATCAAACTTGTCCTCCGTATACCGGCGGATCAAAGATGTTTTGCCGACATTACCATCCCCGGCTACAACGACTTTGACTAAGGGGGCACTCATAATGGTTTCAAGGAACTCCGTTGCCCATGCGAGTTATTTTTTCCACTTTCCCAGGAAGAATTCATGGGGATAGATCAGTTCATTGGTATCGATGGGTTTTTCTATTAGGTAGAGACGGTTGGCCCCTTCGAAATGCTGATGGAGTTTGTCTAGATATTCAAGCTGTTTAGGAACAGGTTCATTAGAGAATACAGCCAGCAAGGTTGAGAATTTGCCTGGTACAAAGCATAACCATTGACCACTCTCGGTTTGTGTCGAGCGCATGCCAGCACCGAAAATCTCCGCAGTAGCAGATCGGAATGAAGATAGCATCGGGATGACCAGGGCAGGGTCTAACTCAAATCTCCCCAGCGTTCCCAGAGGTAAGCCGCTTTCATTCTCATAGATAGCATATGCCTGGGCTCGGGCCATGTGCTGCTTGCGGATAAATAAGCTTTGCCCTTCAGTAGATGCATCCTGCCATTCATCTGGTTCGGTCTGCATTATAGATTCGATATTGCGGATTTCGCGCTGGTAATGGCTGTAAAGCTCTTGAAATTGGGATCGGTTGATGGTGCCATTGGCCAGGTCTGATACCAGCTTGTCAATCTTTAAGTGGACCTTATCGATATACGCTTGAGCCTGATCTGCAGTGGAAGTAAGTTCTGTTTTCTGGCGTTTCTTGCGTCTTTTTAGCCATCTCATTTGCGGCCATCCTTTATGAACGAACTTGTGCTAACTATACCGCGTCTCAATCCGAGCTACAATCAGAAATTAGTACCAGCGAATTGATTTTTATTAATGGATCGAATATACTCAATCTGAAGAATCGCGCGAAAAAAACTCATTTGGAAGTGCTTGTGAACTCTGACGAAATTGAACTTCAAGCAGCTTTACTCATCTTAGGTGAAAAGTCACTCTATAAGTTTAACCAACCCATAATAAAAATTGGCCGCTCGAGAGGAAATGATCTGATAATTGAGCATTCTAGAGTCTCACGAAAACATGCAGAGATTAGATTTAGCAAAGCTCATTTTGAGATTATAGACCTTGATTCAACGGGCGGAACGTATGTAAATGGGGAAAGGGTTTCGAGACAAAAACTGTCCAAAGGTGATGTAATTACACTGGCAGATTTTCACCTGGTATTTGGTCAGGAAGAGTTCCCGGTTGTGAAATCATCTGCCAAATACGAAGCTCCGCAAGAATCTGGAAAATCAATCCACGATACTAGCATAATATTTAGGCGAAAGAAATAATATTTGATCATTGTTGCCATTGAAATATCATTTTTATACGTCGAATGTTTGATACTGCTATAATTGGGCTCTATGAGAGGATGTAGGAAAAAAGGATGACCACACAAATCGCCATAACCCTTTCCATCATTGTTGGCGCGTTGGTGCTGTTTGGCACGGAAAAGTTGCGCGTCGATGTAGTGGCTATGCTTGTTTTGTTAGCAGTAGCATTGACTGGTCTGATCCCGCCAGCAGAAGCATTTTCTGGTTTTTCCAATTCTGCAGTGATAACAGTTTGGGCGGTCTATATTGTTTCTGGAGGATTGTTCAAGACTGGTGTTGCAGACATCTTGGGAAAATTTATCCTTCGATTATCTGGCGATAGCGAAATGCGATTGATCGCGGTAATAATGCTGGCTTGCGGGATCATCTCCGCGTTTATGAATAACGTTGGCGCCACGGCCATGTTACTCCCTGCTGTGGTCAGTATATCTCGTCAAACTAAAGTGCCGGTATCGAAACTGCTAATTCCCCTATCTTTTTCTTCACTTTTGGGCGGCTCACTGACGTTGATTGGAACTCCTGCCAATATTCTGGCAACCAGCATTGTGGCAGAAAACGGGCTTCCAACCTTTGGATTCTTTGACTTCACTATCATCGGGTCCGTAGTGTTTATCGTTGGGATCCTGTATATGGTTTTCATTGGACGAAAATTGTTACCTATTCGACAGGCACCGGGAGAAGAAGAAGCCACGAAAGACTTACGCAAATATATTAGTGAAGTCCGAGTAATGCCTGATAGTCGTCTTGCCGGCCAATCATTATTTGATACTCGATTGGGTGCGGATTATGATATGACCGTTATTGCTATCATTCGGGATGATCTTGAAATTATCTCGCTCGATCGAGATACTTGCATTGAGCCAGAAGACATTTTATTGTTGGAAGGAAATGTTGAAAATCTGATAAGGGCAAAAGACGATTTGGGATTTGCACTCGAGACAGAACCCCATATTCAAGTGGATGAATTAGACGATGAAGTCGCACACGTTGTTGAAGCCACACTAGCCCCACGTTCAGCGATGGTAGGTCGAAGCCTGCGCTCAATCAATTTTCGTGATCGTTACGGATTCAACGTACTAGCAATTTACCGACAAGGAGAAGTAATCACACAACGGTTACAGAGTGTTGAGTTGCAGTTTGGAGATGCGTTGTTATTGCAGGGCGCGCGCCACCGCCTCGCTAGGTTGAACGCAAAGAATGATTTCTTGGTACTGGAACCTGTGAATATTTCATCCCGCAGGCGACGGAAAATGCCGATCGCTATAGCGTTGATGTTACTTGTGATCGGATTGGTTCTATTTGGTGATTTCTATATTTCAACCGCGATGGTTATTGGGGCAGTGGCAATGGTACTGACCGGATGTCTTACAATGGACGAGGCTTACCAAAGCATTGACTGGCGCACGGTTTTTTTAGTTGCTGGAATGCTCCCGCTTGGAATGGCGATGGAATCCACTGGAACCGCCCGCTACCTGGCGGATATTCTTCTTAATGTAGTTGGTGGACTGGGCCCGATGGCAGTGCTGGGTGGAATTTATCTTATGGCTGCCCTGATTACTCAACCGATGTCTAATGCAGCCGCCATTGTGCTGGTTGTTCCAATTGCACTGGATACCGCTATGGGACTTGGCGCAAATCACCTGACCTTTACGTTGGCCGTGGTCATTGGCGCAGCAACCAGTTTCCTGACACCCGTTGGACACAAGGCTAACGTGCTGGTCTTTGGGCCAGGAGGCTACAAGTTCTTTGATTACACACGCGTGGGTGTGCTATTGACGGTTTTCCTCTTTATTGCCACAATGATTGCACTGCCCATTCTTTTCCCATTATTTCCATAATTCTTGAACACTTTTGAACTTGAACCTGGCGATAGGTAGTATTAGTGAGAAGGTAAGCCAGATTTACTCATTAAGGTTGCCCAAACGGGGAAGGAGAATATATGCCATTAACCTACCGATGCGATCAGCAAGCCATTGAAAAAGCTTTGGAAAAAATGAAATCGGATGGCCTTGTATCCAGTGAAGCAGTCTTTAATTTCTCTGCTCATGAGGGTTTGAGAAGCGAAGTTGCCTATCGTGATTTTGACTTTCTTACCCGACTCTGTCGAGTGGGAGAGGTCGAAACAGGCCGAGCGATTATGGAATGGCTCAAAATAAAGGGGATTGTCCCCGATGCCGTAGTTTTTGAAGAAGCGAGGTTTGATGCCTTTAGGAATGAAGTCAAGGAAAATTTCGCCATTCCTGGAACCTCGATCACGCCGTCCATGGAACGATTGCTGTATATGCTTTCTGTGCTGAAGCGACCGCGGCGCGCCATTGGCCTGGGAACGTATCATGGATACGCCTTGGTCTGGGCTGTGGGCGCCAGCTGTGGTGCGGTACCAAATTACAAGGCTGAGAAAATCTATGCTATCGATATCGACCCAGAAGTGACAAAGAGTGCTCAGGAAAATTTCACTCAACTTGGAAACACTGACCATGTTGAATTCATTACAGAGGATGGGCTGAAAGCCGTTGAGAGATTGGACGGTCCATTTGACTATATCTACCTGGACGTGGACAGTAAGGAATTGGGCAAAGGTATCTATTTGGATTTGCTGCAAAGGCTCTATCCAAAGTTGGAAGTAGGTGGTTGGGTTTTGGCCCACGATACCTGTGTGCCACCTTTTGCGGATCAGGTTGAAGAATATGTATCCTTTGTGCGCGATCAAAATAATTTCAGCCAGAGTATTTCTTTCGATATCGACCCCTTTGGATTGGAACTATCTATCAAATGATATGTGAACAAACCATAATGACCAATATAACAATTCGGATCGCCACACCTAAAGATTTCCCCGCAATTGCTTCTTTGATCGTAAGGCTCAACAGCGATCCGGAAACCCAATGCATCCACAGCGGCACTGGAGAGGGGGTCGAAAGCATGATCGTTGAAATGGAGAAATGGCACGACAGTGGTGAAATTCTATTCGTTATTGCGCTGGAAAATGAGCAGCCTATCGGCACAATGGGTTGCGAGTTCGAGAGCGATGGCAAGCGTGGTTGGCTCAGAGGGCCATTCTCGACAATTCATAAACAGACGATATTGCCGGCGATGTATTCCCAACTTCGTACGGCACTGCCCACCGAAATCTGTCGCCTGGATTCATTTTTGCATATTGAGAACCGAGCCGGGCAGGCATTCTATAAGCAAATGGGATTCGAGGCGAAAGGACATTCACATGTCTATGTTGCCCCGCGACCTGATCATGCGCAAAAGCCAATAATCGTAAATGGGATCTCTTGCATTCCCCTTGGCAAACCAGATTGGCAAAATTTTGCATCTTTGCACGATTTGTTTTTCCCGAAAACATATTACAACGGAGAACAGATTGTTGAGCAATTAGATGACGATCACCGGGTCTGGGTTTATGTTTCTGAGCGAGAAGTTCTGGGATATATCTATGCGGTGATTGAACCTTGGGCTGAGGAGGGTTACGTAGAATTCCTTGGTGTTCGGGAGGATGCCCGGGCCCGAGGCATTGGTGGTACGCTGCTTACCTCTGCGCTGATCTGGTTATTTGATGAGCGGGAAATGCCCCAGGTGGGTTTGACTGTCAGCGACGAGAATGTTAATGCGCGTGGACTTTATGAACGGGTGGGTTTTCACTTAAAATACACTGGCGTCAATCAACGTTTGGAGTGGGAATAATGCGATGAAGGCATGTCAGACCTTCGCATTTGCGTTGCTTTGCACCGGACTACTCTTATCGGCGTGTAGTGAATCTCTAGATGCGGATGAAGATGTTGCTGGGGAAATTGTACCGACATCTGCGCCGAGTACCCAACCTTTTCCTTCTTCTACAAAGACTTTGCTTTCAACGCCCGCACCAACCCCACAGACAAACCAGAATTTGAAGCCCACTTCACTCATTCCTTTTCCGGTATTTGTCACACCCGGTGTTTGGCTGATTGATAATCCCAACCATGAGATTCAAATTCAATTCGACACTACACGGTGGGAATCTACTCAATTTGATGAATTCGTCCCTTTGTATTACGAAGGCGGTCCAGTGCTTGTGCATACAAAGATCGATGACTGCCAATTATCACTCAACTTTGGTGGCGGAGTGCCCATGGATTGGAATAAGGCGACTGAAGAGACTCTCCTAGGGGATCATGATTTCTCAAAGACCAGCTTCCGCGATGGAAATGGGAAGTTGCAGTTCGTCATCTATGACCAACTCTTTCGTGTGACCTTCGGGAATGACATCGAGAGTTGTATTTATGAGATTGAAGTTGTCTTGGAGAGCTACCTGCTACCCTGAAATGAATATTGCCGTATAAAGGAGCACAGTATGCAATTTGATCTTGATCTCAGTATCGCTATCCTTGAGCGGACCCCTAAAATTCTGGAATCCTGGTTAGGAAAATTGCCTGACGCTTGGGTATATGCTAACGAAGGGGAAGGTACCTGGAGCGCCTATGATATTTTGGGGCACTTTATTCATGGGGAGCATACTGATTGGATCCCTCGAGCCCGTATCATTCTTTCTGATCGCGAGGATAAAACCTTCGAACCTTTCGACCGGTTTGCACAATTCGAAGATAGTCAGGGTAAATCGCTCAGCGAATTGTTAGACACCTTCAAGGTACTTCGCCAGGAAAATATTGCAGAATTGAAGGGATTCAATCTTGAACCTGATGATTACCAAAAGCCTGGCGTTCATCCTGAGTTAGGAGCCGTAAATTTGGGCCAGCTTTTGGCCACGTGGGTAGTTCACGATCTGAATCATCTGGCGCAAATTGCCCAAGTATTGGCAAGGCAATACAAGGATTCGGTTGGTCCCTGGGAAGAGTATTTAGGGATTTTATAGGGCAAATTCCGAACCCAAAATTGCATATTGGGGTAGATAGAGTGGAGAAAAATGGGTTCTAAACAGCAACGATTCTTATCCATTGACGTGCTGCGAGGCTTGATCATGGTTTTCATGGCCTTAGATCACGCTAATCACTTCGTCGCACAGAAGCATCCACCCGGTGAGCACTGGGGCGGCTATTTCCCCGTCTATCACGATGCGCTGGCTTTCATCACTCGCCTGGTGACGCATCTCTCAGCGCCGGGGTTTTTCTTCTTGATGGGTGTGGGGATGTACTTCTTTGCCCAATCGCGACGCGAGCGCGGCTGGAGTGAGTGGAAAATTATTGGTCATTTCCTCATCCGTGGGCTTGTCTTGATCTTTCTGCAGTTCACCATCGTCAACCAGGCTTGGAAGTTGGGCCCAGAGAGATTTCCCGAAATTTATATTGGCGTGCTCTTCGCATTAGGCTGCACAATGATCATAGCCAGTCTGGCGCTGCGGCTGAAGCCCTGGCATTGGATGCTATTCGCTGGTGTGCTCTTTGTCGGGACGGAGTTGCTGCATCCTGCTCCCAATCAATGGGGACTGACTGACCCCTGGGGTTTGTTGACCCTCTACAGCGGTGGCACTTGGGAGCTGTGGTCGAATTATCCGGTTCTGCCCTGGTTAGAGTTGGTATTCTTTGGCATGGCTGTGGGGAGTTGGTTGAAAGATGATCGTCGGAAAGCCGGGAAACGCGTTTTCTGGATAGGCATTATCTTCCTGTTAGGATTCGTGGTGATCCGAGCCCTGGATGGTTTTGGGAATATCCGTCCCAGGGCGGGGGATAGATGGATAGATTTTTTCAACGTGGTCAAATACCCACCGAGTATGGCCTTTAGTTTGCTCACCATGGGGGCGAATCTGATCCTCTTGGCTGGAATCAGCCGCGTGCCAGACCGTGCATCCCCTTGGGCAAAACCCTTAGCTATTTTTGGACGAGTGCCCCTATTTTTCTATGTCACTCACCTTTATTTATATCTGGCTTTGGGCTTGTGGCTGACCCCTCAAGGGACGAGTATCCCAAAGATGTATCCATATTGGCTGCTTGGGTTGCTTATTCTTTATCCACTATGTTTGTTATTCGGACGACTAAAAGAAAGTCATCCGTCGAATATCTTGCTGCGCTATTTATAATCATTGAGTAACTGCTTAGCTGTCATTCTGAACGAAGTGAAGAATCTTGAAAACTGGCGTGAATAGACCCTTCGCTCAGCTCAGGGTGACATCTGAAAAAGGTAGCTACTCTCTAAAGCTGAGCAGCTACATCAATGAAAGGATTCTGGCAAAGATGACAAAAGGGAAAATTACAATTTTGAAACGAATGGTCAATCAGGATCTCATCGATCAATATCAGCACGAGACGGTTGCACCGTGTGATATCTTCAGCGATGGGCAGGTGTTCCCCATAGATACTTGGGATGCGCCACCGGATGGCTTCTGTGAGTGGGCTTGGGATGATATCAAGAAGAAATTTGAGTTGGCCAAACACCTGGGGGTAGTCGTGACCTGCTGCACCGACGGATTTAAGCCTGTTGTTTTTGAGATCGAGCGTTCTATGTGAATTTTTGGGGAAATGGGGGACGATTTCCTAACGATTCCCAACTGAAGAAACACCATAATTGAGCTATAATCCTCTCTATGGTTTTTGATATCTATTCGCTGATCCATATCATCAGCGCTATCTTTTATCTGATTTTGTTAGCTATCGTGATCAGAAAGCGTGGCCTGGTCAGTGATCTGGCGCGCAGACTGAACATTTATTTGTTAATTTATATCTTGCTTGAAGCTGGGCTGGCGCTCAAATATGGTAGAGCCGATTTGGTAAGTTACTTGCCCGACCCGGTTGTGACGCTTTGGTTTGGGTATGGCGTTTTACTAGGTGCGATTTTGTTGAGACATGTCAGCGCCCAAGCTGCTCGCAGAGAGGTACTCCTTTGGCGTGGGGATGTGTTGGGGGCTTTTTGGTTTCTCTCGGCGGTAGGAATCTATTTTGTTCCTGCTATCGAACATTTTCAGATCGATGTTTGGGGTTTAGAAATCAATTTGGGGATGGTCTTATTCGTTTGGCTTCTGTTGGGCTGGTTGATCTTTAACGGACTTGCCGTTCTTCTAGTTATCAAGAGTTACCAACATGCCAGTTTCCCGACGATCCGTAATCGGTTATTCATCTTAGGGCTTGGCATTGGTTTGCTTCTGTTCGGGCACGGGTTTAGCTATTTCTCACAAGAACATATTGGATCTGTTGTGGCTGCGGTGGCCGCGTCAGCTATCACGTATGTTGTGATGACACCCAGGTTACCTCATTTGGGTATCGCGCTGCGCGGAATGATCAATAAAGCGTTATTCTTGGTTTTGGAAATCGTTGCTTATGGATTGAGTTTCCTGCTGATTAATTTCCTGCTTTCTAGTTTATTTGATATTGATTCCGTTTTTGCTGCGGCCATCTTGGCGCTGTTGATCATCGGTGTTATCAACCCCCTGCTCAAGCGTTTAGAAGCATGGGTAAATCGTTTATTCTTTGGGGAGAAGCAAGATCTTTCTGGTATTTTGCGCGAGTACAGTCAGAATATCAGCAATATTTTAGATTTGGAATTATTATCTGCAGTTTCTGTAGATTTGGTACGCGATTTGCTGGGAGTAGATCGGGGCATGCTGTTTCTAGTCGAGTTGGAAGTTGGTACTACAGGCGAAAAGCAATTCCACATCCAACAAGGCCGCAAGCGGAAAGATTCATCGCTGACGGGGCTCATGCCGGCTGATTCAGCCCTGGCTCTTGCCTGGAATAAGGATCGCCGTGCTCTCACGCGGGCCGAAATTGATATGCTGCCACGTTTTCAATCGATCAAAGCAAATACTCGCCAATGGCTCACCCGAGTGAGTATGGATATTTATGTGCCAATTCATGCCCAGGATGAATGGGTAGGGTTGCTGGCGCTGGGGCCCAAAGCTTCTGGCGCTTCTTATCTCTCTGAAGATATCGAATTGCTGCGGACTATGGCTGATCAGACTGCTGTGGCACTTCAGAATTCACGCCTGGTTGATAGCTTGATGCGGGTAAACACGGAATTCCGGCGTGCCTATTCCGCCATGGAAGATGCCCACAGCAAGCTGCAGCGCCTCGACCGCACCAAGTCCGACTTTATCAGCATTGCATCTCATGAATTGCGCACACCTCTTACAGTTCTGAGCGGCTACAGCCAGATGCTTTTGGAAGCGCCCGAATTGAAATCTAATCCTGGCTATTCCAAAGCGCTCGAAGGCGTTGTTGATGGCGCTAATCGGCTTCACGAAATTGTCGATAGCATGCTCGAAGTTGCCAAGATTGATACCCAAGAATTGTCATTGCAAGCTGAACCGGTCAAGCTTGAACCGGTGCTATCTGCTGTTTGTCGAAAGTTTGCATCGACATTTCGCGAGCGCAAGTTGAAAGTTCTCATCGATGAGAACGTCAAAGATTTACCATCTGTAAATGGTGACCCCGAGGCGCTGAAGAAGGTTTTTCGTCACTTGATCAGCAATGCCGTCAAATATACACCCGATGAAGGGACGGTCACAATTTCTGGCCGATACATCCAGAAAGGGTATGTCAAATTTCCCAGAGGTGGCGTTGAGATCCAGGTCAAGGATACCGGCATTGGTATCGATCCACGTTACAAGGAATTGATCTTCACCAAGTTTTACCAGACGGGTGATCTTGCTTTGCACTCTACGGGGAAAACCAAATTTAAGGGCGGAGGCCCCGGTTTGGGACTGGCTATTGTGCGCGGCATTATTCAGGCTCATGGTGGGCGAGTGTGGGCGGAGAGTCCTGGGTATGATGAGAGCCGAAATCCGGGCAGCTCCTTCTATTTTATTTTGCCATTGTTTGAGACCGAAGATGGGGAAGAATAGCTAAAGGATATTTTCATGGAAGATGTTACCTTAGACCCTCAGCGCCAAGAACGCGCCAAGGAATATTCTCGCATTCAGCGCAGATTCATGCTCGTTGATCTAATCATTGGGGCTGTTTATATGATTGCCTGGCTCGGTTTGGGTTGGTCTGTGGACCTCAAGAACTTCTTGCACCAATGGACGACTAACCAATGGCTTCTAGTTGCCGGGTTCGGCATTGCATTTGGGGCGGGAATTTCGCTGTTGACCCTCCCGCTTTCCTACTACACTGGTTTTGTCTTGCCACACCGCTTTGAGCAATCCAACCAGACCCTCAAGGGTTGGATCACCGACCAGATCAAAGGATTGTTGGTTTCCGGTCCTATCGGCTTGCTCTTGTTAGAAGTGATCTATGCTATCTTGCGCGGTTACCCTGAAACATGGTGGTTATGGGCGGCTGGGTTCTTGCTGGTTTTCAATGTATTGCTTACAAACCTGGCACCAATCCTGCTCTTTCCCATTTTCTACAAATTTATCCCCCTAGAAGATGAACACGCCGACCTGGTTGAGCGATTGCTAGCCCTGGCAGAGCAGGCAAATACCAAAGTCAATGGTGTATTCAAATTCGATATGTCTCGCCGAACGAAGGCAGCCAACGCGGCCCTGACGGGCATTGGCAACAGCCGCCGTATCATCCTTGGCGATACGTTGATTGATGAATTTACCCCAGACGAGATCGAAACCATCCTGGCTCACGAACTAGCCCATCATGTGCATAAAGATATCCCGTTTGGAATCATAATCAGCACAATGACCACCCTGGCGGGACTTTATCTTGCATCCCTGGGCTTGAATTGGGGTGTGAATTTCTTCGGTTTCGAGAGCGCCGCTGATATTTCTGCGCTGCCGCTTTTCGGTTTGGTGTTGGGGGCATTCAGCCTGATTACCATGCCGTTGGGCAATGCCTGGTCGCGCAGTCGTGAGCGCATGGCCGACCGCTACGCCCTGAAGACCACCGGCAACGGGGCCTCTTTCGCTTCCGCTTTCACACGCTTGGCTAACCAGAATCTGGCCGATGTTGACCCCGAACCCTGGGTGGAATGGCTGCTGCACTCGCATCCATCGTTGAGCAAACGCATTGCCCTGGCGCGTGAATTCGATTCTTCTTGAGCGCTTCAGTGTTGATCAAGATGTACGAAGACTAAATTAAAATCCCAAAAATATCGAATCAAAAAGCCGACGCAGCTTCTGATATGCGTCGGCCAGTTTATCGCGCAGACCTTTAGGGGTTGGCTCCTCACTTCGTTCGGAGTGCTTCGCAAAAACCCTAAAGGTCTAAATATTTACTCGTTTGGGATGACCACCCACAGGACAATATAAGGAACTATGCCTGGGATGCCACCGGGGACTAGAGCAATCAGGAAGGCCAGGCGGAACCAAAAGGCACTGATCCCAAAGAATTCTGCCAACCCCCCGCAAACTCCAGCCACAACGCGATCTCGACGAGCTCGCCGTAAAGCACCTCTTTTAGCCGTCATCATTGACCTCCTTCTTTACACAGATTTGCCAAATCATGATTTTATTATCTGTGTTCATCTGCGTCTATCTGCAGTTTAAAATCACGCAACTTCGGCTTCAACGACCGCGGGCTTGCGCCAATCCTGGAAGGCCAGCCACATAGCGCCCATACCGATCAATGTGACAACCACACCGATGATCCATCCAAGAACCGGGATCGCCCGTAGCAATACATAGATCACCACGCCCAGCACCAAAGGCCAGATTTTGGATTCGGCATACTGGGGGAATGTCTTCTCAAGCGACCACTTACCAGCCCAGAAGGCGATGACCAGCTTAGAGCCATAAGTCACCAGCAGTACGAATACTGCCATAACCAATCCGATACTGGAGAAGCCGACGCCTGTGATCGTGCGACCCAAACCGCCCAGAGTCAGCACCCCGAAGAAGATTGCGAGAGCCAGTACCAATCCGCCCAGGATGGCGGCGCCAACATACCCGCCAATTACAGTGACCAATCCCCAACCCGTGGAGGGCAGCGGCTCACTGGTAGCTTTATTGATAACTTTGTTGAGCAAATCTGGGATCAACCACAATGCCAGGGCACCCAGGGCCAAAAGTGTGACAAACTCACGTGCTCGTTGCAGCAGCCAGCCTAAGACATTTACCGTAGGAGTAACCTGTGTAGGTCGATCGTATGGAACTCCAGCATCGGGAACAGGTGTGCTGTGCACAATCCCACCGTCGGGGGTGGTATCAATTTCGGCAGACTGGTCGGTATAACTTGTGTATTTCACACTTCCGCCAATCTCTGCGCTGTCAGATATGCGCAAGCCGGGGGATACCATCGCAGGAGTCCCAGCGGGCATGAATGAGAAAAAGGGCATGGTTTCCATGCTTTCATCGGGATCGCCTACTTCGGCGTTGACATCCCCACCAATGACTCCGTTGATCTCTAGAGCGCCAGATCCAACGTAAATATCACGCCCAACCTCTCCGTCTAGGATAGCCTGATAGCCGCCAGCAGCCAAATCCCTGCCGATTGATGCGCCATCATCTATAGACAAGGCAAATCCGCCGAAATACATATTCCGGCCGATAGTCGCATCAGACCCAACTTGAGCGGCATTACCGCCAACATATACGCTGCCGGCAATTTCACCGTTGATTTCGATGAATTGTCCGCCTGTGATCAGGCTGCCATTTACAGTACCGTTGATGACGACATTCTGGCCAAAAGCGAGCAGGTCACCATTGACTGTGCCATTGATGACAACATTGTCTCCAACGATGAACAGGTCGTCATCCACGACCTCGCCTGCTGGCAAGTCATCATTTTCGATAAACTCGAACGCCTGTGCAGAACTTACAAATCCGAAGCTGAGTACCAGAACTAAGGCGACAGGTACCAGCCAGCGAACATAGGAAGTCAGTTTTTTCATTTTCTTGCTCCTTAAAAACATTTGTATTGTTTCTTTCACCCTATTATACGTGAGACCTGTCACACAGTTGCAGAAAATCGATGCAGATTTCGAAAAAACGCGAATGACGCAATTGAGCAAATTCCCCCCCGTTATTTGGGTCACCGATCTTGAAAGATTCGGTCAAGGGACGAAATCTAGAGATTTGTCGGGTTTCGATATAGTAGCGATTGCACTGGTTATTCGTTTCCGTGGTCTTTCCAGTGCTGATAAACATCTTCCATCTGCGCGACATGATCGCGCACATGGCTTTCGTATGTGTCCAGCCAATCATCCATGGTCATTGTGCCATTCTCAGGATGATAGGCTTCGTGGCTCCATACATCTTCTGGGACCGTCTGGATCAGATCAAAGCTTGATTTTCGCAGCCAACGGAAAAGCTCTAAAGATACTTCAGTGTTTTGCTCAGCATAATTGAGATCTGTCGCCCACTGATTTTCATCATACGCCATGAGATCTTTGCCTGGTTCAGCGATGAACCTTCGGCAACGAACGTAGCTGTTCGCTTCGCTGTCGGTGATATGGATGATGATCTCGTGGATCGTCCAGCGGTCCGGCCCCGGGCGGTAGTACCAAGACTCCTTGGGGAAGCGATCCATCGCCTTTTTGAGCAAATCATAGGCCTGGCCATATGCGTCGATCTTTTTCTGACGTTCAGGATTCGTCATCTGAATTCTCCTTGATAATCGCGACCTTGTCGCCGATCTGGATAGGCCCAGGTTGCAAGACGCGCGCATACAGCCTCGCCCAACCTGGATGTGTTTTTTGGGAAATTCTGCTGAATTTTCTTTCCTGGAAATAGGGTTCTAAATTATGGCAGGGAACTGTGTGGCTGGTGAGTTCGATGATTACAGTATCCCCCAATCGAAGCTGATCGCCAAGGGAAAGTGAAGACCAATCCAAACCCTGGATGGTGATATTCTCCCCCGCGGCTCCCGGGAATATCGGATTCCCCTCAGCTTGGAGATCAAGAATGTGTTCAAGAGAAAAGAGACATAAAGCTCTATCGGATCCCCCATGGTGTTTGGTATCTCTTTGGCGGTCGCCTTCCACACCCTGTGGCGTGACGGTCGCCTGCGTAATAGGGAGCTTTGGAACACCCCCATCGGATATGTTGATTTGAAAAATATGCGCCATAACGATTCCTCTTTTCGGCCTTACACGCTTTGAGCGATTATCAGTGGATAAAAAACATGAGCACGCCAGGGCGTGCCCATTTATCTGATCTATTCGATACAACTGCTAGCAATGCTAACAAATCGGACAGGACTTGTCAAGAATGGGAGAGCGGCTGTAGGAACGCTGTTCTTTACAGTGGGAACAGCGTTCCTGAGAATTAAGGTAACTGCGGCAGCACGCCCTTGGCCAAAGCTTCTAGTCCATCGATATCATCCAGATCGAGCCATTGCAGCATAACGCGCTGTAAGCCAGCCTCAGCTAGTTCGCCTAACTGTTCGACGATCTCGTTGGCAGTGCCGACCATCAAACCGCGCGCATGCAACTCTTTGGGAGATAACTTGCCTTTTGTGCGCGCCTTGACCTTTTTCTTGACTTCCTTTTTGTCAGCGCCAAACTCGCAGCCGGTCATCATCGATCGGCGCACCTCTTCGGGTTGGCGTCCCAGTTCGGCCAGACGTTCGTCCAATTGCGCATTGAGTTCCTTGAACTTATCTACAGGCAAATATATCGAATTCCATTCAGTGGCAAAGCGGGCCACCAGGGGCAGCGTCAGCTTGGGGCCATTACCGCCGATTAAGATGGGCGGTCCATCGGGGCGTTGGGGACGCGGCAGCAGGATGCCCTCTTGGATGCTGTAATAGTCGCCGGAGAAATCGGAGGGTTCATCGCTTCCCAGCAATCGAATGATAATCTCGATACCCTCTTCAAACCGCGCGAAACGTCCGGGTACATCGAGCAAATCCCAGCCATAGTTGGTATGTTCTCTCTCTTGCCATCCCGCCCCAAGGCCCAGGATCAACCGTCCATCAGAAAGATCGTCCACCGCCGCGGCCATGCGCGCCGTCATCGTTGGATCCCGGAAGGAAAGCGGAGTGACCATGGGGCCAAATTCGATGCGCTTGGTGTGACTGGCCAGCCAGGTCAGCGATGTCCATAATTCCAGAGATTCTTTGTCCGGCGGGCTAGCGTTGGTGTAGTGGTCAGAGCGGTAAAGCCCCGCAAAACCCAAATCCTCGACAGCCATTGCCATGCGCTGCCAGCGCGGCCATGTCAGGCCGTTTTGTCCTTCGAGCATAACTGCAACTTCTATCATAGTTCATTCCTTCTCAATAGATTTGATATTGACAGGAGTTACGCAGATGGAGAGTGTTTCTAAATTGAAGCCCCCCCAACCCCCAAATTTGGGGGGGAGATTGCCCTGGATTCCCCCCAAGGTTGGGGGGCGAGGGGGGCAAGTGCGTAACTCCTGATTGATTTTACTTTCTTTCCAGGTTCTCAAACAGGTTCCATAATTCGGGAAGTGAAATATTATCCCTTGAGCAATCGAAGAACTCGCTCAAAGAGTCCCAACCCTGGTGTTCGTAAACACTGGCTTGAAGAACCATCTCGAGTTTATCAACTTGCCGGACGAACTGTGCTTCTGGAGATGTGCCGGATTCAAATTCATCCCAAAGCTGAAGATACGCATCCCCATGGGGTAGCTTGCCAAAAACACGGCCCACGGACTGCCTTTCCAGTTGATTCTTCTCTTCGGGCGTGATCTTGTCTCCGGGCGTGAAATCACCAGCATAGATCTCGCCGAAATCGTGGATCAGCGCCATTCGCAAAACCTTGAAAGCATCCAGGTCCGGGTAGTACGTTTCAGCAAGAAAATAGGCTAAAACCGCCACGCCAAAGCTGTGTTCCGCAACACTTTCGCAGTTCTCAGCCGAGACACCTCGATTTAACCATCCCTGACGATAAAGCTGCTTCAAATGACTGATCTCGAAATATGCGGCAATAAAGGGGTGCGTTTCAGAATTTTCTAACAAGGAGATTGGATTAGGGGCTTTTGTCCGCATGGGCAAGATGTTCCTTTAGGTCAAAACCATATTGGCTATCGGCGGCTGAAAATTCTTTGGCAATGCGTTTTTGGCTGAGACCCATGGCCTGTAGGGAATACTTATGTTTGCTCTTATAGCTTTTGGCTTTTTCAGCCTCGCGTTGCAGTGTTTTCGCGTACTCTTGACTTAGCTGAATGCCGAAATGCTGATAGATAGTTTCAATGGCCGCTTTGGGGTCCTCCACTAAATCCTTGTAGCGGACAACGGCGTATTGCTCCGCGGGCAATCGTTTGAGATATTGATGGGGATAAAGATACCAATGTTTACCTTGTTCGATCATCGTGTCTTGAAGCGTGTACTCATCTTCAGGATCACCATATGTCTGGCAGTGGGCAGAAAACATGCTGACTGATGAAGGGATCACCTTAAGCGGGTTGCGGACGATATTGATAAATTTGGCATCAGGGAACTTCTGATGAAGCGTACGTACTTTCGACGATTGTGGTGGATTCTTGGATATCAGGCGCTTGCCCCCTGAAGCGTAAATATGTCGTTTGAGCACGTCATAGTAGTAGGTCATGTCACGGGCTTTCTGATCATCAGAAGTATCTTTGTCGTAATAAATATAGTTTTTGATTAACTTTGGGAAAGGGAAGAAAGCCAGCAAACTGTACGTCGACCAAATGTGGAAAAGCAACTGATCATCTTCTTCAGCCTCCGTGAGACGGATATTGTGAATGTGAGAATACTTTGCCCCATAGTTTTCCACTGCATCAACAATTTTCCGAATGGGATTGCCAATAAAGGAATTCAGCCACAAGACCCATTGAAGAAGCCGGCGCTGGACGATCGAGGGTGTGACATAGATTTCATAGGCTTTGAAGCTTGTGAATTGCCCATCTTTTAGCAGCAGCCGGTGAAGAAACGTAGTCCCTGAGCGAAAATTGCCAATGATAAAAATAGGCTGTTTGATCTCTTGGTGCATATATTCAGGGTAAAAGATATTGTCCAGGAGATAGGCCGTCCGTAGGCTGAGCACCCAAATGGGGTAGGCAAACAAGACAAAGATCAAAAATAGTAATCGTTTTGGAGACAACCTGCCGGGAGTGCCACTCGATTTGAAGACACTGTGGTACATGTGCTTGAAAAACAATTTGATGTTTACCTTCATGAGTGTCACTCCAAATAACAGAGGTGGACGAGCGCAGATGAACACCGAATACCAAGGATATTTTACCCTGTGGCCATGCGCAACGCCGTATGCAGCAGCACGTTCGCCCCGTTGACACAATCTTCCCATTCGGTGTACTCGCGTGGTGAGTGGCTGGCTCCACCGACTGATGGGATGAAGATCATCCCCGCCGGGCAAATAGATGCCAGAGATTGAGCATCATGCCCGGCGAACGATGCCAGGGGAATTGCTTCTAGATTCAGGTATTTTGCAACTTTGAAAAATATCTCTTGAACTTCAGCATTCACGGGAGCGGGATTGTGTTTTCCTAAGAATTCGGTATCTAACTCAAGACCGAAGCGCTGCGCTTCTCTCTTAGCGAGTTCCAACAAGGCAGATTCTAATTGATCGAAAGTGGCATCATCAGGTGCGCGAAACTCCAGCGAAAGATGTGCTCGGGCGGGTATGATATTAAAAGCTCCGGGTTCAAAAGCCATCGCGCCCACATTGACAACACAATCCGAGAAATCTTCCATGACCAACTGACGCGCCGCCAGGGTGAAAGCGCTGGCTCCCAGCCCCGCATCGTTGCGTGTAGCCATTGGGGTTGTGCCGGCGTGGTCGGCGCGCCCGATAAAGATTAGGCGATAAGAGTTGATGCCGACAATTGACTTGACAACCCCAATATCTGCTCCAGCATCCAGTAGGCGATTTCCCTGTTCGATATGTACTTCAAGGTAACCAGCCAAGCTTTCGGCAGAGCGCTGTGCTGAAAACAAGCCCTCTTCAGTTAATCCTGCCCGGGACAATCCAGATATGAATTTCTCGTGCCCACCCCGGGCATTTTGCAATTCCTGGCGATTGAGTTTTCCGGTGAGGGCTTCGCTTCCCAGCAGGCCATGAAAAGTGCCCTCTTCGTCAGTGAAGTCAATGGCTTCCAGGTGCACGGGTACTTGTATGTTGGTATCTTTGATAGTTTGCAGCACTTCCAGCGCAGAGAGTACGCCAATCGCCCCATCGAAGCGCCCGCCGTTGGGAACAGAATCCAGGTGAGAGCCTAAGAGCAAAGTTGGGGCAGCGGGATCGGTGCAACGCAGCAGCGCAGAATGGTTGCCCGCCTGGTCAATTTGGAATGCTAACCCTGCCGATTGGGATATCTCACGGAACCAGGCCCGTGCCTCGAGATGAGCGGAACTGAACGATGGACGGTTCACGCCACCTTCGGGTGTTGCCCCGAATTGGGAAAGCGCTTCGAAGTTAGATTTAAACCGGTTTGCGTCAATGCGTATTGATTCAGGCTTCATAGGCTTATTTTGTGTTTACCTTTGTTTCAAGTAATTATACGCCATGCTTGAATAGCCATGCTCGTGATAGAATCTTCTCATGATCTATGAAACATTGATAACCCCCGATGAACTTGCCCCGCATTTGGATGACCCCGATTGGGTGATCGTCGATTGCCGTTTTTGGCTGGATGACACTGAGAAGGGACGCCGCGATTATCATGAATCTCACATCCCTGGCGCTGTCTATGCCCATTTGGATGACCATCTCTCTGGCCCAGTGGTGCCCGGCGTGACCGGACGCCATCCTATGCCTTCAGTGGATGTCCTGACGAAAACACTTGGCTCCTGGGGAATCACATCCGATGTTCAAGTAGTGGTTTATGATGACCGCAGCGGTGGAATTGCAGCGCGGTTGTGGTGGCTGCTGAAGTGGCTTGGTCACGATGCCGTAGCCGTTCTGGATGGCGGTTGGCCACGTTGGCTGAATGAAGAGTGTCCCACGGATGCCAAAGTCCCCACTCCGCAAGTTGGCGAGTTCACGCCAAAGGTGCGTCACGAGCTCGTCGTTTCGGCTGGCGAGATTCTGGAACTTTTTGGCGATCCGGCCTTTATGCTGATTGATTCGCGTGCCCCCGAGCGCTATTCTGGTGAAGAAGAAATCATCGACCCTGTCGCTGGCCATATCCCCGGCGCGTCGAATTACCACTTTGAGCGCAACCTGGATATCGAGGGAAGCTTTGCTTTGAAGGAGTTCCTCAAAGGTAGGTTCCATGTAATTCTGGGTGACACGCCGCCCGAACGAACAATTTTCTATTGCGGATCGGGAGTTACCGCTACGCATAACGTCCTGGCCGTTGCGCACACGGGTCTGGGGATGCCGCGTCTCTATGCTGGTTCCTGGAGCCATTGGATCACCGACTCCGAGCGGCCGATTGCAACTGGAAAAAGCTAAACTTTCATTCGAGAAATCTTAGTGATATTCGTGGTAAGAAATATGAAACTCAAAATTTCTTTAGCCCAGATGGCCTTCGAATTCGGTGAGGTGGAAGCAAACTTCGCCAAAGCCGCGGAATGGGTTGGCGAAGCAGCCAGCCATGGCTCTGACCTGGTATTGCTCCCGGAGTTGTGGGCCAGTGGGTACGACTTATCGAATTGGCCGCGCTATGCCACTCCTTTGAATGAAGGTTTATTCCCCCGGGTAGCTGACCTGGCACGCCAGCACAAGATTGCCGTGGGCTGCTCGCTGCTCGAAGAGCGAGATGGAAAAGCCTACAACACATTTGTCCTTTATGGGGCGGACGGCTCTCGTTGGGGGGAATACAGCAAGATCCATCGCTTTCGGCTATTAGAAGAAGAGAAATGGCTTGGGGAAGGGAATCGCCTGAGTTTGATTGATTCACCCTGGGGGCCAATTGGTCTGGCGATTTGTTATGATCTACGTTTCCCAGAGATGTTCGTTCCCTATGGTATGGATGGGACCCGACTGATATTGATCGTAGCCGAATGGCCGGAGCGGCGCGTTGCGCACTGGTCAAAATTGCTTATGGCACGCGCCATCGAAAATCAGTGTTTCGTCGCCGGGACAAATAAGGTGGGAGAGAGTCTGGGCGTTAAGTTAGGCGGTCGCAGTGCCGTCGTTGATCCGTGGGGCGTTCCATTAGTCGAAGGTGATGACCAAGAAGCCTTGCTGACCGTCGAGATTGATCTCCAAGAAACTGAAAAGGCCAGGCGATTCATCCCGGTTTTTAAAGATCGTCGCCCAGATGTTTATGGGCGTAAATCATAAATTGCGAATCGTGAAACGATGATTGAGATCGATGGCTCCAGAGGAGAAGGTGGGGGGCAGGTATTGCGCAGTTCGTTGACCCTGTCGGTCATGACGGGGCAGCCACTGCGTATCTATAATATTCGCGCCAAACGCAAGAAACCCGGCCTGCGAGCGCAGCATCTCAAAGCGGTGCAGGCTGCCAGTGCAATTTGTGCTGCCGATGTGGAAGGTGCGAAAATGGGCGCTACCGAGTTGGTTTTCGAGCCAGGAGAAATTATTGGAAGGAATCTCCACTTTGATATCGGTACAGCCGGTTCGACATCATTGGTTTTACAAACCATTCTTTTACCCCTTTCGAGAGCCAACAAGGCTTCTTCAGTGACCATCACCGGAGGGACTCATGTATCTTGGAGTCCTGGTTTTCATTATTTGGATTGGCATTGGTTGCAGTATTTGCGTCAGATAGGCATTGAAGCCCAATTGACTATGGAGCTGGCTGGCTTTTACCCCCAGGGTGGGGGGCGTATCCGGGCGAAAATCCATCCTGCGCAATTGATAGAACCCCTGACTCTCGTTGAGCGCGGTAAGCTGCGACAGATCCGCGGAATTTCGGCAACCGCCAATTTGCCTCGTGATATTGCCAAGCGCCAACGCCAACGTGTGGTTAGTCGTCTGGGAAGTAAGTGCCCGCTTAATGATATCCGCAACGTGCAGTTTCCAGCGCGATTCAAAGGTACGGTAATGCTTTTGCTGGCTGAATTCGAGCACAGCCAGTGTTGTTATTTCGCCCTGGGCGCACCCGGTAAACGGGCTGAAGTAGTTGCCGATGAAGTTGTCGATCAGATCGAAGAATTCATGGATAGCGATGGTGCTATTGACCAATATCTTGCTGATCAGCTTTTGCTGCCCCTGGCTTTTGCCAACGGACCTTCGATGTTGCGTACATCCAAGCTGACCCAACATCTGCTAACCAATGCTGAAGTTATTCAGGCATTTCTTCCAACTGAGATCAAGATTGACGGTCAGCTAGGTGAGCCTGGGCTAGTTGAAATTACTCCATAAACATTAAAGCATTACATCACCCAATTAAGATATTTTCACCGCAGAGACACCGAGTGCGTAGAGTAGATATATTTTGAGAAAGCTGATAAACCGATAATCATCTCAGCGATCTCCGCGTCTCTGCGGTGAAATCGAAAAATGCCGCAAGCTACGTTTCGTTTTTACGCTGAGTTGAATGATTTTCTGCCCCGCGCATACCAGCGGGCGGATTTCATTCACTCGTTCGATGGGCATGAGACAGTCAAGCACCTGATAGAGTCATTGGGTGTACCCCACACCGAAGTAGATTTGATCCTGGTCAATGGAAATTCTGTGGGATTTGAATGCCGGGTGGAGGAGGGGGATCGGGTTAGCGTTTATCCAGTTTTCGAGAGTATGGATATTAAAACGCTATCGCAAGTCAGACCGGAACCGCTGCGTGAGCTGCGCTTTGTGTTAGATGGTCATTTGGGGAAATTAGCCGCATATCTGCGTTTACTTGGGTTTGATACTCTCTATCGCAACGACTTTGCGGATATTGAACTGGCTGAGATATCCAGCGGCGATCGGCGCATCCTTTTGACCCGTGATCGAGGCCTGCTGAAACGGAGTGTGGTGACGCATGGGTACTGTGTCAGGGCAAAGAATCCCAAGCAGCAGGTGAAGGAAATTTTAGAGCGCTTTGACCTGTCTGGTTTGGCAAAACCCTTCTCGCGATGTGCGCGGTGTAATGGACTGTTACGGTCTGTTCCTAAGGCAGATGTGTACGATCGACTAGAACCAAAGACAAAGTTATATTTTGAAGAGTTCCGCATTTGCCCGGAATGTGATCAGATATATTGGAAAGGTTCGCATTTTCAGAAAATGGAAAGATTTGTTAATCAGATATTACAGGAGTAGCGTTGGATTTTCCCAATTTGATCCCTGCCAAATTTATCCGTCGGGATAATCGCTTTAGGGCTACTGTTGATATCAATGGTAGTGAGGCATGGGCGCATGTGGCTAACTCGGGCCGCCTGACGGAACTGTTCACCCCGGGGCGAAAGGTGTGGGTTTCTCGAGCGCAGAACCCTGAGCGAAAAACGGCATATGATCTCCGGCTTGTCGAATATGCCGATGTTTTGGTCTCGGTGGATGCTCGTTTGCCCAATCCGCTGTTTGAAGAGTATTTACACTCAGAGTCTTCAGGTGTCTTCGGAGACATTCGAAGACTTAAAAGAGAGGTCTTCCTTGGCGAGAGTCGCTTGGATTTTTATCTTGAAGATTCGTTGGGAGTCCAATGGGTTGAAACTAAGTCCGTGACGTTGGTAGAAAATGGGGTGGCGCGCTTTCCGGACGCGCCCACTGCTCGGGGGCGAAGGCATTTGCTCACTTTAGGGGAAGCAGCCCAAAAGGGAGTCCGAGCAGCCGTTGTTTTTATCATTCAGCGTCCCGACGCCCAGGTTTTCTCTCCACACGAAGAAGCAGATCCTGAATTTGCTGAAGTATTGCGTCATGTATCCACACGGGGAGTTGATATACGGGCTTACATATGTCAGGTAACATTCGTGAAAATCTTCATAAACGGTGAAATCCCTTGTAAGATATAATACGCCGTATTCGGAGATAAATTAGAGGAAAATTTTAATGTTGAAACCTTTTTTTGAGCCGTCTTCGGTGGCGGTGATAGGTGCATCTAGAGATCCAGCTAAGCTGGGATTTGCTGTTCTAAACAACCTGGTGGAGGGCGGTTACGTCCAAAAAGGTGCAGTGTATCCCATCAACCCCAAAGCTGACGAAGTTTTGGGGTTGAAAGCGTATGCTTCGGTCATGGATGTGCCTGACGACATCGAACTGGCGGTCATAGTTATTCCATATACATATGTGCCCGACGCGCTGCGAGTTTGCGGCCAAAAGGGTATCCCGGCTGCGATTGTCATCAGTGCGGGTTTTCGTGAGGCTGGCATGGAAGGCTTGGAGCGCGAACGTGAGTTGATTGATATTGCGAAAGAATGTGGTATTCGATTGATTGGCCCAAACTGCCTGGGTGTGATTGACACGATTACGCCAATGAATGCATCATTCTCAGCAGGAACACCTCCCAGCGGACCCATGGCTTTTATGTCGCAGTCTGGCGCTTTAGGAACTGCAATCCTGGATTGGGCGCAAGCTGGTCGCTTAGGCTTGGCGAAATTTGTCAGTCTGGGGAATAAAGCAGATGTCAGTGAAATTGACTTGTTAGAGGCCTGGGCGGATGATCCCAACACGAACGTCATCATGATGTACAGCGAAGGCTTGCCGGATGGACAGGAGTTCATTAAGGTAGCCCGCGAAGTTACCCGCAAAAAACCGGTTGTAGCGATCAAGTCGGGCGTAACTGATTCCGGTTCCCGAGCGGTATCTTCGCATACTGGCTCGCTGGCTGGGTCGGAGCAGGCTTATCAGGCGGCTTTTCGTCAAGCAGGTGTGCTGCGTGCGCAATCGATGGAGGAGCTTTTTGATATCGCATTAGCAATGGGGTATCAGCCTTTGCTAAATGGAGATCGGATTGGGATCATCACGAATGCAGGTGGTCCTGGTATTTTGGCAACCGATGCTCTTGAAAGAGCCGGTATGAGTCTGGCGCGCTTCGAGTTGGAAACTAAACAGGCATTGGAAGAATTCCTTCCCGGTGCCGCCAGCGCTGCAAACCCCGTTGATGTACTCGGAGACGCTCGTGCAGATCGCTATAAGTTTGCCTTAGAAAAAGTTGCCCAAGATCCCAATGTCGATGGCCTGATGGTTGTGCTGACCCCTCAGGCGATGACCGAGATCAAACAAACAGCTACTGATATTGGTGAGTTGGCCAAACTAATTGATAAACCGGTTATTTCTTGCTTCATGGGCGAAGCCGTTGTCTCTCAGGGTATTGATATTCTCACCGAATACGGGGTCCCCAATTTCCCCTTCCCTGAGCGGGCAGCAACGGCTTATAAGGCCATGTCAAATTACCGACAGATCAAAACTCGGCCGCTTTCTGAGTATGTCAATTTTGATGTAGATAAAGCGGCCACCAAAGAATTGTTTGATAGCGTGCGCGCTGCAGAGCGTTTATCGATTGGTGATGCTGAAGCCAAAGCTATTCTTGAAGCTTATGGGCTGAATCCGCCCCAATCTCGCCTTGCGGCTACGCCGGCTGAGGCAGTAGAGATTGCAACACAGATTGGTTTTCCGGTAGTGCTCAAAATTGCCTCGCCAGATATCTTGCACAAGACCGATGTCGGCGGGGTCAAAGTTGGCCTGCGGAACGGGGAAGAGTTGCGCGATGCGTTTGAGCTAATGACTTACCGGGCTCAGCGTTATCTTCCTGAAGCGCGCCTTTGGGGTTGTCAAGTTCAAGAAATGGCCCCTCCAGGTGGTTTAGAAGTGCTGGTAGGCATGAACCGCGATCCCCAGTTTGGCCCTCTGGTTACCTTTGGCCTGGGCGGAATTTACGTCGAAACCCTCAAGGATGTTACTTTCCGTGTGGCTCCCTTCACTATGCGTGATGCGGAGATGATGCTTGCAGAAATCCGCGCTCATGCGCTGCTCAATGGTGTCCGCGGACAACCCCCTGTAGACAAGGAAGCTATTGTCAACACACTACTGCGTATTGGCCAGTTGGTGACAGATTTCCCCGAAATTACTGAATTAGATATTAACCCCTTGATTGTTTACCCTCAGGGTCAAGGCGCGATTGCAATTGATATGCGGCTGGTTTTGAGTGAGTGAGCAGGATAAAGGAGAACCCAATGAAATCATTATATATAACATCCGTTGATCGGTATTCAGGCAAGACCGCGCTGTGTCTGGCTCTGGGCAAGCGCTTGATCGAAAAAGGCAACAAGGTTGGATATTTAAAGCCGCTCAGCTTGCAGCCCTGGCGCATTGGCGACGATTTAGCGGACGAAGATGCTGCATTTGTCAAACAAGCTTTAGGATTGGCTGTGGCCCCCGCGGATTTATCCCCTGTTGTAGTGACCCCCGAAATTTTACAGGAACACCTCACAGGTGATAATGCGGGTGACTTGATGCCCAAAGTATGCGCTGCTGCCGAGGCAGCCGGCGAAGGTCAGGATATATTACTCTTAGAAGGTGGTGGCAGTCTGCGCGAAGGCTATGTGATGGGCTTGCCTACGCCCGAAGTTGCCGCAGCGTTGAAAAGCAAAGTTCTCGTCGTTGTCAAATATCGAGACGAAGTTTTGCTGATGGATGACATCGTGGCTGCCCGCTTCCGCTTGGGCGAATCAATGTGTGGTGTAGTCATCAACCGTGTCCCATCTGAGGCAGCAGACTTTGTTGAAGAAGTGGCCCGACCGTACTTTGAAAAGCAGGGCATCCCGATTTTTGGTGTGCTCCCCGAAGCGCGTGGCTTGGCAGCCCTGACAGTTGAAGAGTTGCTCGAAGTCTTGGATGCAGAGATTCTCACCGAGACCACGACCACCGATGCAGTTATCGAAAATCTCACTGTAGGTGCCATGACTGCCGAAGCCGCCTTGAGCCGCATGCGCAAGCAGCGCAACAAAGCCGTCATTACTGGCGGTGACCGCACCGATATACAGTTGGCGGCCTTGGAAACTAGCACCACTTGCTTGATCCTTACAGGCAATCTGCACCCCAGCCCACTGATCATCAAGCAAGCTGACCAGATGGGTGTGCCCGTGCTGTTAGTTCCAGAGAATACGATGGAAGCTATCGAGTCCATTGACCGCGTTTTTGGTAAGACCCGCCTCGGTCAAACAGCCAAATTGGAGCAATTCCAGCATCTTATTACAGAGCATGTTGATCTGAAACGTTTGTACGAGTGCATTGGCTTATAAAAAGTATTGAGCGTAATTCAATGAAACCTCGGAAATTCGGTGTTGAGTTTCCGAGGTTTTTTTGTTTACTATTCATCGACCCCCTGATGCGAGTGTTATAATTGGAAACGCAATTGTCTGAGTAATTTGCCCATTTACATGCACTGCATTTCTTAAGGAGGAACAGTCATGGCGAAAAAAGGAAAATCAACTCCGAAACCACCCCCAGAGAAACATCCACCATCTGAAGAAATTGAAGTAACACCTGAGTCTGAGCCTAAACTTGTAAGTAGTTTTGGGATTGTGGTCATTGCAATCTATCTGGTTGTATTCACCTTATTTTTGATTTTCAGTTTGTTGCGCGTCTGGCCTCCCGGAGAAACGGTCAACCTGACGGACGAAGTGCGTTTGATTATGATTGTGATTCTTTCGGGGGCGCTGGGCAGCATGGTGCACGCACTGCGCTCCTTCTTCTGGTATGTCGGTAATCGCAACCTAGTTAGAAGTTGGGTTCTGCAATATATCTTGCTGCCTTTCAGTGGAGCGACGCTGGCGCTGTTATTCTATTTGGTGTTGCGAGCAGGTCTCTTTTCTCCCGAAGCTGATGTTGAAGCGACCAGTGTTTATGGCTTCGCTGGAGTTGCTGGTCTGGTAGGAATGTTCTCAGAGAATGCCGTCGAAAAACTTAAGAAAGTAGCAGCCGCATTTTTCGAGCCTACCAAAGCGGGCGAAGATCATGTTCCTCCTAAGGATGGCGATGAGAATACTCCTTCCGATGATGATTAGCAGTTCGTCGGTTTCGATAATTTTTAGCCAATCATTAGTGTGAAGTTATTGAGAAAAGAAGTTCATAGCACCTTCAAAACCGAG
>CAZLNX010000010.1:0-43440 GCA_964560795.1 uncultured Anaerolineales bacterium | reverse complement strand
TCGTTCACGACCCTTTGGCTACCGGTGCTGTCCCGCCTTAAGTGGATAGCCGCGCGATTACTATCGGAGATGACACTCGTATAGGTGCCAACGCAGTTGTGGTTAAATCTGTTCATCCAAACTCTGTTGTAGTTGGGGTACCTGGACAGAATATTGCCAGGAGCAAGCCCCAGCGTCAAAGCGATGCACCTGATCTCAATCATTCGGCTTTACCCGACCTTTTTGGAGAGTCATTAGCTGTCTTGTTAGAGCGAGTTGAATCACTTGAAAGCCAGTTGAACACGAGCCAGCAGTCTTCAGCGCATATTAATGTGCCTGTGAATGGCATATGGCATGGCGAGGATTTTTCAATATAGTTCATTGCATTTGTAAAATGTGGTACTTTTAGAGCATCAAAACACTAAAAACAAAATTCGATTTATCAAACTGAGGAAAAATGATTACGATAAGAATACCTACACCTTTACGTCCCTACGTGGATGGCCAAACCGAAGTTCAAGTGAAAGGACAAAATGTTGCCGAAGCACTCGGTGATTTGACAGAGCAATTCCCAGAATTAAAAAAACACCTTTTTACAGATTCCGGAGAATTACGCGCTTTTGTCAATCTTTTCTTAGGTGAGGAAGATGTGCGTTACCTCGACGGCATCGAGACACCCTTGAAAGAAAATGACAAATTACGAATTATCCCCTCGATTGCCGGGGGTCGGTGAGCGAGCAATAGAGAGAGGAGCGCGATCGTTCCACTCTCCATACTTGCCACTCCACGAGGTTGCTATGTTACCTACTCTTTCTCACGAAGAAATTCACCGCTATTCGCGACACCTATTGATACCCGAAGTTGGCTTGGAAGGTCAGCAGAAGCTCAAAGCCGCCTCTGTGCTGATAATCGGCACAGGTGGACTGGGCTCGCCCGTGGCTTTGTATCTGGCTGCGGCAGGAATTGGCCGCATTGGCCTGGTTGACTACGATGTAGTTGATTTTTCCAATTTGCAGCGCCAGGTTATTCATGGAGAATCCAAGTTGGGCGAACTTAAAGTAGAGTCTGCCCGCGAGCGCATGTTGGATATCAACCCTGACATTCGGGTGGATATCTATAACGAGATCTTCAACTCGGAGAATGCCATGCGCATCGCCGAGCCCTATGATCTGATCATTGATGGCACGGATAACTTCCCCACGCGCTATCTAGTCAATGATCTGTGTGTGTTGACCGGCAAGCCTAATGTGTATGGTTCAATCTTCCGCTTCGACGGGCAGGCCAGCGTTTTCTATGCCGATGAAGGCCCCTGCTACCGCTGTCTCTTCCCTGAGCCGCCACCCCCTGGGTTAGTTCCTTCATGCGCTGAAGGCGGCGTCTTGGGCATCCTGCCGGGAACCATTGGCAGCATCCAGGCTACCGAAGCCATCAAACAGATCTTGGGTATTGGCGACTCGCTGATTGGAAAGCTGCTGCTCTATAACGCCCTGGATATGAGCTACGACTTTGTCAAACTGCGCAAGAACCCCAATTGCCTGGTTTGCAGTGACAATCCACAGGTCACCGAGTTAATCGATTATGAAGAGTTCTGTGGTATGCCTGCTCATGACCAGGATGAGGGCTCTGCCGGTGAAGGTTGGGATATCACTGCCAGCGATCTAAAAACGCGACTTGATGAAGGCAATGGCTTGCGCCTAATCGATGTGCGCGAACCACATGAATTAGCAATTTCTGCTCTCGATGGCGCCGACCTGATTCCCTTGGGACAGTTGGCATCCCGGATGCACGAACTCGATAGCGCTGAAGAGATCGTACTCTTTTGTAAGATGGGCGGCCGTTCCACCCGCGCCCTGGAAGTGTTAGTCAGCGCCGGGTTCCGCAAGGTCAAGAACCTCAAAGGCGGCATCAACGCTTGGGCAAAGGATGTCGATCCCAGTTTGCCGATATACTAATCAAACACCCTGAGCGGAGTAGCGATTTTGTCCTTCGACTTCTCAAAAGTTCCGCTCAGGAATAAAAATCACCATTTTGATTTGCATCTAGACGCGAAGTCGAAGGGTGGGAAAGATCAGACGTAAATGCGGTAGAATCTACCCCATGGATCAACAGACCCTTGAAATACGCTTGGCCGATTTACCATTGGGGGAGATCCGATATTTTGACACCATTGGCTCTACCAATGATTATGCTGCCGACTGGGTTCGGGAAGGTGCGCCAGATTGTTCGTTGGTCATCGCTGATGAGCAGACAGCTGGGCGCGGGCGTGGTGCTCGTCATTGGTTCACGCCGCCCGGATCGGCGCTGGCTATGAGCTTGATTTTGCACCCGGACATTCCCGAAGAGGGTGGACAGATTATACGAATTACTGGTCTAGGTGCCATGGGTGTCAGCAGGGTGCTGAGGCATTCTTATCAACTCCCGGCGGAGATCAAATGGCCTAATGATGTGTTGATCGGAGGGCTAAAGGTCGCTGGAATTTTGGCAGAAGCCTCTTGGGTGGGAAGCCACTTGTCAGCGGTGATCTTAGGGATTGGCATCAATGTTGCACCTAGTTCTGTGCCGCCGAATAATTGGACGGGCCATCATGATCGCCCCTTTCCTGCCACCAGCGTGGAGGCTGCTCTCGGTAGGAAAGTGGACCGACAGGTTTTGGTGCATCTTGTCTTGGCTGAGTTACTCAGATGGCTGCCGCGATTATCTGAGCCGAAATTTATCCAGGCCTGGCGCGAGAAGTTAGCCTTTCTTGGTGATTGGGTTCAGGTGATCACCTCGGAGACAGATGGCGGTGATTTTCCGCTAGTTGAGGGCCAAATTATCAACTTGAACGACGATGGATCTCTTCGGGTCAGACTCCGTTCCGGGGAATTGAAATCCCTCCATGTTGGAGAAATCCACTTGCGTCCGGTTGACAGTTCTACAAAATAAGCTAAACTATCGATAACCACATTAGACATGGGAGGTTGCCATGCTCGACGATCTACGTGATCAAGCAGATGATGCAGTTTTTCTTGAAGAAGACGATGATTTTTTTGAAGTAGGGCAGGATTCCCCTGGGCAAATCTTGTTTCTGGGGATGACACCCGTGCAGCGTTTGATCATAGCGGCGATGCTGTTAATGATGGTGTGTAT
The DNA here is from genome assembly GCA_964560795.1 of uncultured Anaerolineales bacterium. Classification (GTDB taxonomy): domain Bacteria; phylum Chloroflexota; class Anaerolineae; order Anaerolineales; family UBA11858; genus NIOZ-UU35. The sequence goes on along the minus strand of CAZLNX010000010.1, from coordinate 40,332 downwards.
TTTAAGTACGTTTTGCCTATTGGTCACTGAGAAGATAGCATTGCCTTTCTTCTAAATCATAGATATAGAAAAAATGAAAGCCGGTCGCAAATTTTTACGCGACCGGCTTTTTTGTTTTGGGAAGGTAATCAGGGTCGTTCTGCGCGCCCTTGGCGTGGAAACCCCGACTGCTACGCATTAACTTTTTGGCTGCTCGTTTTCTGTTTCAATAGCTCCTACTTTACGCAGGTCTGCTGCAGCAAAACGTGCCATTGAGACCACAGAGTCGTCCGCTTCCAGGTTCATGATCTGCACGCCGCGCGTAGCCCGGCCATATTTGGAAATCGTGTCGGCCTTTGTGCGAATGACAATGCCATTGGATGAGATCAGTGTGATCAAATCCTCCTCAGGCTGAACAACGCGCGCCGAGGTGAGAAGGCCGACATTGGAAACGGCATTCTTATCAATGGTCAAAATCCCCATAGTCGCGCGCCCTTTGGGTGTGTACTCATCCAGGGATGTTCGTTTTCCGAAGCCTTTGGTCGTGACAACCAGGAGATCTGCACCAGGTTCCACAATCTCCATGCCAACAACCTTATCTTCAGAGCGTAGTTTTATACCGTTTACTCCTTGAGCGGGACGGCCCATGGAGCGAACTTCTTTTTCATGGAATCTCAGAGCCTGACCATGTTCAGTAATGATGATCACTTCTTCATCTCCGCTGGTTGTACGTACCCAGCCGAGTGCATCATCATCGGCTAAGCCCATGGCAATCAATCCCGAGGGACGTACTGCGGCAAACTCAGAGAGTGCCACACGTTTGATCTTTCCCATGCGGGTCATCATGGTGCAGTAGTCGGCGGCCTCGAAATCGGGCACGGCAACCGCAGCGGTAATGGTTTCATGCGGCCCTACATTTAACACATTGACAATCGAAATGCCCTTGGCAGTGCGCCCTGCATCAGGGATCTGATAGGCTTTTTCAGAATACACTTTTCCGCGATCAGAGAAAAAGAGGATCGTATCAAAGGTGCGCGCTGGGAACATCATTAGCACTTCGTCTTCATCGCGCGTGGTATGCCCGATTACACCGCGCCCGCCGCGTCGTTGAGAACGATAGGTCTTTGCATCGACGCGTTTGATGTAGCCACGCTCGGTGATCGTGACCAATAAAGCTTCGTCGGCGTAAAGGTCCTCATCGCTAAGATCGCCGCTTACCTCGCGGGCGATCATCGTGCGGCGCTCATCGTTATATTTTTCGGCCAGTTCGGCTAAATCATCTTTGATCAATTTGAGCATCTTCTCGGGGTGAGCAAGCAGATCTTCAAGGTATTCTATGCGCTCCAGCAGGGCTTTGTGCTCGTCTTCGATCTTTTGCTGCTCGAGAGCGACAAGGCGGCGGAGCTGCATATCCAGGATGGCCTGAGCTTGGCGTTCGGTGAGACCGAAGCGTGTCATCAGGCGTTCTTTGGCAGTATCCACATCGGGTGATTGGCGAATAGTCTGGACAACATCATCCAGGTTTGCCAGGGCAATCAGTAAGCCTTCAAGGATGTGGGCACGATCTTTGGCTTTGGCAAGCTCGAACTGGCTTCTGCGCGTGATTACATCCAAACGGTGTTCGACATAATAATGCAAAGACCGTTTGAGTGATAGTAAACGAGGTTCGCCATCAACCAGGGCCAGCATTTGAGCGCCGAAGGTCGATTGCAGGGGTGTGTATTTATAAAGCTGGTTGAGAACCTTGCGTGGATGTGCCGAACGCTTGAGTTCGATGATGATGCGCATTCCTGTGCGGTCAGATTCATCTCTCAGGTCGGAAATCTCATCGAGTTTGCCATCTCGGGCGAGGCTCGCAATGCGCTCGATCAGCGTGGTCTTGTTGAGTTGGTAGGGAATTTCGGTGACCACAACACGATGTCGACCGCGATCGCGTTCCTCAATGAAGGCTTTGCCGCGCAAGACAATTCGGCCGCGGCCTGTCGTATAAGCCTGGCGAATGCCCTCGTCTCCGACGATCACCCCTCCGGTTGGGAAGTCGGGCCCAGGCAGGAATTGCAGAAGGTCCTCAATGGTGACATCATCAATTTGGTCGTAGTGATCAATGAGATACGTCAGCGCTTGAACTAACTCACTCATATTATGCGGCGGGATGTTGGTTGCCATACCAACAGCGATCCCCGAAGCACCATTCAAGAGCATATTGGGCAAACGTGAGGGCAGTACTGTGGGCTCTTGCAGAGATCCGTCGAAATTGTCAGCAAATTCGACAGTATCTTTGTCAATATCTGTGAGCATCTCCTCCGCCATGCGCCCCATACGAGCTTCGGTGTAGCGCATTGCTGCAGGTGAGTCACCGTCGATTGAGCCAAAGTTACCCTGGCCATCTACCATGGTATAGCGCATTGAAAAATCTTGCGCCATACGCGCCATACTGTCATAAACGGCTGCATCACCGTGTGGGTGATATTTACCAAGTACCTCACCAACAATACGGGCAGATTTCTTGTATGATCCCGTTGCGCGTATACCCATATCGTGCATGGCAAACAAAATGCGTCGATGTACGGGTTTCAGGCCGTCACGAACGTCGGGGAGGGCGCGGGCAACGATCACGCTCATGGCGTAATCGAGATACGCGGAGCGCATTTGATCGTCGATATCTACGGAACGAACTGTACCAAAATCCATAAAATGGTCTTCCTCAACTTGATTCTTACGCAAAAAACGTGTGTTCACCACTGGTGGACACACGTTTAATTATACCGCGGATGTCTAAATTGTTGGGAAAAACAAAGCAGCGTGTTCAAGTGTAGTTTCACTTGAACACGCTGCTGAAAAATGTGTTTTTAGGGGGAATTATTTGCTTTGCAGGTATTCATCAATAGCCCAGGCAGCATTGCGGCCAGCGGCCATGGCAGTCACCACCAGGTCTGGACCGGTTGCAGCATCACCACCAGCATAGACACCGGGAACCGATGTGGCGCCAGTCTCTTTATCGATAGCGATCAAACCCCAATTATGGGTTTCAAGCCCGGGGGTCGTTTTGCCGATGGCTTCGTCGGGCCAGTAGCCTAAGGCCAAAACAGCGGTATCTGCTTCGACGATGAAGTTGGAACCTTCAATCTTGACCGGTCGACGGCGGCCTGATTCATCAGGTTCGCCCAGTTCCATTTGTAAACATTCGACCGCGGCAAGTTTGCCATCATCACCAGCAATAAATTTAATCGGTTGGGTGAGGAATTGATACTTTGCACCCTCTTCGACAGCCAGTTTGCGATCTTTTTCTCCACCGGGCATTTCTTTCAGTGTTCGCCGGTACAGACAGGTTACTTCCTTGGCACCCAGGCGAAGCGCAGAGCGTAAAGAGTCTGATGCAGTATCTCCACCACCAATAACGACAACCTTTTCCCCAACTTCTAAGGGCTCTCGCATCTGGTGTGGTAATAGGTCTCCACTGACGTTGCTGCGGATCAAAAATTCGGTAGCTAAGTGAACACCTGGAAGATCAACACCTTCAGCCTTCAATGGGGCATCAATCTGGGAACCCACACCGATGAAGACAGCTTCGTAACCTTCTGCGAAGAGGTCTTCGATGGTCTTGTCTTTGCCGATGTATACGCCGTATTCAAACTGCACTCCGGCTTTCTCTAAATCGTGAATTATGGTGAATACTTGCTCTTTGGGGAGTTTGAAGTTGGGGATACCATAGGTCAGCAACCCTCCCGCGCTAGGCAGAGATTCGAAGATCGTCACTTCATGACCGTTTTGTACTAATTGATCAGCACAGCTAATGCCGGAAGGTCCTGCACCAATGATGGCTACCTTCTTCCCCGATGATTCGCCGGCTGGGATCTGGTAATCTTCCACAGCCCGTTCAAAATTCATCACAAATGTTTCTAGCGCACCGGTCATCACTGGATCACCAGATTTTCCCACGACACAAGCTCCCTCACAAAGCTGTTCATGGGGGCATACCCGACTGCAGATTTCGGGAAGCGAACTGGTCTGGCGGTAGAGTTTGGCCGCTTTCAAGAATTCGCCCTGCTCGATCAGCCACATTGCCGAGGGGATATCGTTATGCGTTGGGCAGGCTACTACGCAGCCCGCGGGATCAGGGCAATGAATGCAGCGGGCTGCTTCAAGCTGTGCACATTCAGCACCTAAAGGGATAACGACATCATTAAAATCACCAACGCGCTCTTCTGGATCGCGGATTACTAAACCACCGCACGCAGCTGTGGCGCGAGATTTGCGATCTATAGCTAGAAATTCACTGGGGATTGCTTGGGACATGCCTATTCCTCCGAATAGTGTACGAATATCAGTTCAGATAATATCGACAAAACTGGTATTATTTTAGTTCCAGATGTCATTCATTTAAAGTATAATGTCACACATCATTGTGATAAGTGTAACAAACGAATTTTAGCACACAATATAGTTAAAATTCTCGCGTTTCTACTTGTTTTATATGTGAGAAAAGACACATTTTTTACAAATTTGTTGTTCTAGAACACATAATTTCTAAAGCGATAACAATGCCAGAAATTTCCTACGGAAAGGGAAGGTAATGAGAGGGGGTGGATTGACATCAGAACAGAAGTGTATCTTGACATTACCAAAGAAACTCATATAATTCGTTCGTTTAGTTAGATAAACTAACTAATTTGAATGAGCTATGACTTCTTCAAATTCTCCGGAAATTCGCATGGAAGCGTTGCTGCAGCGCCTTTCAGCACTGCGTTTGATGCGCCTTCCTAAAGATTGTGAGCTTTCACCCCCTCTGGTGGCTGCTTTGTATTGGGTCTCTCGTCATCCAGGTTGTGGTGTTCAAGAACTGGCTGAAGGTCTCAAGGTTACGCCGCCTACTGTTAGTGTGGGCGTGAGGCGGTTGGTAAAAAATGGCTGGTTGGAACGCCGTCGCGATCCCGATGATAAGCGGGCTAAACCTCTTTTCTTGACAGAAAAGAGTGAAACTATGCTAGCGCAATTGCGTACACATCAGCAGGCTGCATTGAAAGAATTCCTTTCTGGGCTGGAGCCTGCAGAGAAAGACACATTTTTGCTACTTTTTGATAAGGCCGTAAGTTCGGTAGAAGAGACTTCACGTGAATCTTAATGAGTAAAAAAACAAATCGCAAGAAACTGATAATTATAATTTCTGTAGTGGTGGTATTACTGGTAGGGGCATTCCTCTTTGCGCGTGTGATTGGGCAGCGCCAGATGGCCACCTTTGTTGAAGAATTAGAAACGGTCACGCTCGAGCGCGGCCCGTTGATTTCCTTTATAGAGGCTGATGGCGTTGTACGGTCAGAACAAAGTGCAGTGCTGGCGTGGGATATTTCTGCACAGGTCAGTGAAGTCACCGTTGAAGTTGGTGATCAGGTGACGAAAGGACAAATTTTAGCCTCGCTTGACCAAAATTCATTGCCTTCATCTGTGATCATGGCGCAGGTAGACCTGATCAACGCACAGCAGGAACTTGATGATCTGCTCAATTCGCAGTCGCAGCAAGCAGGTGCCCTGAAGGCAGTTGAAGATGCCAAGCGAGCGTTGGAAGATGCTTTCAACCCGGCTATGACGCAGGCTCAAGCTCAGTCAGCTATTGCCAACGCTGAACGAGATTTGGAGCGAGCACAGCGACATTATGACATCTTGATGACCCCCGCCTCCGCCTGGAGCTTGCAGCAAATCTATTCCAACATCTTGCTGACGGAAAAATCGATCGCTGATTTGGAAGAGGATGTCACCGATGCGGAAAAGAAAGCCAATCAAACAATTTTGCATCCTTTTGAAAGCCGCATCTTCTACAAGCAGTTGTATAGCAATTTGCAGATTCAACTAGCGCAAATGCAGAAACGCTATGTCACGTTGGTGGATCGATACAATGAACTGCAAGCCCCCCCAGATCCAACGGATGTTGCTGTCGCAGAGGCGGCGCTGTTCGCCGCGCAAGCCCAATTGGCTGATGCCCAACGACAGTGGCAGCGGATAAAAGATGGCCCTACTGAGGCAGAGATTGCTGTTCTCGATGCGAAGCTGGGTGATGCGCAGCGGGAATGGGAGCGACTCAAAGATGGCCCCACAGTGGATGATATCGCTGCGGTTGAAGCGCGTATTGCAGCGGCACTGGCCTCACTGGCTAAAACCCAAATAGCGGCCCCATTCGCTGGCGTCATCACTGAAGTAAATCATCGCCCTGGTGAGCAAGTCGACCCTGGAAGCATTGCTTTCCGCCTGGATGACCTTTCTCGTTTATTCGTCGATCTGCAGGTTTCGGAGATTGATATCAATAGCGTTGATCTGGGCCAGGATGTCCTCCTAACCTACGATGCAGTTTTGGCCAAGGAATACCATGGGGTGGTGGTCGCAATTTCCCCGGTAGGAACTGAGACGCAGGGAGTGGTCAATTTTGAAGTGACCATCGAGTTGACCGATGCTGATTCAGCAATACGGCCAGGGATGACTGCCTCGGTAGGGATCGAGATTAGCCGAATTGAAAACGCCCTGTTAGTGCCAAATCAGGCGATCAGGGCTTTGGATGGCCAGCGCGTGGTTTATCTGTTTGGAAACAGGATAGCGTCAGGGATTCCTGCTGCCCCCAACGAGGGAAGTCCGAATCGCCCGTTGGGTGGTTTGCTGGAAACCTTGGGAGGTGGCGTGTCCCCGAACATGATCCAGCCAAGCCCCATCACCGTTGGGGTTAGCGCGGATAATTATAGTGAAGTTATTGCTGGCGATCTGGTTGAGGGAGATGAGATATTACTCAATCCCATCACTGAAATATTGAATTCCCCTCTGGGACCAAGTGGTCCTATGAGAAATCGGTAGAAGGAGTTTCAAAACTTATGAAGAAATGGATCATTTTTATCGTTGTGGTTGCTGTTTTTGTTGGCGGCATTATTGGCTGGCAGTCTTATAGTCAGAACAAAGCGCGCCAGGAATTGATGGCCAGTTTACAGACATTGACGGTGGAAGAAGGTACATTGGTAGCAACCATTGGCGCGACTGGGCGAGTACGCTCTAATCAAAGCGCCGAATTGACTTGGAAGACTTCGGGCACAGTTGAGCAGGTGAACGTTCAAGTTGGCGATGAAGTTGTCTTGGATACTGAACTGGCAGCGCTGGAGCAGACATCTTTGTCCCAGAGTGTTATCCTGGCTCAGGCAGATCTGGTCAGCGCTCAGAAGGCTTTGGATGATCTGCTCAACTCCGATCTGCAGCGCGCCGAAGCACTACAAGCTGTTGAGGATGCCGAACAGGCGCTGGAAGATCTGTTGAATCCTGAACTTCAGCAGGCACAGGCTTTGCAGGCCATCGCCGATGCAGATCAGGCGGTTGAAGATGCCGAGCGACGTTTGCGCAGTGTGCAGTTGACCGCCAGCAAATCTGATATCGATGCTGCCGAAGCTGAGGTTGTGTTGCTGCAAGACCGGCTCGAGAAGGCCCAGTCAGATTTTGAACCTTACGAGGGCCGCCCCGATGATGACCTTGAGCGAGCCAATTTTCAGGGTGCCTTAGCAGAGGCTCAGCAAAACTATGATGCTGCCGTTCGTAAACTCAATTCCCTCTCGAGCACTGGGTCAGAAATCGATATCGCCGAAGCTCAGGCTGACCTGGCTGTTGCCCAGGCACAACTTGATGAAGCCAACCTGGAGTATGAGCGTATAAAGGATGGTTCTTCAAATGCTGATATTGCTTTGCATGAGGCTCAGTTGGCTGATGCACAGCGCGACTGGGAGCGTTTGCAAGATGGCCCGCCTGCGGATGATATCGCCGCAGCAGAAGCCCGGGTGGCAGCCGCACAAGCCACATTGGATCAGGCGCATATCAGCGCGCCGTTCGCTGGCGTAGTTACTGTTGTAGAAAGTAAATCAGGTGATCAGGTTGACCCTGGTACCCTGGCTTTCCGCGTCGACGATTATTCTCGTCTCTTGGTAGATCTTGAAGTTTCCGAAGTGGACATCAACAAGATTGCTGAGGGACAGGAAGTTGTGATGAGTTTTGATGCCGTGCTGGCCAAGGAATATCATGGCGAGGTTGTCGAAGTCGCCTTAGTTGGTACAGAAGAGGGCGGCGTAGTGAACTTCACTGTGACCGTAGAATTACTTGATCCTGATGAGGATATTCGCCCTGGGATGACATCTGCGGTGAATATTGTCATTCGGCAGTTGGAGCAGGCTTTGTTGATTCCCAATCGCGCTGTACGCGTTGTTGATGATGAGCGTGTGGTGTATTTACTGCAATCTGATGGCAGTATCGAAAAAGTTGCTATTACTCTGGGAGCTTCTTCTGATACGCATAGTGAAGTTGCCGGTGGCGAACTAAAAGTTGGCGATGAAGTGATCCTCAATCCGCCGCGAGAATTGACAGAGGGTGGGAATGGTTTTGGCCCTCCAGGTGGAGGGCCGCATTAGGAGTTAGTATGACGGATTTAGTTGTTGATGCACGCGAAATTACCAAAGTCTTCACTATGGGCGAAGTGGAGGTGCATGCTTTACGTGGTTTATCCATGACCATTGAGCAGGGCGAAGTGATTGCCATTATGGGTCCTTCAGGGTCGGGCAAATCCACGCTGATGAATATCATGGGCTGCCTAGATCGACCTACCACAGGCGAATATTTCTTAGATAGCGAAAGTGTTGCCGAATTAAACGATGATCAGTTAGCGAATATTCGCAACCGAAAGGTTGGCTTTATTTTTCAGAGTTTCAATTTGCTGCCTCGGGCAACTGCCCTGGCAAATGTGGAACTTCCGCTGCGCTATGCCCACAACGGCAAGAACCGACGCCAGCGCGCCCGTGCGGCTCTTGAAGCGGTAGATTTAGCAGATCGTATGACTCATAGACCCAATGAGCTATCTGGCGGGCAGCAGCAGCGTGTGGCCATCGCTAGAGCAATTGTCAATGAGCCATCCATTGTGATGGCCGATGAGCCAACGGGAAATCTCGATACGGCTTCGGGTGATGCCATTATGGAGTTGCTGCTCAATCTCAACAAAGAGCGCGGCACGACGCTGATCATCGTGACCCATGATCCCGAGATTGCTGACCAAACCCAAAGGATTGTGCGCATCCTCGATGGGAAAGTGGTGGAGGGCTAGCTGATGAATTTCTGGCAATCGTTTATTGAAGCGTTAGAAAGCCTGACATCGAATAAACTGCGCTCCGGGTTGACCATCTTGGGGATCGTGATTGGTGTGGGCGCGGTGATCGCTATGCTGGCCATCGGTACCGGGGCTGAGAACTCAATTACGGGTGAGATTCAAGGCATCGGCACCAATTTGATCTTTGTCTTTCGTGGCGGCTCTGAAGATGTGCGCAACCCCGAACCGCTGACTCTGGGTGATGCTGAAGCCATCGCTGATCCTTTTGCGGCGCCTTCGGTAATTGGTGTCGCACCGGTCTTGCAGGGTAATGCGGAAGTAAGCTACTCTGGTGAGAGTGAAGTGACCACCATCAACGGTGTCACGCCGGATTATGAGACTGTGCGCAACTATCATGTTACGGAAGGCGAATTCATCAGCGAAGCGCATATGCTTGGGCGTTCGGCGGTGGTTATATTGGGTGTGGATGTGGCCGATGAACTCTTTGGCCGCAAGTCTGGACTTGTGGGTGAAACTGTCCGCATCGAGGGGCAGCCCTTCCGGGTGATTGGCGTTTTGGAAGAGAAAGGTGGCGGTTCCTTTGGCAGTGAGGACGATCAGATCATTGTTCCGCTGACTACGGCCCAAGCGCGCTTGATCCGCCGCTCGACGCGAGACCGTGTCGATGTGATCTTCGTGGGTGCAGCCAGCGCGGATCTTGTTCCCCAAGCCAGTGATGAAGTTGCGCAAATTCTGCGCCAACGTCATCGCACGGAGATCGGACAGGATGATTTCACTATCTTCAGTCAGCAAGATTTCCTGGACGTGGCTTCTTCGATTACAGGGATTTTGACCATCTTCCTGGGTGGTATCGCGGGTATCTCTCTCTTAGTTGGCGGGATCGGCATTATGAACATCATGCTGGTCTCTGTGGTGGAGCGTACGCGCGAAATTGGTTTGCGCAAGGCCATGGGTGCTCGCAAGATCGATATCCTGACGCAGTTCCTGACCGAGTCAGTGTTGCTGAGTTTGTTCGGTGGTATTGTGGGGATCGGTCTGGGGTGGTTGATCTCTGCCGTTGTTGGGCAGATCGCCGCGGCCAGCGATGCTGATATCGTCCCTGTGATTGGGATGGACGCAGTGCTGCTGGCGACGCTATTCTCTGCTGCGGTGGGTGTCTTCTTTGGGTTGTATCCTGCTAACCGGGCGGCCAGCCTGGAGCCTGTAGAAGCGCTGCGGTACGAGTAGTAAGTTTTCAGCAATCAGTATGCAGTGAACGGTAAATAGTAGTTAGCTATGCACCCATCGGTCATTTCGGTAGATCGGTGGGTGTTTTTTGTAAGAGGAGTGGGTGGATTTTAAAAATTCTGATAGTTGTGGTATGGGGGAAATTTATTTATACTTGGTTTACTGTGTTGATAAAGTTATTTAGAGGGAACATGCTGATTTCAGCATTATGAGGTAATCAAGATGTGGTGGATTGATTTACTTTTACATTATTTTGATTTTAAAGATTTAGTGAAATGTATTCTGGCAATATTTTTGATTCTTGTATTTGTATCCCTGATTTCTTATCGAGATTACTTACGTCGGCGTGATACCCTGCGTTGGCAGCTCAGGACAAAGCGTAGCCTTGATAAGGAAATCAAAAAACGCAGCATCGATGTTGAATCCGCGGACGAAATCATTACTCACCCATCTTATGGCATTGACAAAGATGATGATGTCGATGCGTCTTTGGCAATTCTGGATCAGCAAAAATGGGAGGAAAGGAAGTCTGCTGCAGTTGGGTGGGAAGCAAACACTTTTATTATTTTCGCTGTTTTGCTACTTTATCTACTTTCAATTCTAGTTCGGTTTGTTGGGTTTTCGGGATACGCATTCATCAAGCAAATGGATTTATTTGATCCAGAACAAATCAAAACATTCTTATTGTTCATAATTTTTCGCCCACTTTTATTTGCCCTGGCATTTTATTATGGGAGGTTGTTAAAACGGGGTGACCATATGGAGCAACACCCCCAGAAGTTTTTCCAATATCTTGGTAAACCAGATGGAGTGCATTTCATCACCTTGGCAGGATCGAGGCAGGATTATTATAAGATCCAATGGTTGATTGACAGCATTCGGAAGTTTGGAGGGAATCTTACAGACAGTCCAATAACTGTATATGAGACTGAATCGCAAAATGCACCTTTTGAGGATTTTCATGGGGAGGAGATATATAGAGAAAAATTGACGATTCCTGATGCGCTGCAAGAATACCCTAATGAAGGTCAAGTGTTTGCTTGCTATCATGCTGAAGTGATGGCGGCAAATAGATTTAGGGCGCTTGTGTGGGTTTGCCCGGAATATTTAGTATTTAATCCTCCCGAGCTATTTGACTTGGGTGCGAATTTTGATGCCGCTCTAAGACCCGTGTATAAAAAAGGAGAAGGCATTCTAGAAGGTGATCCATTGGACGATTATTGGCAAAGGATTTACAAAGAAGTTGGAGTGGATGATGTGCAGGCCACTGTCACACCCTTTATAGAGAACAATCGCATCCGAGCATGTTACAGCGCCCATGCTTTTGCTGTGAATCCTGCTAAGGGTGTATTCAAATTATGGTATGACTGCTTTGGAAATCTAATGGGTGATACAGATTTTCAGAATTCAATCAGTAATGATCAGAAAAAGTTCATGAACAAAGCGATTTTGAGCACATTGCTTGCTGAGAAAATCATTCCTGAACGAACTCGAATTCTGCCCCCCAAATATAGTTATCCTTTTCATCTCCACGCACAAATATCTGATAAATGGCGAAAACAGAATCTGGATGACTTGGTTAGCATTGTTTATAAAGGAGACAATTTTAATCCTTACCTGAATCCAGATATTAACATTTCGCGCTCACTGAGGAGATGGTTATCGGCTGATCCTAATTAATGATGTTTTACTACTTTCGATGAGGCGCGTATCTTCACTAATCGATGCGCGTTTTTGATTTTCTCTAGCAAGGTATAATTTGCAGCCTAGCCTAAATTACAAGGAGAGATCCACATGCAAATCAAGAATATCGACGAGGCGCCTGAAGCCATCGGCCCCTACTGCCATGCTATTCAATCGGGGAATTTTGTTTTCTGTTCGGGGCAGACTCCCCTCGATCCGGAAACCATGCAGTTGGTAGGAGATGATATTGGGGAGCAGACGGAGCGTGTTTTGCAGAATTTAGAGGTTGTATTGAGTGGGATGGGGTTGTCCTTGCAGAATGTGGTCAAGACCACGGTCTTCTTGAAGGATATGGCCGATTTCCAGGGGATGAACAATGTATATAAGCGCATGTTTGGGGATCACAGACCAGCCCGAACTACAGTATCTGTAAAGCAGAATCCCCTCGATGCATTGGTTGAAATCGAGTGCATTGCAGAGATTAAATAGTCGATTCTATTAAACTTCTCATGAGCATAGCGAATATTATCTTTGACCTGGGGGGTGTGGTTGTTGAGTGGAATCCACAAGGGATTGTAGATGGTTTTACAAATGATCCCAAGTTGGCAGGTACCCTGTTAGAGTCAATTTTTGATCACCCTGATTGGGCAGAAAAAGACCGTGGAAGTTATTCAGAAGCAGAGTTGGTTCAACGCTTTGCACAACGAACGGGGTTGAGTGAAGATCAAATCGAGAAATTGATGTTGGCAGTCCGGGATTCATTGATCTTAATGCCGGAAACGCTGCCCTTGATGGATGAACTACGCGCACAAGGGTACCCGCTTTTTTGTTTGTCTAATATGCCAGTTGAACATTACCAGCATTTGACAAAAATCTACGATTTCTGGGATAAGTTTGCAGGGATTGTCATCTCTGGCCAAGCGAAGATGGTCAAACCAGAACCAGAGATTTACCAATACTTGTTGAATACCTATCAGTTGGAACCGTCGACTTGCATCTTCATCGATGATTCTCCCCCAAATATCGAGGCCGCTCAGTCGTTAGGGATAAACGGAATCGTGTTTACCGATGTGCAGTCGTGCCGCCAGGAACTGCGTACTATGTTGAAAAATGAGCGAGCGTAAGGCAATCCAAGAAGTGATTGAAACGGAGCGGCGTTGGGTGCAGGCACATCGTGATCTCGATATTGATGTAATCGAGGCAATTCTGAACGAAGCGTACACTCAACTTCAATCTGATGGATCTGTAAAACGAAAACCAGAAACTGTAGCCTCTTACGCCTCAGGTCATAGACATTGGGATGTTGCCGAAAGTGATCAGTATGATGTGCAAATCTTTGGCGACGTTGCCCTTTTGATTGGGCGGTGGATTGGGCGTGGCGAAAATTCTGGTGACAAGTTTGATTACATGGCGCGCTTCATGTCTCTCTATGTAAAGACGACAGAGGGATGGAAGTTGATTGCTGATCAGTCAACGCCTGTTGAGAAAAATGTATCGTGAACATTTGCATTCCAATAAACTATATAGGACTTACGCAGTTCACGCATTTCCAGGGTAGACACCCAACCGCGTTGGGTGTTGGTTCGCCTTTTCTACGCCCAACTCGGTTGGGCTGGCCACCCAAAGTGCGTTAATCCTGCTATATTCATCTTGTATAGGTAATCCCCCTGTTCTATAATGGATTTCAATAGAGATTTCGTCGCATAAGGAGTTTGTCGCATGAGCAAACAAGTGGACTCGTTTCGCTTTGTGAGTAAGGGGACTCGGCGAGTTGCCAAAGCCTGGATTGATAACGCTGAACCAAAAGAGATACCCTGGACACCGTTATCAAAGCCGCTGTCGGAATGTCGAGTGGCGATGATCAGCACTGGGGCGATGGCATTGAAAACGGATCAACCCTTCGATCAGGAAGGCGAGCGCCAGAACCCCTGGTGGGGTGATCCAACCTATCGCGTGATCCCGAAAGGAACAAAAGCTGAGGATATTAAGGTTTATCACCTGCATATCAATCCTGAATTTGCAGAGCAAGATTTAAACAGTTTGCTTCCGCTGGATCGATTAACTGAACTCGAAGAGAGCGGCGAAATTGGCAGCGTCGCTCCATCACATTATTCGTATATGGGTTACACTACGCAGCCAGAGCAGCTCCTGGATGAGAGCGCACCGGCGATTATTCGCAATCTACGAGCTGAGTTTGTCGATGTGGTTGTCTTAGTACCTGCCTGACCGATCTGCTGCTGGTCCGTCGGACTGCTACAACGAGAGATCGAAGCCGCCGGGTTTACCACAATCACCCTATCGATTATCCCCGATCTGACCGCTTCGGTGAGCGCACCGCGTATTGCTGCCATCGAGCATCCCTTCAGCCTGACTATGGGCTCCCCTGGGGATTGTGAAACGCAAATGGCCGTGCTGCGCTCGACCTTGCAAGCCTTGGTTGAAATGGAAACTCCAGGTGAACTTAGACATTTGCTCTTTGAATGGCCGGAGCATTTGGCTGATGTGGCCTCGGGCCCACCCGAACCGCCGCCCATCACTAGCTATTTGCTTAAACATCCTTTGCAATTCAAGAAATTGCTCACCAGAGGATTCCCTGAAGTTAGGATGTAGATGGGTTCCAGGTGCAGTGCACTTTAGCACTGCACCTGGAGACATATTGTGTAGGAGATTGCCATGATCTACACGTACAACCTGGAAGGGTTACCACTTCAAACGGGGGATATCATTTGCACGACGGATATGGTGTTGGAGATCGAGGCTGGGGAATTTTGGCGTTTGTTGGGGAGACTCTTGCCCGGTGATGTTGATCACGTAGCAATTTATGTTGGCCCTGAAGGCCGGTGTGTGGAATCTGGTGGCAGGGGTGTGGTGACCTTTGACCTGCGAGGGGATTCCTGGATCCCGAAGAAGATGACCAAGCATCGCGGGCCATTCTTGGATCAACTTTATGGCGTAGCGTATCCACTGGAAGGCCGCGGTTTATCAAAAGACGAAGAAGAACGCATTCGAGAGGGCGTCGCAAAATATTGTCTGGTCCAGGCTGAAACGGGAAAACCCTACAACATGAACTTCTTAGATTCAGAAACCGAATCGGCTTTTTATTGCAGTCAACTGGCTTTCAAGGCATATATTAGACATGGGATCAATCTGAATACCGGTCAGGAAGTACCCAATCTTCCCGGTACCGGCAGCATCGTTTTCCCACAAGAGATTTGGGGTGCGTGCCCTTCGCGAAAAGTGTCCCGATGAAGCCAGCTGACGACCCTAATATTGATTACAAAGCCCTGGTTCAGCGCGGCTATGATCGCTGTGCAGTAAGGTACGATCAGGCTCGTCAGAATGAAGCGCATCCTGAGCTTGCTTTACTAATGGATCGGCTTGATGATGGAGCGAGAGTGCTTGATATTGGTTGTGGTGCTGGAGTTCCCGTGGCGCGTGCCTTAGCACAGAGATTTCAAGTAACGGGGGTTGATCTTTCCAGTGAGATGACCAAACGGGCCAAAGCCAACGTGCCCGGAGCGACCTTCATCAACAGTGATATCATGGTTACTCAATTTCCGTCATCATATTTTGACGCGGTGGTGTCTTTCTATGCCATCTTCCATCTGCCGCGCGATGAACACCCTGAGTTGTTTCGTAATATCCATCGCTGGTTGAAAGTTGGGGGCTATTTTCTGGCGACTGTAGCTCAAACCAGTGAAGCACCATACACGGAGGACGATTTCTTCGGTGTGGCCATGTATTGGAGTAACTTTGGATTGGAAGATTACCGGAAGCTTTTAATTGAGATCGGCTTCCAACTCCTCGAAGCCGGTGTCTTGAGCCATGGGTTTAATGCTGATGAAGATATCTCAGAGGAGTATCACCCTATGATCTTTGCGCAGAAGGTTGCATAGATCGAGGGTTTCTTTCCGTACGTGTTGGTGAGGTGTAACATGAAAAATAGATGGATCATCCTTGTGATCGGGGTTTTCGTATTTTCGCAGGTGATGTGCCAGGCGCTGTCTGGCGCTGAACAGGCCTTGGAGACGGAGTCCCCATCACCAACGGCAACCAACCCACCCCCCAGCATCGAACCCACGTTCACTCTTCAGCCGCCGACCATTACATATACGCCTCAACCCACAACCACACCAATTCCTCCCACAATCACACTAACACATGAACCAACTTCTACGCCAACCATAGAGTTCGTTGCGGTTGGGGATATTTGTATTCCAGAAGAGGCTTCTGTCATCCTTGACCCTGATGTATTGAAGGATCCCGATTTTGATTTGGCCATTGCTGAATATTTGAGTGCAGGTGGGAGTGCAGGTGAACTAAGGAATGCGTTTTCTTTACAGATTCCTTCTGGTGAAGAATCACTGGTGCGAGTGATCTCTTATGATTTTACCGGGGATGGAATTTTGGATGTGCTGTTGACTTTGACGATCCCCTATGGAAATGGGTTGGGCGAATCTCATGTGTTGGCTTTCCGTTGTGTTGGTGGAGGCTACGAGAGCGATATCTTGTTCCGACGCGCTGGGGCAGGGGCTCGGGCTGAAGATCTGTATACTGGCGGCGGGGCAGTGGTCAAAAGCTTGGATAACCTAAATCAGGACAACGTTCCAGATATACTCATTGAAGTGAACTGGCCTGGCTACCAGGAATATTATTTACTGGCATGGAATGGGGTGGAATATAAGAGTTTGATCTATTATGTCGATATCTTGGGCATGGAGAAATATCGCCTGGAAGTTGCGGATGGGAATGTTCAAATTGTGGACGTTGATGAAGATGGTGCTTTCGAGCTGGAAGTTACTGGGATTGATTTTAATACTGGAAATATGACAACAGTGATCTGGCGCTGGGATGGCGCGTTGTACACCCCGGAAGAGTAAAAGTTGATCTATAATTGCATTATGTCAACCCCAGTTGGGGAAAGCAGAAATCTTTAGGAGGAGAAGATGCCTACTGAATCAACAGCACAAGCTTTGAGTATCCTGCGGGATGGCAGCCAATACCAATGGTACGTAATTCCACTCTTTGCCTTTGTAGTGTATGTCTATGCTGTGGAGGTCGAACGAAAGAATTGGAATTTGGTTTTCGCTGGATTAGCTTTCTGGGGGATGGATTGGTTCAATGAGATTTGGAACTCATTACTCTTCCATTTCACGAACCACGCACCTGCCTGGGGCGCGCCGGGACAGACAGCATATTTGATTCTGATCGGTCTCAACATCGAGATCAGCTTCATGTTTGCTGTAGCTGGGGTTACCTTTGGGAAAATGCTCCTTCCAGATAAGAAAGCCAAGATCCTCGGTATCCCCAATCGTTTGGCGATTGCTATTGGTGGATCGGCTTTCTGTGTTTTCGTGGAAGTGCTGCTCAATAAGATCGGCGCGCTGACCTGGGAATATCCTTGGTGGAATACCCGTGCCCCGTGGTTGATTTTCTTGTTTGGCTATTTCCACTTCTTCATCATCTCCTTCTGGGTGCATGATATGGACACTATCAAGAAGAAGGCCACGACCATCGGGATCATCTATGGGGTTGTGCTTGTAGAGATCATCGTATTTGGGCTGATCTTAAATTGGATATAATCTACAATGTTGTTCGTGGCGTTTGTTAATGTCTGTCGATTGGTGATGTTTAAAGGTAGATGAAGAGAGAGTGTGTAATATGGAAACGATCCTTATTTTTGTTTTGAATTTCATTGTGCTATTGGTCGCAATTTTGATCTTTGTCTTTCGTCGCCGAAAAATTAGTGAAGCGAACCCCGAACTTGAAAGACTTGAAAGTATACAGATTATTCCTCCAGATGGAATCCTGGTGCCTATCACGTTTTCTTTCACAGGATTAAAACCCTTCGGCGGCGTGTTGGGATTCAGCCGCAATAACCTGAACCCCAAGTTGACTCTGTTTGATGACCGCATGGAGTACCGTGTTGTTCTGAAAGGCAGCAAACGCTATGGCGATATTGAGCAAGTTAGGGCACGCGGCGGTCGTGAGCTTGTTTTCTATTTTTATAGCAACATATTGACATTGACAGTGTATTTGGCTAACGCCGAAGACCGCATCACGCTATTGAACTTCCTCCGTTCCCGAGGTATCAACCTCGATGATAAGGCGCGCGCATTAGTCAATGGTTAGGAATAACGTCACGCGGTTACTTGAGCAGCGTAAAATCTCTTATGAAGTTTATGAACTTCCTGAGGAGAAGTTGGGTGCGGAAAAGACCGCTGAGTTGCTAAATGTGCCCCTCGAGATTGTTTTCAAAACAATCGTTATTACTCGTTTGGAACGGGGTAAGCCCATTCTGGCGGTAGTGCCTGGATCAGCGGATGTGGATTTGAAGGCTCTGGCGAAAGCCCTGGGGGAGAAGAAAGTCAAAACTACTACGCAGCGGGAAGCTGAATCGTTGACCAAATTGCAGGCTGGCGGCATTTCCCCACTGGCATTGATCAACCGCGGTTTTCAGGTGGTCATTGATAGCTCTGCCCTAAATTTCGATGAGATTCATGTTTCGGGGGGGCAGCGCGGTTTGAATATCCGTTTGCCAGTTGATGCATTGGCCAAACTGACCAATGCTCGCTTCGCGAAGATCGGTCGGATAGCTGAGTGATTGTTTTTGATTGAGAATCGAAAAGAGCCCGGGTTCATCGCCTGGGCTCTTTTACGGAAAGACCCTAAGGGTTTTATTGCATTTGTTTGAGCCCGTTGATTGATCTTTTGCGGATTATATTGCTCGAATGATTCCTAGTTGAAACCCTTAGGGTCTGGACTTTGAAATTATTCCACATCTTCAGAAGTAGTAGTGACTACGGCTTCAGAAGCGGGGACTTCCTCAGGGACCAGGATCATCATGACCAGATAAACCCAAAATAATCCCGATCCGGTCACAACAGATCCAAAAACGAAGATCAGGCGCATTAGGGTGGGGTCGATGTCGAAGTAATCGCCCAAACCGCCGCATACACCGGCAACCATGCGGTCATCTCGCGAGCGGTAAAGTTTCTTATATTGTGTAGACATGTTTCTATCTCCTGTTTGCAGGTTATTCAACTCGATTCAGTATACGGAAAGAAATGAGAAAGGTTGCAACTGGGGTTCTGGCACATAGACTAATGTAAGTAGTATCGATGGGTGAATTTCGAGAACAGCACCCTTCGATACACACTGCACGCTGTTTTATGTTACTCAGGATGCTTACCAGAATTTTTTTTCACGTAGTGACTCGCATAAGCAACAATTCCCCCCTTGAAACTTCCGAAGTCTTGATACGGATAGCAATCACAGATCGGTGAACTTGGATAATGCGATCTTATCTTCTGTTTTAAGGATGTGCGCAGTCATCTGATCAAATTCATAGATCGTTCTTTTGACTGCAGCCTCGATCACATAGGGGAAGAGATGCCCGCGTTCGGGATAGTCGAGGTTCATGTTAGCATGAGAGTCTAATGGCAGAATTCGACGGGTGAAGGGGCGTAGCAAGGGAATGAAACCCAACACTTCTCGGACGTAGATGCGTCCAGAACGCAAGTCGGGGTGATTGATGATTGCCTGATCCAGCGCATCGACCTGGGATGGGGGTGGCAGCCCATCATTAGATATGGATTGTGCCCAAAGTTCCAGGTAATTGCTGTGGGCATAGAAATCCTGAACGGAATGAGTCAGCCTGCCGAAGGCTTCCCAAGTGAGCTCGACAGTTCCTGCATTAGATAATGCTTCCAGGATGATATTGCGTTGTTTATCTATGTAGGTGTACCCTGCTTCGAAAGCGTTGTGATCAAAGTGATATTCATGATGGCCGATCAAACCACGCCAGCCATCTTGGGCTAGATTAGCATCTGTGATTGTCTTCAGGGCGCGATCAGAGACCTTATCTCCCAAAGATCGCTGGCAAATTTCGATGTGATATTCTGAGAGCATTATGCGGATTTCAACCCCTGGAGTTCATAGACAACGGCGGGCGCGGATTTCCCTTTTACCTGTACTGGGGGAAGTTCTTTGGCGATCACATGGTCAGCGATCGCTGCATATGATTCTTGTGAAAGTAATATTTGACCTGGAGCAGCAATTGATTCGAGTCTTGATGCGTAGTTTACGATATCGCCAATGACCGTGTAATTGAAGAGGTCTGGCGTGCCTACATTGCCGACCATGGCTTCACCGGTGCTGATGCCTATGCTGAAAAACAACTGGTATGATTGCGTCACTTCAGAGCGTACCTTGCGGATGGCGGCATCCATTGCCAGGGCGGCGCGGGCGGCACGCAGTACATGATCAGGTTGCTCGTCGGGGGCGTTCCAAAAAGCCATCACCGCATCGCCCATGAATTTGTCCAACGTACCTTCTTCTTCCAGGACGGCGGTAGCTGCCGCTGAGAGATACGAATTCAATATTTGGAAGAGCGCTTCAGGCTTTATGCGCTCACTGAGCGGTGTGAAGTTGTGAATGTCCGCAAAGAGTACTGTCAGGGGTTGACGAATGCCATCCAGGCGCAGGTTGCTAGCGTCTTCTAGCAACCGGTCACGGACGCGCGGGGCGACCACACGCCCGAACGTCTGGCGGATGCGCTCTTGCTCGGCTTCGAGGGTGCGCTGCTTAGTAAGGTCGTCAATCACGATGGTGGCACCCTTGGTGTTCAATTGCGCATCTCGCAACGGTGTACTGGAAAGACGCAAGAACACTGGCCCACGCTGCAATAGAACAGGATTGAACTCTTCGCCTTCAATAGCGCTGCCATCGCGCAGCGTGGATGCGGCCATCAACAAGAAATGCGGACCAAACTCGGGCAGTGCTTCACCCAGGGTACGGCCTATGACATTATCTACAGAAATGCCTAGTATGCGCGTAGCCGCCTGGTTGAAGAGGGTTATCTTACGTTCTACATCCGTGGTAATCACCCCAGATGACATCGACGCGAAAATGTCATCCATCAAATTCTTCATTTCCAGGGTCTGGTTGAGGGTTTCTTGCAAGTTGGCAAACAGACGCACATTTTCTAAGGCAAGCGAGGATTGTCCAGCGACAGCCTCCAGGAAGTTCAGGTCATCACTACTGTAGGGGTCACCGGAACGACGCGGGCCGAGGGCCAGGAAGCCGATCATCTTGCCTTCATAGTGGAGGGGAATGAAGACCCGGCAGCCCATCTCTTCCAGTGTGGTCGCTTGGTTTATAAGCTCTAAGGGAAGAGTACGTCCCGGGGGAAACCAGATGCCACCCCTCCCTTGGCGAAGAGAGTCCAATAAGGGGCTTTCTGCTGGGATGACGATTTCAGCGTCGTCATCTACGCTCTGAGGTCGGAAAACGGCATCGGAATCATCATAAAGGTAGATCAAAACCCGTTCGGGGGCCAGCGCGCCCTGGATCTCTTGTTCCAGCATTTTCAACGTGTGATCCATTTCTGGTGAAATGGTCAGTTCTTGGGAGAGGCGGGTCAGAGCGCGACGATAATCAGCACGATTGCGATAGAAGATGCGATTGATGACTCGCTGAATGAAATTGCGCAGCGGAGTCAGTGCCAAAACCAAAAAGAGCAGATATAAAGCGACTTGCAGCGGATCGTTAGGTTGGATTCCCGTTGGGATCAGTTGCGTGAGAAATGTCAACAGCAAATAGAAAAATCCCACTGCAACAGTAATTGTAAGGGCATAGATCAGCGTCCTACCCATGATGCGGTCGACATCCAGAAGACGGTAACGCACCAGGGCATAAGCAACGGAGAGAGGAAAAATAATCAAAGCAGGGAAAGCGATGATGGCTTGTAACTGAACTAAGAGGCCAAAGGCAGATGGCAGTAGGAAAGTAAATAAAACGGGTCCGAATGCCAGCGCAGTTCCAAAGACGATGATGCGGCTTTGTTGGCGTACCATCGGCGAGTCGCTGCGTATCATTCGGATGATCAGCGAACCTAAGAACAGCAAGATTGCCAGGCTGATGAAGGCATAGCTTATCAACCAAGTTGTGATGTAACCCCAAGGATCAGATGGTGCAATGATCTCCAGAGTGTTCGGTATAACCAAAATGAGCGCAAATAACCAGGGAATGAATCGAAGAATGGGATTGCGGTCGACGAAAGCTGTTTTTCGGGGGAATACCAATGCCAGATGGGCCAACGACCCTCCTGCGATCGGAAGAGCAATGGCCCAGCCAAGTACAAAATGCTGACTGGTATTCATATCGAAATAACCGGCTGTAATGATCGTTGCTGCGGATGTGAAGGATAGGAAAGCCCGCGAAGGCTGCCGACCCTTGCTCAGTCGGTATGCCCAAGCGCCAGTCACCCAAAAACCAATCCCAATAAAATAAGGAATGCCAAACCAGGTCATGAGTTCGACAGGTTTGAATTGTCTTGATGTCACGGTGATCTGGTTTGCCCCCCCGCCTTGGGGTTGAAGCGTCAAAGAGATCTGGTCGTCCCCCTGTCCCAAAACATCCCTAATTGCTTCTGCGTTCCCGGCGGGGATATTGTTGACGGCGATGAGCTGTTCGTAATCTTGAGCCCCGGACTCCTTGGCGGGCCAATTGTCACCAGAAACCTGGCTGATGACATTGTTGGGTTCCAAGAATAACCCCAAGAAGGGCTGCTGGAACCACTGGTATGCCCACAACGGCGCCAGTATGAGCACACCCAAAGCAACAATTGCGAGTGTTAGTGGAACAGATTTGTTCAACCAATCATTCGATTTCTTCTTGGCGTTCATATCACTCACCCACAGTGATCAGATCTTTTATTTTTTCAAATGTGGTTGGACCGATCCCTGATACTTTTTGAATCTCCTCGATGGTGGAAAAAGTCTCGTTCGTTTGTCGATATTCGATGATTTTCTCGGCAGTGACGGGCCCAATGCCCGGCAGAGTCTCGAGTTCTGCTTGGGACGCGGTATTGATATTGACGATAGTGAAAGTCGATATTCCGCTTGATTGTTCTGCAGTGTTTTGTATTGATTCAGATCCCGCCACAGGAATAGCAAACGTTCTTTGCGCTGGTACCTGTACCTGATCGCCATCCTGCAGTTTAGCAGCCAGGTTTACCCCTTCCAGTTGGGCATCCTCGGTGAAGCCCCCTGCAATTTGAACGGCATTCTGGACGCGGCTATCCAGGGGTAATTCATAAACCCCGGGGTTGTGCACTGCCCCGACCACATGTACCTTGATGGGAGCTGGGGTAGGGGGTGGCAAAAGAGAAATTTGTGTGCCACGCGGCGGACTACTGGCTAGGATGACGGCTCCTGCCCCCAATAATCCAAATAATACTCCTAGAGCGACCAGCCACCAATTCTTCACATATCTCCTCCATTGGTATGCAGCCGCAACCCAAGTTGTTGCCTGGCTGTATCAATATGCAAAATGGATACTTGTACATTTTGCCCTTCCGTGAGCACATCGGCGGGGCTTGTTGGATTCCCATCGATCTCAGAGATGTGGATCAGGCCATCGAGGCCCTCTTCCAACCTGGCAAATGCTCCATAGGGAACGATGTTAGTGATCTTCGCGTCAATGATCTGACCTGGTTGGTACATGAGATGTGCTGTATCCCAAGGATTAGGCTGCAGCCGTTTTAGGCTGAGGGCTACGCGGCAGCGTTCCAGGTCGAGGTTGAGCACATATACCTCGATCTCATCTCCTAAGGAAAGCACTTCACTGGGGTGCGTGACCCGCCCCCAAGATAATTCGGAGATATGAATCAGGCCTTCCACCCCACCCAAATCGACAAAAGCCCCGAAGTTGGTAATAGTGGTTACCCTGCCTCGAATATGAGTCCCGGTAGACAGTTGGCCGAGAAGCTCCAGCCGTTGTCCTGGCGCAGCCTGGGCAGCGCGCTCGGAGAGCACTACCCGTTCTCGTTTGGGACTGCATTCAATGACCTTTAATTGCAAAGAACGGCCGACATACGTGGTCAGGATTTGTTTACGTTTATCTTCTTCCGTTTCTTTTGAGATCTCAACCAGGTGTGAGATAGGTACAAAACCTTTGATACGCTCATTCTCAACGAGTAAGCCCCCTCGATTGAACCCTGTAACTTCTAGTTCAATAATTTCGTCCTGGCTGTAAAGTTTTTCTGCCCATTTCCAATCGATGCTTGGCGGTGGTTGCTCATCATCGGCCAGTTTACCCTCAACTGGATCGGTGTGTGCTTCATCATCTGCCAGTATTGCAGACCACCAAGATTCATCGGGCGGTACTTCCTCAGTGTATTTATAATTCTCTTTCTCTCCCATGATTCACCCTTTATTGATACTTATCTGCCTCTCCAATGCAGCATTACAAATAATATTTCAGCCTGTCACGGAATTTTCCGCTTGGGCTTCATCCTCCATCTCTATTATAGCCTGTGCCACGGCTTCAATAGCTACGCGTTGCTTACGGTATAAGTCAGCTTCTGACATGGCCAAACGGGTAGCAACATCCCGCACCTTGCGCCCCTCCATGAATTTCATCTCAAGGATATTATACAAAAGCCATTCGGTCGTAAACCTTCGTTTCCCTTCTGGACGCACTTGCTCGATGGCTCTCTTAAGGATTGAGCGTAACGCATTTACTGAGATGCCCTCATGTTCGTCCAGTCTCTGTTGCACAATTTGTAGACGAAGCAAAGGACTCTTGGAAAGTTTCGGGCCTCCCCAATAATGGCTGAGTGCATCCTTGACCCAACGAGCCAATTCACCATCTGTGGGTTCTTCTTGCGATGCAGCGAGCACCTCAGCCCCGTCATAGCTGGATGCGGCGCGTAAACGTTGGATCCAATCTACTTGAGGGTTCAATGTTTCCAGTGAGCTAAATACTCTTTGTTGTTGAGCACGATCGCGGAGGGCAAGCTCTGCTCGGTTGGCTAAAGCATCCAAGGCCATGCGTTGCTCCTCATCGGGGATACCATCGGGTAAACGCTCGCTTCCCAGCAAGCCTAATAATGGAGTTTCACCTTCAGCGTCCGGTGAGTTAGATTCAAAGAGGGGGGTCAGCCAGAAGTCTCCCCAGGTAAACAGCAGTCTCGTATCATCTTCGAGTATGCCGTCAATATTATTCCGTGTGACCACTTCGAGAAGTTCTTCTGAGAGGTTTTCCTGTTGAAGTTGATGTACATCGCCAATAGTAACGACCATCTCAGATCCTCGCGGAACCAGCACGATCACAAAAGCAGTATCCACTTGAAGACGGTCACAGATCGCGGTAAGGATCGATTCTAAAAATTGGCGTAGATCACTGGATGTAATCAATCGCTCTTCCAAAATTTGTACCAACTGCAAATTCTCGCGAGCTCCTCCGTAGAAGAGTAGCCGCTCCCAAACTGGTGCCACCATAGTAATGGTATATTGCATGAGTAGCAGTGTGGCTACCATTGAGATAGGTACAGCCGCGGAATAGACAAAGCCGTACGATTCGCCTAATCGTCTCACTAACGTTGTTACAGCAAGTACAGTCGATGCAGTCACCGGGCCGCGCATTACCCATTTGAATAAGCGACGTTTGACTACTCGATCTGGCCAAGAAACGCCAAAGAATGCGACTGCATATGCCATGAGCACGATCAACACGGACATAAGGATGTTGAATAGATCGGCTGTCAGCCAGAAAATCAGTTGGTGCTCCGATGCGAAATTGGCTCCGTATGTCAGGTATGGAAAAGTGCTCAGGGCTGGTGCAACAGCGCCAGCAATTAGATAGCTCATGCGCCGTCGGCTAGTGCTGTTCACCGCGCGCCGATATGCCCTCCAAAAATTTACCCATGCCCAGATCATGCTGACAGTGTAGAAGGCAAAGAAAACCCAGGTAGCCACTGTAGGGGTCAGGTAAAGCGCAGGGGGATTAGATACAACTTCACCCATCAAGTTGGGGAAGGGCAACATAAGGGCGAAAAGTAATGAAAGCAAATACGTCAGCCGAATGATATTTCTGCGTCGGCCGCGCGATGGTCTCCCCGTTGTGGCCAAGAGGGCATCAGAAAAATGTAGATAGGAAGAGGGCAGGAAGATGATCCCTGTCCATGCTAATCGGAACCAAGTATTTACCCACGTATACCCCTGAGTAACACTGGTAACAGCCTCACCAACAAACACAACTACCACACACAGAAAGATCACTACAACCGACCGTGCAACTCTATCCCGTAGATTAAACGATAGCGCATAGAGCAGCAGGGAAAAGGCGGTTATGGCAATCCCTGCGGTAAGTAATTGGTTTAAGGTCTGTAAACTACCAATAAGTGATGGCATTGGAAACCAGTCTATACCACTATTTTATCCATTTTGAAAAGAAGAGGGCAATATCATGGTTCGCAAAATAATGGTCGTTATAGCCGCAGAGTTCAAAGCCAAGTTTTTTCGCCATCTGAATGGCAGGATAATTCTTGGGCTGTAGTTCAAGAATCAACCGCCGGCTTTTATGCGCTGACGCCCAATCTTGCGCGGCTAAAATGAGTGAGCTACCAATCTTTTGGCGACGCAGCCGTCGGATGATGGCCAAATCGGTTATTCGCGTGGCGTTGAGTTGGGGGTTTTGTTCCAGGCTGATATAGCCAACAGGCTGATTGTCCAGAATTGCTACAAGCAGTCCGTCACGATTAGACCAATTATTCGCTAAGGTTTGAGGATCATGGGGGTATTGCACCAACACCGAGCGCGGTAATCTTGCCTCACGGAAAGTTATTCTGATGGCGTCCCCATCGGGCCGAAAATCCATTTGCCAGACATGGTCGCTAGAATAACTGTGCTCCAGGGACATAAGGCTGGGAATATCTGTAGCAATGGCAGGGCGTATTTCGATTTCAGGCATCTTTACTTGATTCTACCCTGAAAGCAGTGTTGTAAATAAGGGAGATCTATCTACTCCTCAGGGGCCTCGACTCGCACCTGGACGGTGCAGGGTTCTAATGCATTACCTTGATTGTCTGTGACGACCAGCCGCAGGGCGTAATCTCCTACCTGCAGGCGAGTTGTATCCCAATATCCAAGTCGGTCTTCTTTGGTTGGCACATCCCCGGCTTGAACGGTCAGCCAATTGACATTGTTTACAGGGGACATTTCGAATTTGTAGAAGCCAAAATTGGGAATGTCGGCGGTGCCATAAATTTCAACAACATCTCTGATCGTTTCGCCATTTGGGGGAAATGTGATTTCGATTTGTCCAGGGATACAGCCACTCACTTCGGCCTCAATGGTGGCGGCCGGTGCTGAATCGTTTGTTCCCAAAGTCTCGTTGGCAGCCTCGAGAGTGGTTGTCGGCGTAGCCAGTAGATCTAGGGTGGGTGTGAGTAAGGGCGATGCACCTGGAACGTTGGGGAATATAAAAGACACTAAGCCAAATTCAGCCACGCTGAGGATGAATACCAATACCAGCATCGTGGTTGCCCAATTTAACCGGGAACGGGCACTCTCTTGTTCCAATCCAAAAGCCGCGCTGCGAAGTTCATCCCAGGCTAAGGTGAATTTGCGGATCTGCCAAACAGCAAGTATCCCCAATATCAGGTAAATGAAGACTTCGTTGTTCTTAAAAAATTCTAAAACTGCTGCCATGGGAGAAATGCTAGAAAACTTATAAATTTGTATAAATCTTATCTAAATCTTTTTCAGTACCCCGCGCATCAGGCTGATCATTTTGGGAACGATCACCTGACCAGCTTCCAATACTTCTTCATGGGTGGTGACAGTGCTGCCATCAAGATTGGCTTTGTTGCTGATGCCTGAAACGCCAAGTACGCGCATGTTCCCATGCCGGGCGACTGTCACTTCGTGTACCGTGGACATACCAACAGCATCGACGCCAATGGCGCGCAAGAAACGCAGATCTGCGGGGGTTTCGAAGGAGGGGCCAGCCAAACCGACATAGACACCTTCGTTTAAGCGGAAGCCGCTCTCTGTGGAAATTTGGCGAGCAAACCCCATTAATTCTTTATCATAGGCCTGACTCATATCAGGGAAGCGCGGTCCAAATTCATCCAGGTTGGGGCCACGCAAGGGATTAGGGCCAGCCATCCCGACGAAATTTAGGTGATCGGTGATTAGCATCAAATCCCCAGGTTCGTAGTCTGGGTTGACAGCCCCGGCTGCATTGGTAACAAAGAAAAACTCGATTCCAAGGCGCAGCATTACCCGTACCGGCATAGTTACTTCGCCCATGCTGTGACCTTCGTAATAATGCGTTCGTCCCTGCATTACAAGAACATCTTGTCCTTCTAGCTGACCAATTACTAGGCGCCCCTCATGACCGACCACAGTTGAAACAGGCCAGCCAGGAAGTTCTCCATATGGAATGTACACAGGATCTTCGACATTATCCGCTAACGGACCCAGGCCAGAACCCAATATCATGCCGATGCGCGGCTGGATCGTTATCCGCTTGCGTATCTGATCTGTTATTTGATTTATTTCTTTTAGAGTAACAAATTTGTCCACAATTTTGTCCTCCATCTCAGTGTGACTGTGTAGAAAAACGCCGCAGTTTGGCCCGTCGAGGGGATTTCTTCCCTCCACGTCCCCTGCGGCGCTCTGTAAGATTTAATGTTGCAGGCAATGCAATTGGCAATTGAAAATTATATCACGAATAGTCCCCTAGTACTTTTTCGAAGGCTGCTATGGTTTCTTGAATTGCCTGATCATCTACCCAATAATGTGTAACCAGGCGGAACCGACGTTTTGTCACTACACCAATACGGACGTTGTGCGCCCACATCTGTTCTGCTACAGCGGCAGCATCCAGTGGAATATCATCTCGAAGGGTCAGGTAAACCATATTAGATGGTGGATCATCTGTGTCGGTGATCACGCTAGAGACGGCACTTAAACCTCGGGCTAGATCACGCGCCTTGGCATGGTCTTCGCCTAAACGCGGCACAATCTCTTGCAGGGCGACAATCCCAGCCGCGGCGAGAATTCCGGCTTGGCGCATGCCGCCGCCTAGTTGCTTGCGCATGCGATGGGCACGGGCGATGAATTCCTTGCTGCCGCATAGCACTGAGCCAACGGGTGCGCAGAGCGCTTTACTCAAACAAAATGTGACCGAATCGACTGGATTGACCAGATCCTTGACATCAACATCCAGCGCGGCAGCGGCATTGAAAATGCGCGCACCATCCAGGTGCAGTTTGATGCCGTTTTTGTGGGCCAATTTACCTACTGTTTGGGTGTATTCAGCCGATAAAGCTGATCCGCCACAGCGGTTGTGCGTGTTTTCCAGCGCAATAACGCGTGTTCTGGGGTGGTGGGACTCGTCGGGGCGAATAGCCTCTCGGATGTCATCCAGTTTCAGGGTTCCATCGAGCTGGTTAGGGATTGTATGGGGCTGAATGCCGCCTACAGCTGCGATGCCGCCGGCTTCATAACGAAAGATGTGTGCCTGATCCCCCAAGATGATCTCATCCCCGCGGTTGCAATGCGCCAGGATCGCGGCCAAATTGCCCATTGTCCCAGATGGGATGAATAATCCAGCCTCTTTTCCCAGCATCTCAGCCGCTAAATCTTGGAGTTGGTTTATGGTGGGGTCTTCGCCATAAACATCGTCGCCAACCTGGGCTTTAGCCATGGCTTCGCGCATCGCAGGTGTAGGTTGAGTGACAGTATCGGATCTTAAATCTATGAGTTCCATTTTTACCTCTTTGAACCGCGAAGTCGCGCGCTTTGCGTCTTGCCGAAGGTGTGCAAAGCATTGGCGGTGAAATTATCGACGGATCGTTTTTAGGATTTCTTCCAAGTCATCTGGTAAAGGTGCTTCGAAAGTCCGCTGGCTGTGTTCCCCTGGGATAATGATCGACAACCGCTGAGCGTGAAGGAATTGACGTTCTATGGGTAGGCTTGGCTGCCTGCGTCCATAGATAGTGTCGCCAACCACCGGGCATTTGATAAAAGCCATATGCAGTCGGATTTGGTGGGTGCGCCCAGTGAGAATGCGCACCTCTAGTAATGTGTGTTTATCGAAGCTTTCCAGGGTGAAATACTCACTGATTGAATCGCGCCCTTTGTGTGCTGGTGTGATTGCCATCCTCTGACGGTGCGATGGGTCCCGTCCGATGGGAGCTTCAATACGTCCCTTTGGTGTAGGCGGCGTTCCATCTACCAGGGCCAGATACGATTTGCCGACCTGCCGATCTTGAAATTGATCGCTTAACCAACGTTGGGCGCGATCGTTCTTGGCCAGGATAATAATGCCGGATGTGTCTTTATCTAATCGGTGAACAATACCGGGGCGTTTCTCTCCGCCAACGCCCTCGATCTCCGGTGCATGTGATAGCACCGCGTGCACCAGTGTTCCACTGCTGTGCCCTGCGGAGGGGTGCACGACCATTCCCGCGGATTTGTTGATCACTAGTACATCATCATTTTCGAACACGATATCTAGCGGAATAGCTTCAGGGACCAATCCGCTAGGTTCAGGAGCAGGAATGGTAACATCAACCCTGGCGCCGCGCGTCAGCGAGAATCCAGCCTTGTGCGGGATTTCGTCTTCTACGGTGACATGGCCTGCTTCGATCAATGCCCTTATGCGCGAGCGCGATAATTCAGGGATACGTGTTACCAGGAATTTGTCGAGACGCTGGGACTTATCTTCTTCGAAGATGAACTTGAAAGATTGATCACTCACTTTGGATTTCTACTACACTCGAGGATTGACCGACATCCTCAACAGGTTGATCGGACTCCGTTTGGGAGGCTTGTTGTTTCTTCTCGAGGATCCACATCCCGATGATGAGTACAGCCGCCCCCACAGATATGCTCGAGTCGGCTATATTGAACACGGGGAACTTCCCCACGGAAATCCAATCGGTTACGTAGCCGCGCGCCAGACGATCAACCAGGTTGCCCATCGCGCCGCCCATTTGCAATCCTAGAGCCAAGCGTAAAGGCCAATCTTTGCGCGGAATTTGGGGAAAATAGAAGATGATCAGACCAATAACAATAAATGCCAGGATTGTAAATACCCCGCCAAATTGCTGAAACATGCCAAAGGCAGCCCCTGTGTTTTTCCAATTGATGATGCGGGCATAAGGAGATAACCAATCCCAGGGCATCCAGGCGTGGCTAAATTCAATATTCGTGCGCACGAGCCATTTTGACCATTGGTCGAGAGCCAGGACCGTGCCTGCGATAAGTGTCAGATATAAATAATCTCGAAAATACTTTTTCAAAGGAACCTCCATTGGGCAAGTAGCGCCAATTTTACCGCGGACGTGTTATTACGGAGAGTCCTTATTTGCGTCCCCTGGTTGATATGGGATTTTCGAAATGAAGGCTGTTAGGGCTTCTGTTACTTCTTCAGGCTTTTCAAGCATAACCATATGTCCTGCTTCGGGAATAACTTGCACCTCAGCATTAGGAATATGATCAGCCAGGTATTGGGAGTAGCGCGGGGGTGTTAGTTGATCTTTCTCCCCGCAGATGGCGAGGCACGGAGCCTGGATTTTGTCTATCGACTCTCTTGAATCAAAGGCATCGCATGCTGTGAAATCACTGTGAAGAACCGAGGGTCTGATCTCTGCCATGCGTTTGGCGGCTAGCTCAACAAGGCGGGGGTCAGCCTGAGGGCTGAAAGCCCACTCGTTGATGGTGTCGATGACGGATGGAAAAGTCTCTGAACGAGCAGTATTTTCTAAAAGAGCAGGAGCCACCTTCAGCCGCGCCCCTGTTCCCACCAGCCCCAATCCCAAGACGCACTCTGGGTGTTGGATCCCCAAAGTTTGCACGATCGCGCCTCCCATAGAATGTCCTATGAAGATGGCTTTGGTTAGTTTAAGTTCTTTCATCCAATCCAGCACGGTTGTGGCATAGGCGGCAATGGTTTGCTGGCCGCGCCCCTCGGATTTTCCATGTCCTGGCAAATCTAGTGCATAAATTGGGTGGTCAGACAGCCTGCGAATAGACGCGGGCCAATGGAGATGGTTTCCACCAGCACCGTGAATCAGTATCAACGGTGCTTTTCTTGCAGCCCCCCGGTGTTCGAAGTAATAGATGTTGGCGTGTAGAGGCATTGTGATTCCAATTCAATTTTTTGGGTTTTGAGAAGATTTCCAGAAACCTATTCCAAGCCCGATACATGACCCACCCAAAATGAAAATCGGCGTTTTCCTTATCGCAGACAAGATTCTCTCAGTCGAGATTTCGGGTATTCCATGGTCGTGTAGGCCCGTTTTAAAGGCGATTAAAAGCAAGGCAACTGGGATTATCGCTAACCCAGCCAGCCCTCCAATTAATGTATACCAGGTTGTATTTTTTGTGGGTTGGGATCTTAGGATGGTGTTTAGCGTGAATACACCGACGATCAAAAAGGCAGTGACAATCGCAGCAATTTCGTTTGTATCTTCAACCGGGAGCCAAAAGAGGGTGTATACTCCAACACCCAGGGCTAAAAATCTCAGCCAGAGGGGAGCGGGACGAGGGGTCGAAGTTCGATCGATTTGTTTCATACGTAAAGAAGGTCGAGTGCGATTGCGCTCGACCCCTTCATACTGATCTTATTCCCGAGGTGCTGATATTGTGTCAAACACCATGGTGGATGCGGTCAACAGCTTCTTCGGTCAGTGGGATTGCGATTTGAATATGAGTTCCTGCACCTGGAGTGGAGTCTAGATTTAGAACGCCTTTGACTAATTCTGTACGTTCTCTCAAGTTGACCATGCCCAAACTGCCGCGATGTTCGTATGATGCGAGAACAGCTTTGACATCAAAGCCCAAGCCATCATCTTGAATTTCCAACAAGGCCAGTTCCTTTTGAACAGGCCGCAGACGAACCCAAATATGATCTGCTTCAGCATGTTTACGGGCGTTGGTGACTGCCTCTTCGATGATATAGAAGATGACACCTTGTTGATCCATCTCTAACTGGGATACGATTTCCTGAGAGATTTCGAGCACTACTTTTTGATCGTAGGTTTCTTTCATCTTCTCTGCCATCGATTGTAGCGCAGCTGCCAGTCCTTTTGATTCTAGTACTAATGGACGTAAAGTAAACAGCATGTGGCGGATTTCTTTTGTCGTCAGGCGGGCTAAATCCTCGATCTTGAAGAGCTCATCAGCTGCTTCTCCTTGATCGCGTTCCATGAGGCGCCGGGCAAAGTTAACTCGCATGGCAATGGCAGCTACAGATTGTGTGGGGCCGTCGTGTAGGTCGCGGGCAAGTTTTTTGCGCGCTTCCTCTTGGATTTCCATCATGCGTTCTTTTTCAGTTTCCAGGTCTTGATAGAGGCGAGCATTCTGGATCGAAACAACGGCCTGCTTGGCAATAATATTGAGCACTTCCCGGTTGTTGGCACTGAAGAATTTCTCATTGGGATGAGCGTATAAGATCACGCCGTAGGTATCAATACCATGACGCAGGGGAATACAGTAGCCAGCACGACATGTCTGGAAGGCCATGATTTTGCCCAATTCAGGATCTTTGGACAAATCTTGCGTTATGATGGGACCGCCTTCATCAATCACAGCACCTAATAATCCCTGCATCCCGGGAAAAGTAAGGTTCAGGTCAGCAGGTGTCAGGCGGCGCTGAACACCAATATACAAGTTGGCTGCATCTTCATCCCCACTTGAAAACAGCAGCACCGCCCCGACAAGGCGGTCACCGGGGTCATCGGTGGATGTCAGGGCTTGCATGCCAATATCCAAAGCTAATTCCAGCACGCGGTTGTAGTTCAGCGTTGCCGTTAGTTTTGTGAGCATGTTGGATATTTCACGCAGACGACCGGCATCAAGCTGCTGGGTATGTACCCGGGTTATTTTTTGCTGTTTTCTGACCTGTGACTTGATGCGCTCTTTTTGAACCTGTTCTCTCCGAAGCCAGAAAAAACTAGCGAGACCGCCTCCCACGAGAAATGCGATCCCTCCTATGGCAGCGCTCAAAATGCGGGGATCTAGCGATAAGATTGTGTTGAGAATGTCCATGCGTAAGTGAAATGGATGTGAATTATTGCCCGATATTCTGATGAAATGGTCATGAAGTGGATATAATCATACCCCAAAAACTATCAATTAGCAAAACGGTAGTATCTTGGTACTGTTGAGATTTAATATAACAAGAGGCGCCACAAATATTTTCGGCGCCTCTTGTCGTCGTACGTACAATACTGGGGTCAAGATTGACTTGGTAGTGTTGATATTTCCAAATTGAAATTCGTATGTGTCAACACGGCCTAATCATCCATATGTTGGATGATGGCATCACCAAACTCAGAACATTTCAACTTGGTAGCATCGTCCATCAGGCGGTGGAAGTCATATGTCACGGTTTTGGCCTTGACCGCTTCGCGCATGCCTTTCAGGATCAGGTCTGCGGCTTCGTGCCAGCCCAGGTAGCGGAACATCATTTCACCGGAGAGGATCACAGAGCCGGGATTGACCTGGTCTTTATCAGCGTACTTGGGAGCTGTCCCGTGGGTGGCTTCAAAGATGGCGTGCCCAGTTTCATAATTGATATTTGCTCCGGGGGCAATACCCATGCCACCGATCTGCGCGGCCAGCGCATCAGAAAGATAATCGCCGTTCAGGTTCATTGTGGCAAGTACATCGAATTCTTTGGCGCGGGTAATAGTTTGTTGGAAAACGATATCGGCAATGGTATCTTTGATGCGCAGTTTATCTTTCCACTGGCCATTCCCATGAGTCTCCCAAAGGGTCAGAGCCACCTCAACCTCGTCTAAGATTTCCTGCTGTTTGTCAGGCGCCATCATATTGAAACCAGGGTCGATCATACGGGCGTTTTCTTCAACTGTCAGGTCTGAATTGGCTTCTTTGTTTCCCAAGATCCAGGTTTCACGCTCGGTGACGATATCATTACGAAATTCACGCTTGGCAAGCTCATAACCCCAATTACGGAAGGCACCTTCTGTAAATTTCATGATATTGCCTTTATGTACCAGGCTGACACCCATGCGTCCATTTTCCAGAGCCCAGCGGATGGCCGCGCGCACCAGACGTTCCGTGCCTTCTACGGAGACGGGCTTAATACTAATGCCGGCTGTGTCGGGGAAGCGAAGTTTGGCATATTGATCAGGGAATTGCTCTTGCAACGCATCTTTGAAGGCCTTGCTTTCATCGGTGCCATATTCAAATTCTGCGCCAGCGTATATATCTTCGGTGTTCTCACGGAAGACGACCATGTCAACATCTTCTGGGCGCTTCACCGGCGAGGGTGTGCCGTCCAAATATTGTACGGGACGCTGGCAGACGTAAAGGTCAAGGTATTTGCGTAACGCAACATTAAGTGAGCGGATTCCACCGCCAACAGGTGTGGTCAACGGACCTTTGATACCCACCAGGAATTCGCGGAAAGCTTCTACAGTTTCATCTGGCAACCACTCGCCAAACATATCAAAAGCTTTTTCCCCGGCGAATACTTCCATCCAGTGGATTTTACGCTTGCCACCATAAGCCTTTTCAACTGCGGCATCAAAAACTCTCACCGAAGCGCGCCAGATATCGCGGCCAGTACCATCGCCTTCGATAAATGGTAGGATGGGATTGACGGGTACCTGTAATTCCCCGTCTTTGATACTGACTTTAGACCCGTTCTCCGGTACTTTGATATTCGAATATGCCATAACTTGCTCTCCTTGGAATTTTCAGTTTTTTCTCCATCCGTAATGCATACCAATGAAACACGCATAACTCCTGGAACCAATATTTAGATGCAATTTAGTCAAAAGTGTTACGTCGAAGTTTGAATTGCGGGCAGATTATAGCACCCTCGAAATCAACCCCGCAATACCTATATAATGTAGGTACCTCACAGCATGTTTTGAGATCGTTCCCCGCGGTATAATCGCATCAGCCAGGGGTTTTATTCCCTGGCATTTCATTTGAATCAATGGAGTATTGTATGTTAGATGAGAATACCACCACGTCCTCTTTGGTAGATTGGCATTCACTCGATGTCGAAGAGACCCTTCGGCGGCTTGATGTTGATCCGGAAAAAGGTCTGACACCAAGTGAGGCTGATGATCGTTTACAAAAGTACGGAGCTAATCAACTAAAAGAAGCCCCTCCCACGACGATCTGGCAAATGCTTTGGGAGCAGTTCCGTGATTTTGTGGTCATGTTGCTTATCGTTGCTGCCGTCATCTCTGCCTTGTTGGGAGATTGGGTCGAGGCTGCAGCCATTATGGCTATCGTCGTGTTGAATGCGGCTTTAGGCGTTTTTCAAAACCGCCGTGCAGAACAAGAACTGGCTGCCTTACGCCAATTAGCTGCTCCAGAAGCGGATGTCTTGCGAGATGGGCATCGCGTTAGTGTCCCCGGGCGAGAACTTGTCCCTGGGGATATTGTTTTTCTGGAGGCCGGTAACTATATCCCTGCAGATGTGCGCCTAATTGAAACTGCCAACCTCCGGGTTGATGAGGCTCCCCTGACAGGTGAATCAGTCCCGGTGAAAAAGGATTCTCGCCTGGTATTTCCAGCGAATATCCCTACTGCTGATCGTGAGAACACTGCCTTCATGGGCACCGTGGTCACGTATGGCCGCGGGCAGGGTGTTGTTGCCGGCACAGGCATGACAACACAGATTGGCCGCATCGCTGAGATGCTGCAATCGGTGGAGCAGGAACAGACTCCCCTGCAAAAACGCCTCGATCAGTTGGGACGGACTTTGGGATGGGCTGCTTTGGCGGTTTGTGGATTGGTTTTCTTACTGGGTTGGTTGCGCGGAACGCATCCCTTAGAGATGTTCATCATCGCCGTCAGCCTGGCGATTGCTGCTGTGCCCGAGGGGTTGCCCGCAGTGGTGACCATCAGTCTGGCCTTGGGTATGCGCGAAATGATAAAGCGTAATGCCCTCATCCGGCGATTGTCGTCTGTTGAAACTCTGGGTTCTGCCACAGTGATCTGCTCCGATAAGACCGGTACCCTGACCCAAAACGAAATGACCGTCACCCGCGTCGCCGCAGATGGGGAATTTATCGACGTCACCGGGAGCGGTTACAGCCTGGATGGTGAATTCAAGGAAGATGGCAAAGCTGTCCGCTTGACGGATTACCCTGCTATATTGACTACCCTATGGATTGGCGCGCTAAACAACGATGCAGTTCTGGAAACCGAACGCCTGAGCACCGATGAGCTGGTGTATCGCGTGGTTGGTGACCCAACCGAGGGTGCCTTACTGGTAGCAGCAGCGAAAGCTGGGGCCATGCCAATTTTGTTGAACGAGGCTTATCCGCGTATCCAGGAAGTGCCTTTTGACTCAGAACGCAAGCGTATGGTCACCATACACACCGTTCGTGATCCTCAACCTGATGATATCTCGCCATTCTATGATACAGACCAGCGCGAGTGGTATGTTGTGGCCGAAAAGGGTGCTCCCGATGTTGTACTTCAACAATGCACTCATTACCAGAATCGTGAAGATAAAGCCGTTCCATTGGATGATGAGCAACGTCGTCGCATTATGGCCGCCAACGATTCAATGACACAGGACGCCTTACGTGTTTTAGGTGTAGCCTATCGCGTTTCTCATGATTTGGACTCTGACCATGATGGCGAGTTTATGGATGACGGAATCGAAGAAAATCTGATCTTCGTGGGTTTGATTGGTATGATCGACCCCGCTCGCCCCGAGGTGACGCCTGCCCTGGCTACAGCCACACACGCGGGTATCCGTACGGTGATGATAACGGGTGATTATCCCAATACTGCACGCGCTATCGCCAGGGATATTGGGTTGCTCCGAGAAGGCCATGATGTGCTCACTGGGGTCGAATTAGACGAGATCAGCGACGAAACCTTACAAGAAAAGGTCGTGCATACAGACGTTTTCGCCCGCGTCTCTCCCCAACACAAAATGCGCGTGGTACAGGCCCTGCGAACCAATGGTGAAGTGGTTGCCATGACGGGTGATGGTGTCAACGATGCCCCCTCGATCAAGCAAGCCGATATCGGTGTTGCTATGGGCATCACGGGTACCGATGTCACCAAAGAAACTGCCGACATGGTGCTCACCGATGATAACTATGCCAGTATCGTTTCCGCAGTACAGCAGGGCCGCGTGATCTACAGCAATATCCGTAAATTTGTCTATTACCTGCTCTCCTGCAACCTGGCCGAAATCGCCATCATCTTCCTGGCGACCTTGATGGGCTTGCCTTCGCCCCTGACAGCCATCCAATTGTTGTGGCTGAATTTGATTACAGATGGTGCCCCCGCTTTGGCATTGGGTGTAGAGAAGGGTGATCCTGACATCATGAATCGACCCCCCCGTCCGCCCAAGGAGCCGATCATCAACCGAGACATGCAGATTGGCATCATCGTGCAAACCATTGCCATAACTGCAATCACTTTGGGAGCATACTTGATCGGTTTGAATTTGTTTGCTGATCAACATGAGATTGCCATGTCGATGGCCTTTGTAGCGCTTTCCTTCTCTGAGCTGCTGCGAGCCTTTACGGCCAGGTCTGAATATATCCCCATTTTGCAGATAGGCTTGTTTAACAACCGTGCTATGAACTGGGCAGTGGTATCGTCGTTAGTTTTGCTTCTGGCTGTTGTTTACGTACCCTTCTTGCAGCCAGTCTTCAACACCGCGCCTCTGACCTGGAGCCAGTGGCAGTACCTGTTACCCTTACTCTTTATCCCAGCCCTGGCGGCTGAAGCGACGAAAGTTTTCCTTTCTAAGAGAAAGGCCCAAAAAGCGGATTAAATACATATCGATGAATAAAATTACTGCCTCGCATCTAAACACGTATGCGGGGCAGTTTTGTTTACTCTGCTTCAAACTCATCTTCGCTGATGAATTTCCCCCCTGATATCTGCCGGTCTAGCAGCTTGCGTTTGCGGTCGAAGGTCATCTCGACTTCAACGGGGCGGTAGCAACGCTGCTCTCCAATGATCACTTTACGACTGAAATAGGTATCCCCTTCAGCTTTCTCTCCATAACGGATGCTGAGGTCGTTGTACAGGTTTACGCGCGCTTTGATCTTTTCGCCGCATTTGTCACATTGCACATAGAGCCAGTACACTTGCGCCTGGCCTGAGCGTGAAGAACTAAAGAAGTCATTTATCTTTTTGAAAAATCCCATGGTCGTTATCTCCAAATTCATGGTCAGACATCCGAAGTCTCCAAGATTTCGGATGTCTGTTAGTATTAGCTGATTTTCATTTCTACAATGCGATCTACGCGAAAATTCCGCTCCGACTCTCGTAGATGGCAGTAGGCGATCAGGTAAACAGAATTATAAGCTGTTAGAACCTGTTTAGGGGTGATCCAACGTTTCGACTGACGCCCCTTTTGATCTTGATATGTGATATGCAGTTGCTCTCCACTTATAAAAGCCTCCTCGATGATTGGGGGAAGGAATATATCATCAGGTGATCTGTATTGAGAAACATATTCGCTGATTAATTCATCAAGATGATCGAAGCCTTCCTTGCTCAGTTCGCGGAGAAAATGCTGGAAGACTCGTCTGGTAGTAATCACATCTCCTAGGGCACGGTGAGCGTTTGGGGTGGGGATGGCTAACTCTTCAGCGATGGAACCCAGGCTGTTGGAGTGGAAGTAGAAGAATTGCCTGGCTAGCCGCAGCGTATCGACTACCTGAGATGCATGGAAATTCTTCTCGAGGCGTGAGAATTCATTGTCAATGAAACCCAAATCAAAGGGGGCATTATGGCAAACGATAACTGTATCAGCGAGCATCGATTCCACGCGTTCGCCAATTTCGGAGAAGATGGGCGCATCGCAGACATCATCATAAGTCAGGCCGTTGACGCGCGCTGCTCCAGGGGAGATCTCCCGTTCGGGGTTGATTAGAGTTGTAAAAGAATCCTGGATTTCGTTTCGGTGCACGCGTTCGATTGCAATCTCACAGACTCGATCCCCAAACCAGGCTGAGAGTCCGGTCGTTTCAACATCGAGAAAGGCAAAAGTATAGGGCTTGATGTCAATCATTTGTTCGAAGTGTGAGAGATCAAGATGCGTTGGATGAGAGTCTTCCCAACGGTGCGATCAGGAGTATATTGCCAACCAGGCCAACCACACCCCAACCGATAATCCAGGCTAATTCGAAACTAATTGGCATTACTGCCAGTCCGACCAAATAACCAATGCCGCCGGAGATAGGCCATACAATCAGGTTGGCCAGAATCCACCAGCCAGCACCCGTAAATTTTTGTAGGCTGATGTATTGCAGCAATCCGATTGCCAAACCGGCCACGAACCAGCCGCCCCAAGGACCGCCGAAGTTGAACGTCATCCAGCCCAATGTGGAAGCCACTGGCCACCAGGGACTGACCTCGCGGTAGTTATGCAGCACGAACCACTGCGCCAGACCCAGGGCGGCGCCATAGACTGCCCAATTGCCAAAGCCCTCAAAGCCCATAGCGAACATGGTTAGGAGGTGTGCAAAAATAAGATCCCATTTTTGAAATGGTCTGGAAGAATCG
>CAZLNX010000009.1:22402-44600 GCA_964560795.1 uncultured Anaerolineales bacterium | reverse complement strand
AAGTCTACCCGACTATCCGTTTCTCACAAAACCTATTTTTGATCAGTATACCAGTGCTGCAGGGCAACCAGCCTTTTGCCCGCCAGCAATATCCGTCTCCAGGCGGTCGCCAACCATCAGCGCTTCTTCGGGTTTGACTCCCAGTCGTTCAAGGGCAATCTCAAAGATGATCGGTTTGGGTTTTCCTATTACAGTTGGTGAAACATAGGAAGCTGCTTCGATAGCAGCCAAGGATGTCCCCGCGCCAGGCATCAACCCATTGGGCGTAGGGAAGGTTCGGTCGGGGTTAGTGCCGATAAATATTGCCCCGGCGCGAATCAAAGCGGCGGCGCGATCGATCTTGGCGTAGTTGAGCTCGCGATCCATGCCAGCCACTACGGCGAGAACTTCTTGATCATCAATCCGAAATCCCTTCGCTTCCAGCGACTCGCTCAGCCCACCTTCACCGACTACATAAACCGGACCACCTTCTGGATAAACCCCACTTAGATATTGCGCGGTGGCCTCTGCAGAGTTGATCACTTGCCAATCTTCAAGCTCGACGCCAAAGGAGCGTAGCTTTGCAATATAGTCTGCTGGCGTGCGAGTGGAGTTATTCGTTGCCATGATCACACGCAGCCCTAGTTGATCTATCATTTCGAAGATTGGGGGTAGATCAGCGATGAGCGTATCGCCTACCCAGAGAACGCCGTCCATATCCAGGATCAGAGCACGAAGGTTAGATGGATTATATTCATTCATAATGGTGTGAAAATTCGATTTGAATTCCTCGAATAAAAAAACCGCAGATGATGTGGATGAACTCAGATATTTTTATCCGCGTCCACCCGCGTTCATCCGCGGTTTCTATTAGAAAATTTCTCGATCTATACCGCAGCCTTTTCGGGTACTTCTAGGATTTCATCCACTAGGCCATATTCTTTGGCGCCAGCAGCATCCATCCAGTAATCGCGGTCGGTGTCTTTCTCGATCTCTTCGACGCTCTTACCCGTATGATGGGCTAAGATCTCGTTCAGGCGAACTTTTAAACGTAGAATTTCTTTGGCCTGAATTTGAATGTCGGTGGCCTGACCTTGGGCACCACCCAGGGGTTGGTGCAGGTGGATGGTAGCATGGGGTAGCGCATAGCGCTGACCTGTCGTACCAGCTGTCAGCAAGACAGTGCCGAATGAAGCGGTTACACCCACGGCCACGGTGCTGATCGGGTTGGTGATCATCTGCATTGTGTCGTAGATGGCTAACCCGGCGTACACCTGCCCACCGGGTGAATTGACGTACATCTGGATGGGGGCTTCAGCGTCTTCTTTATTTAGTACCAGCAATTGAGCCACAACCGTATTGGCGACCTGGTCGTTGATGGGGGTGCCTACAAAGATGATTCTATTCTTCATCAGTAAAGAATAGATATCATAGGCACGCTCACCACGGCCTGTGCTTTCGATCACCATAGGGATTAAGGATTGGGGAGTGGAGATATTCATGCGTCCTCGCTTTCGTCTCCTTCGGGTTCTTGATCAGACTCCTCAGTAGGAGATTCATCTTTTTCAGTTTCAGTTGTTTCTGCCTCGGGAGCAGATTCTTCTTCAGCTGTTTCTTCACTTGCTTCTTCAATTACTTCTGCTTCGGCTTCGACATCGGCCTCCGCTTGCACATCCGCATCAACATCGGTGACGACATCGGCGTCAGAGTCAGTTTCTTCATCAGCTTCCGCTTCGGGTTCAGGCAGGGGTTCACCCTTTGCAATAGCGACCAAATACAACACGGTCTGCCGTAAGGTCATATCAGCAGCGATATTCGTGATCAGGTTCGCCAGTTGGCCACCCTTCTGCATTTCTTTGACCTGTTGGGGGGTCAAATTCGCCGTAACACTGTCGATCGCACTTTCTGTGGTCTGGTTGAATTCGTTGGAGTCGGGCTTGATCTCTTCATCACTGGCAACTTCATAGAGCACCATGGTGCGCTTGACGTTTTGCTCTGCTGCCTCGTCGATCTCAGCTTCGAACTCCTCCTCGCTGACGCCGCGGAACTGCATATAGATATCTTTGTTCAAGCCTTGCTGCGATAAGCGATATTCCAGATTGGCCAGGATATCTTTTTTCTCATTCTCGACCATTTGCGGCGGATAGGAGAGCTTGCTCTCTTCGATGAGTTTGTCGACAACCTGATTCTCATATTCATCAGCGTAGGTCGCGTCAGCCTGCTCTTGTAAGCGTGTTTTCATATCCTCACGCATCTCTTCCATTGTGTCGAACTCACTGGAAGATTTAGCAAACTCGTCATCTAATTCAGGAAGTGAAAAGGCCTGGATATTGGTGACATCGACGGCAAATTCGACCTCAACACCTTGTAAATCTTCGTCTTCGTAATCTTTGGGATAGGTGTGGGTGAAAGTTTTCTGTTCTTCAGGAGCCAACCCAACGATCTGTTCTGAGAAACCCTCGAAGAATTGACGATCAGTGGCGCTGTCTTCCTGGCCGAGGCGCGCAGACGAGAACTGCTGATCGTAGATCATGGCTTCCTCTTCGTCCTCGATATCCAGACGTTTGCCGCTGACTCGCATATAAACGATATCGCCATCTTCAGCAGCACGTTCGACAGGCTCGTTGACGGCCTGCTGTTGGCGCATATTTTCCAGTGCCTCATCGACCTCTTCGTCGTCGATTACCGGCAGTTCGTAGTCGATCTCGATGGCTTTGTAGTCGCCTACTTCAACTTCGGGCTGCAAGGGGATCACGAACTCAAATTTTGGGGGATCGAGTTCCTCGACCTCTTCCAATCTTCCAGGGCCATAGGGATCAATCTCTGCCTCATCCAAGATTTTTGGATATACATCGTCAATCAGGATTTCCAACGCCTCTTCGACAATGGGACCTTCACCGATATTGCGTACGATGACGTGATAAGGTGCTTTTCCAGGCCGGAACCCGGGGATTTTTACGCGCTTTGCCAATCGGCGTGCGGCCTGGTGTTTTGCTTTTTGCCAGGGTTCGATATCGATCTCAACGTTGAGTTTGACCTGTCGGTCTTCGAGAATTTCTTGTTCAATTTTCAAGGTAGTACCTTCTTTCTTGCAATATTGCAGAGCGGATTATATCATTCCTGCCTGTTTTTCATCTTAATGAGCCCTCTTGGGGCCTAAGGTTTTATAATCTTCTAACAAACATGAATGAAGGGCGTCAAAATCGACGCCCTTTTCATAAAATTGGGTCTTTAGTGGGGAAGGTGGGGGTCGAACCCACACGCCCAGAGGGCACGTGATCCTAAGTCTGCC
Source organism: uncultured Anaerolineales bacterium (assembly GCA_964560795.1). Classification (GTDB taxonomy): domain Bacteria; phylum Chloroflexota; class Anaerolineae; order Anaerolineales; family UBA11858; genus NIOZ-UU35. The sequence goes on along the minus strand of CAZLNX010000009.1, from coordinate 41,329 downwards.
AATTCCAGCACTTCCCCGGCAAGCGGAATTATACGTCAGGCTCAAATCAACGTCAATCGTTTAGATACAAAGAACAGAATAAAGATCCAATTTCAGTTCTATCTCTTGGCCTTCGAACTTAACTACTTTGCTGTCTGGGGATATGATCTGCCCCTTAGCAAGTTGCCCTAAGAATAGTTTGACAGTCTGTGGTTTGGGGCCATAGTTGACCAGATGGATTTGGCGCTCCTCGCCGCGTTGCCACTCTTCGATCAAAACCGGTGCCTCTGTCGATACTACGCGCGGGGTAGGAATCTCGCCCAAAAAATCCATCAAAGTCTGCTGAATATCCTTGGGGGGCATTTTGAAATGGGGCGATTGCAAGAACCATTGGGTGATGCCCAGCTTATCGGTGATCCAACGCGTCCAGCGATAGCGGAAATAGGCTCGATAGTACCAATATAAGAAGCCTGAAATGAATTCCAGCAGACCACGATGACGGGCAAAGAAAGATGGCTCTGGCAACGACCAGCCCGGCAGATAGGGAATATGGATGATGCGCGGACTTGATTTGGGGTGGTCGGCTTTTTCGAAGGTGAGTACTGTCTCCAAGCCTTCCCAATCATCCCCAGCGGTAACTACCCTCCAAGGGATGCCGGCATTGGTCAAGGTTTGGCAAACCCCAAAGTAGCGTGGTGCCAGTTGATCCCATTGGAAGCGAATCCCCTCCTCGGGATACAACAGACCCACCCGGGCCGCGTTGCGGCGCTCCGTGTACAGGTCGGCGTGATCGCTCAACCATTGGTGTATCTCATTGACAGCTGCCCTCTCCAGGGCGTACTTCTCAGCCGTTAAAAGTGTGAAAATACCATCGCCGTCGACATATTCGGTGCCCTTGACCACCATCGTCGCCCCACAGACCGCCGCCTCGACAATGCCCTGCTGCAAACGACGTGCCGGGTATACATCATCGAAGCCGATGCCTTTATCGTAGGGGTCGGTGCTTAGGGGGGTGTCACCGACCAGCGCTAAAGCCGTGCGCAGGGTGATGGCGTTGTTGACAAGTTCGGGCCGATTCTGGGAATCGCCTGGCTCCCAGCGGGGCAGGGTGAAATCCTCGATCATGACGACATCCTGCGTTTTAGCCAGGCCGCGCAGATCTATGCCATGAGCGATATATGCGGGCTGCATGACGGCATCGTAATCGTTGGCACTAACGAAAACATTGGGGTTGATCGAGCGAGAATAATCGGCCAGGGTTTGCAATGTGCTTGTGACAACATTTGCCCGCCAGTCCAGGTAGCAGCGGCTAGCCTGGTCGTAGAGAGGGGCAATATGTTTAGGAATCTCCAGTCTGGACTCTGTGCGGAAAGCCTCTCGGCAGCGTGGACAGTAGCATCCACCTGGTTCACTCCAGGCACCCTCGAAATGCAGCGGTACGGCACCAAACCAGGGGTTATCGTAGAAAACCCCATCGGCATCCGACTCGACCACACCCTTGCTCATTTGACGCAGATAATCGAGCCATTCGGAGTGCAGCCAGCAGGTCATATAGCGGCCGGTATAGTAATAGATCGGCTGACCTTTGGGGTCTTGGGCGTACCAATCCTTTTCCGTGAAGCTTCCCTGGAAGGCGCAGTTAGAAGTCTGAACATAACCAAAGACTTTGATCCCCTCGGCGTGGTAGATTTTCACCGCTTTGCGGAAGTCTTCCCAATCCTCGGACTCCACTTCAGGAGGAAAGCCCCAGTTGTACATCAAGTAAGCCCAGGTGAAGCCGGCCTCCTCGGCTATGCGTTTGGCGCCAACCTGAGTGTGTGCCTCCTCATGGACAAAGACATCAACAGGGGCGTCCATGAATTTGAGCTGGTTCATGCGCACTGTGCCATGCCCAGCCCAAAGATAGACGGGCCGATGACGGCCTATGGCGAAGGGGTTGTTCTTCATTTACGAATTGCCTCGAATGATTAACATGAATTTGAACGAATGAATCGAATGATACGAATAGCAAGAATTCTCAGATAAATTCTTGCTATTCGTGATTTAAATTGTCGATCCTTTGATAATCCAATGGATTGTAGATTATGAACGCTGTGCTGCTTTACGATCTAGGATCATGTATGGTGAGTAGAGGATCAGGCACATCAAAACTGCGATGGCTTCCATTGCCAAGATGTACCACGGCCAGGGGCCAAGGTGATCTAGTATTGTGGGGATATGGGGTTTATGCAGGGTATAGAGGTAGTTGCTGCCAATGGCAACATTGACTATTGTTGCTAGTAACAAATATATATTTCCCCAGATAGCAACTCTTTTTATCGATGACCAGGTGGGACGGAATCCTTCCATTGTTGCCATAAAGATTGCTGCGGTGATAATGCCACCATGAGAGATGAAGATCTGGAAAGCGTAAAAATGTGGGAATCCATACGCACCCACCTCTGATGTCAACAAAGGTTGGATGGCGGCACCAATTCCCAGGAAGTAGGTCATTTCGAAAATGAAGTAGCTTTTTGTAACCAACATCCAGACGCTCAACCACACAAAAATTGTGCACAAATGCAGCGGTAGATTCCATCGATAATCCCACTGATCAGTCAGAACGAGCCAAATCTGGTAGACGATCTCGTTGATTGCAAGTATCCCTGCCAGGACAAGGCGTAACTTTCTGCGTTGAACCTGGTTAGTTTTGCTTCTAAAAATAATCAGCGCGAGATTGATTCCCAACAATATTCCCAACATCAACAAATGAGCTGGACCGAAAAGTGTGAATGGCCCTATGGGTGTCTGGGTGCCGAAAAATGAGATCATTTTCTTCTCAGGAATTTCAAATCAGGTTTGGCAGAAATAAACCACAAAATCTGTGGTTTATGTTTGTTGTTGGTTCTAAAGTTCCTTTATTGCGGATTTCATTCTGGTTAACGTATCTTCAACCAGATGTCTTGGAGCACCGAAGTTGAAACGCACATGTCCATCACCGCCTGCGCCGAACCAATTGCCATCATTCATGGCGACGCGAGCATTCTCCAGGAAAAAGTCGCTAGGCTTGCCCTCAAGCTTCATCCCTCGACAATCCAACCATGCCAGATACGTGCCTTCAGGCTTGGTCATAGAGACTCCTGGGAGTTGTTCATTGACGAACTCATACACATAGTCTCGGTTGTTTTGGAGGTACACCAGCATGGCATCCAACCAGGCTTCACCTTCGGCGTATGCCGCTTGCATAGCAATTTGACCTAGTAGGTTGACCCAACCTACCAACCCCTGTTTAGCGGCTTCGAACTGCTCTCTGAGCTCATCATTTTCGATGACTGCCACCGATGCTTTCAATCCGGCGATGTTGAACGTTTTACTAGGGGCCAGCAGTGTAATGGTGTTTGCGGCGATCTCGGGATCTAGTGAGGCAGTGGGGATATGTCGATTCTCAGAGTAAACCAGGTCATGGTGAATTTCATCGGAGCAGATGATCACCTTGTGACGCAGGCAAATCTCAGCCATGGCCTCGAGTTCGTCTTTTCGGAAGACGCGCCCGGTGGGGTTCTGAGGATTGCAAAGCATGAAGATGCGCGTTTTCTCATCGATGGCGGCTTCGAAGGCATCTAAGTCGATGGTGTACTGGCCGTCTTCACCGCGGATCAACTCATTCTCTTGCTGAATCAACTTTACATTCTCGGCAACCTTGAGGAAAGGTCCGTACGTGGGAGTCTGCACTAGAACGCCATCTCCGGGTTTGGCTACAGCATGGGATGCGAGGTTGAAACCTGTTACCACGCCGGGGACGAAGATCAAATGCTCGGGGTCCACGGACCAACCATGGCGTCGTTTCAGCCAGGCCACCACAGATCCTTTGAGTTCATCTTGGGGCATGGGATAGCCAAACACACCGTGTGCCACGCGCTCCTGCAAAGCCTGTATCACTGGCTCTGGAGTTTTGAAATCCATATCGGCTACCCACATGGGCAGCACATCTTCATCATAGACGCGCCACTTGGCGCTTTCGGTACTTCGTCGATCAGGGAGGGAGTCAAAGTCGAAGCTCATTAAAAAGTATCTCCAATTTGCAACCGCAGATGAACACAGATTTACGCTGATAATAAATAATTTGATCAGCGTCCATCGGCGTTTATCGGCGGTTGATAATTATTTCGAAATAAATTCTACCTCAGGATAATCGGAGGATGGACCATCCAATAAATTTGATGGTTCGCCTCGCAGATGTTTGTTGAAAAACGCCAGCGTGTAATCGTTGACGATTTTCAATACCCGTTGGCCATTCAAGGGGCCTTTGAGCCCGATGGCATGGGCTAGCGGACTGAAAGCGGGCAAATCGCTGAAGTCATAATGGGCTGTTCCCTGGATAACCAGATGATTTTTCTCTACGGACATATTGTTGTAAAACTGATCGAAGCCGCGCTCTTTGGTCTCCCAGTTATCTGCCCAAGATTGGCTGAACATCGCCAACAAGGGTTGAGTGATCCCCTCCACTAGTACATTTTCGAAGACTGGAGTCATATAGGGGTCCATTCCGAAGACGACCGCGCAGCGCGAATCTCTGGCGCAGAATTCAATTCCTGCACCACCCCCTGTTGAGTGACCAAGCACACCAACATGTTCGAGATCCAAGCGTCCAGAAAGCATGCCTAACAGGATGCCAGAATAATCTTGCGAAAGCCTATCTAAAATGAAACTCAAATCGCCAGCCCATTGCTCAGCAAGCTGATTTGCAATCGGCTTGAATTCATCTAGCGGCAACCCAGCATCAAAGGGCAGCGCATCGGGGTTATTGCCCGCCACGCGATCGTCGGGGAAGACCGTGGTCACCGAACCGTACGTGTGGTCGGGTGCGACAACAACGTACCCGTGACTGGCTAGCTCTTCCATCTGATAGGTGTTCTGCGCCCGAAAGCCATTCCAACCATGCGAGAAGAGTAGCAGCGTATACACATCTTGACTACCGGCCAGCGGCGCAAATTCATAGGCATTGCTTCGCGAGTATTTGAGATGATCAAGGAAAAATAACGGCAAATCCAAATAGTCAGCGATCGCCGGCCCCATGATCTCTGCCTTTTCCATCCAGGGTGCGATCTCAACCTTGTCTGTCATCTCGGCCGGATACCAGACCTGAACCATGATGGCACGCGGCTCATCGGGATTGCTGGAATATAACTCCGGGCGTGACTCATCTACCAGCATCAGCGAAAACGTTCCTACAGGGTAAGGTCCTGTCGGCTCTGGTGTTCGGGGAATTGGCATCAGGATGGGGGGAAGAATGGCGATTCCTAAGAGCAGCAGCATCCCGATGGTTTTCGCCATACCCCAACGTGGACGTACGGGCTCAGGTTGTGTTCTGTCCCGCCAAAAGGAGTAGATCAGCATCCCCAACGTGACCAAGTAGAGGGGGATCATCTGCCAGCGATATCCCTCGAACTCGATGTGCGCACCCCAGGCAATTGGCGCTACGAAGACGATATATTCATGCCAGCGTCGCCACTCAAAGAGAATGAAAAAAATACGTATAGCCAACAGAACGACAAGTATGATTTCAAAAGTTCTCATATACCCTCTCTGGATACTATTTACTGAAATTCACAATCTCTACACCCCCTAATGCTTTCATCAAATCCGCCGATTTGAGCATCACTGCCACGCCGCGAACTCCAGATCCCATCGATATTTCCTCTTCGCCCAACACAGACTGATCAACCAGCACGCGCAGAGGGTGGGGCAGCCCAAAGGGAGCCACAGCCCCAAGCTCATATCCTGTCACTGAGAGTACTTCTTCTTTGCTGGCCATAGTGATGCGCGATCGACCGACATATTGGCGCAGGGCTTTCCAATCGATCTGTTGCGGCCCAGCCATCAACACCATAACGTATTCGCCGCGCGAACATCGGAAGAGAATGCTGCGCACAATCTGCTCTGGCCGCTGACCGCGCTCTTCAGCAGCCTGTTCTAAGGAACGTGGCGGCTGCTGGTGCGTGAATACTTGATGGGCGATATCTATTTCAGTAAGAACAAGGGAGACGGGAGAAATAGAGGTCATAAGGGGACAGTAAATGCTATACAGTAAACAGTATATTGTTCACTGTATACTGATCACTTTATTTGTCTTAGCTGACTCATGCAAGGCCAACACTGTCTTAACATGATTTCGAGTCTCTTCCAAACTCAGGTAATTCGGTTCACCATCAAGGATGGCGGCGTGCATATCTTCGACCTCGCACAGATAAAGTTCTTTTTCGGGAACAGTGATTTCCTCAGGGGCGCCATCTTTGGGATAGAAGTTCATTGATCGGCCTTCGTGAAGACCAACGAAGGGTTTGGTTAGGTACAAGCGCCCTTCTGTACCAACAATCTCGATGAATATGTGGAAAGGTGTCTTGAATGAGGATGAGATTTGGGCGAGGGATGTGCCATATCCCATTTGCCCAGTAAAGACTTCATCCACGCCGGTTTCTCCAACCCACTGACTCCCGAAGACCCAGTCTGGTGGACCACCCATGATGAATTGAGCGAAGCTCATGGGGTAGACTCCCACATCCCACAGACAGCCACCGCCGTATTCGCGCACCAGTCGTACATCCAAGGTATCAGGGTTTCGACGGTCTGGAGATAGGAGGAAGTCAAAGGCGCCGCGTACCAGGGTGATCTCACCCAGTTTGCCTGAATGTGCCCACTCGCCAGCGATCTTGGTCTGCGGGTGATGGCGATACATGAAAGCCTCGGCCAGTACCATGCCGGTTTCATCCCTGGCTGTGATCATGGCATCGACCTCTTCCAGGGTGGGGGCGAAAGGTTTCTCGCAAAGCACATGCACACCGGTCTGCATAGACTTGATGCTCCATTCGGCGTGCAAATGGTTGGGCAGCCCGATATAGACGGCATCTACCTCGCCGGAATCGAGCATTTCCTGGTAGCTTCCAAAGGCTTGGGAGATTTCCCATTCTTGGGCATAGGCTTCAGCTTTCTCTTTGCTGCGGCTAGCCACAGCGACTAATTCCCCGCGCTGCGAAGCCCGAATTGCAGGAATCAGTGCTTTGTTGATGTTGGCGGTGGAGAGTAATCCCCAGCGAATCTTATTCATAGTGTGCCTCCAATTTTGTAAAGCAAAACGTTGCAACATTCAAACGTTTATTGTTGCAACGTTTATCTACTATTTTACCTTATTGAAAATTGGCAATTCTAAGGCGTTACATCCTTTGCGCAGCGAAAACCTATGTCAAGTGCCCCGCTCTTGGGATCGTTGAATCGGCGGTCAGACACGCGCAGGCGGATTGTGGAATTGCTCCATGAGCCACCCCGTAAAACAGGGAAGTCACCCTCTTCTGGACCGGTGGGGTTGTTTTCCGGGGAATCGGCATAGTAAGTTTCGTCGTACCAATCACTGACCCACTCCCATAGATTTCCAGCCATATCATATAGCCCATAACCATTTGGGGCATAACTGCCAACCGCCGTAGTATCCGTGTCGTTGCAAAGATCGTTATCGTCGAACTTGGCGCCGTTCTCAGCGTTAGCCTCACAGACAGGCGCTTCGTTACCCCAGGGGTAGGTTTTGCCCTCCAGGCCACCGCGGGCGGCTTTCTCCCACTCGGCTTCAGTAGGCAGACGCGCCCCACGCCACTCACAGTATTTCTGGGCTTCATACCAGTTGGCATAGATTACCGGGTAATTGGCATATTCTGGGTTGCCATAATATCTCAGGCGAGAATAGGAAGTGTCGAAAGCAGTGGTATCCGTTGTGGGGTCGCAGGCTCCGGCTTTCAGGCATTCATCATATTGAGCGTTGGTGACCTCTAACTGATCAATGTAAAACGCATCTAGGATGACTGTATGCACCGGCTGTTCGTCGGCAGCGCCCTCGTTGCTCCCCATTTCGATTGAACCGGCTGGCACCAGAGACATGGGAATACTATGATCATCGACGAAAATATCTGGAAGTCCCGGCTCACTTGGGGCTGGGGATGGGACGGGTGTATCAGTGGGGGGCGGTGGAGATGTTTCTGTAGCTGTGATTGGCGGAGCGGTATAGGTTGGCGGCGGTGTGTCGGCTCCTGAACAAGCCCCCAAAATCATTGTAAGTATCATGCCCCCGATATTCAACATCATTCGGGCAGAAGAGAAGGTTTTCTCGCTATTCATGGTTCTCACTCTCATGGTTCGTGCAGTTAGGAATAACCAATCATAATTAGTATTTTATTGTAGCATGAAAAATAGTTACCACCTGGCGTAATGCTCCTCAGCAAACCCGATCAATCCATCGATCTGGATCTCTTCTCCATCATCTGTAACAACTTTACCTACATAGCGCCCGAACATCTGGTGGACTTCGCTGTCAATGACGAGAAGATGGGTTGCTGCGTAACGATCTTTGAAGGGCGTGAAATCCAAATCCAGTCGCCCTTCGTTATCGTTGAACTTCCAGGGTTTCATGAAATCTTTGGGGTCGTAGTCGAAGGTCACCTGGTCGAGCTTGTGAATTACACCGTCCAGGATCAATGCGTTTTCGGTAGCTTGGGATGTATCACCGAAGCCGCTGCCCAAGTTTAGCCCGATTCTGCGGCCGTCGGGTAAGAATCCCGATGCGCTGGCCCACAGCCAAAAGCTGCTGTATTCCCACACGCCGCGTCCCCAATCTAATTGACCGAGCGAGGAGTCGGGTTGAATATCTTCGTGGACATCCCTATATTTGACCCAACCCGTCGCGGGCATACAGTTGATCTTGCGGTTGTAGTAGAAGCGTTTCTTTAGGATGGGAATGACGATGTTCATGGACTCGTGTTTAGGCGGACATGCTATGCTAATTTCCGCGGAAATGCCGCGCCCTTCATGAAATGCAGGCCAATCCACGCTGATGGTACGTCCCTCTGGCGAAGTGCTGAAATGCAATTTGGCACCTTGTCCCTCATAATGGCAGTCACCTTCAGTGGAGTTGCGCGGCAGCGTGATGCCTTTGCCCAGGGGGATCACCAGCCCTTCCTCGTGCAGGCCACCGCTCTCGAAGTCAAGCGTATAGACGAAGACATTGCCCGCATAGCCCAGGTCAGCGATAGTGGCTGAGAAGAAGCGCGTGGGGGTAAAGACGGCGTAATAATCCCAGCGTTTTGTACGGGCGAACTGCCAAAATTTGAAAATTCCTGGATAGAATGAAACGTAATCGAGATTGCAGTCTAGGAGTTGCTGGCGTGCCCAGCCGATCTGTGCCAGGTCACCGGTGGCAGTGAGTAATGGTCCCTCTTGGGTGAGTTCTTTTTGCATGTGATCCTCCTAAAGAAACCGCTGATGGACGCAAATAAACGCTGATATTCTGAATATATTTTAGTTCATCTGGGTGTATCAGTAGAAAATAAAGTATCAGCCTTTGCATTTCTAAAGTGAGCTCGGAATGCTGCCGTCTCATCCAATAACGACTTTAGGGTCATAGCAACATCGTTGAGCGCGTATCCTGGTTCCTTGCCTGCGCGCAATTGAGTCTTCCCACTCTCCATTTCTCGCTCCACGCTAATGTGTCCCTTCTCTTCCAACCAGGCCAAACCCAGGCGCACGGTCACCTCGCGGTGGGCCATCGCGGCGGCCAGTGTGGGTAGGTAGGCGATTCCGTTATTGTTCTTAAGCGTATGTTTCACTAGACCGGCCAGTCGCGCTAGAAATGCATCGGGTTCATCTAACCCAGGATCGACACCGAAGAGATAAATTGCATGTGGAGAGACGGTTTCAATAAGTGCCCGCAATTCCCTGGGGCTGGGCGGTGTACTCCACAGGATCAGCGTTTCGGCAGGTGACAACTCCATGCGGTCGCGCCCACGCAAACGGCGTTTGGCTTCTCCTTCTGTGTAGAGCAGGAAATTTCCCTGGGATTTGAGATCGTCTAATAAGGCCAGGGGATGCGCCTCGTCACGGTAATCCACAACTTTGAGAGTGGGAGCCTCACTGACAACCTCGGGGGTGATGCCCTCACTTTGACGAAAATCTAGCCATTGGGCTTGAACGCGACGTTCACCCCGAAAGGTGTTCGTACGCACGGTGAACGCCACATCGAAGGCTGTGGACGGCAAATCTTCTCCTGCACCGAACCACCATAAGAATTCCTGATTGACCCCTTCCTGATCCTCGACGACCAAACGCAAATGCTGACGAGTTTTCCCTATGGGAGTGTGACTGACCAGGTTGAGATCGCGGCAGGCCAAGGTCAAGGGTGGGTTGCCTGCGCCAAAGGGGGCCAGTCGCTCCAGATCTTCCACGAAATCCAAGGAAATGTCTGAAAGTGGAATGATAGCATCAATGGGTAGATTTGGTTCAAGGGGCGTGTCTACACCCGCTTCGGCGATCATCGCTCGGATAGTACGGGATAAACCCTGTCGAAAATCGGGGATGCGCTCAGGTTGGAGGGATAGCCCTGCCGCCATAGGATGCCCGCCATAGCCCAGCAGCATTTCGCTCTGCGCAGCGATGGCTTCGGTAATGTGTATGCCCTCCACCGAACGGGCTGAGCCGCGAGCGGGTTCCCCTTCAGGGGTAGAGAGCAGAATGGTAGGTTTGTTGAAGCGCTCCACCAGACGACTGGCGACAATACCGATTACTCCAGCAGGCCATTGAGGGTGGGCCAACACTAAAGCAGCGAAGTTGAGCAGTTCAGGCTCTTTCTCGATTTGACTCAGCGCAGCTTGATAGATCTGATCAGTAAGCAAGCGGCGTTTATTGTTCAGGCCTTCGAGCTGCGCAGCGATGACGTTCGCCTTGCCTGGGTCATCGGTGGTGAAGAATTCGACAATGGAGTTAGCATCCGAGAGCCGTCCCAGGGCGTTGAGCCGCGGCCCGATGGAAAAACCGATCGATTCTTCCGTAAGCTGGTCGGGGATTAACTCGGCGCTTTTGAACAGGGATTGCAAACCCAGGCGTTGTGTGCGGCGCAAAATCTCCAGGCCGCGCTGCAACAAGTAGCGCGCATCGCCGATCTGCAAGGCAACATCGGCGACGACCCCCAGGGCGACCAGGTCGAGGTGCTGATCAGCTTTTTCTAGGCAGCCGAAACGTTGGTACAGTTCTTCGACTAATTTAAAGGCCACGCCAACACCAGGCAATGTAGAAAGGGGATGCCCTTCGGGGGCCATCTTTGAGTTGGTGATGGCATCGGCCTCTGGAAGCGTAGGTGGTAGATCGTGGTGGTCGGTGATTACAACAGTCAGGCCGCGCGATTTGGCAAATTTGACCGCTTCATGTTCGGCGATACCGGTGTCGCAGGTGAGGAGAAGGGCCGGGAGCTTGTCCCCCTTCAGGGATGCTTCGCGAAGCCGGTTAGCGGTTAGCAACTCCTGAAGTTTTTCGATTTTTATGCCGTGACCTTCAGTGGCGCGGATGGGGATGTAGTAGGTTACGTTTGCTCCTACTTCACGCAATGCTTCCACGAGCAGGGTTGTAGCGGTCTGGCCGTCGACATCGAAGTCACCCCAGACCAAGATTGATTCGCCCTTGTGGATGGCATTTTCAATGATATCGGCAGCCTCGATCAGGCCAGGGAGTTCACTGGAAGGGGTTGGGGTGTAGAAATCGGGATCGAGGAAAGCGCGCACCGCGTCTGGGTCACTGATCCCGCGCTGGGCGAGAGTCTGCGCGACAAGGGGATTACCGCCGACTAATTCTTGAAATGTTTCAAGAATTGATGTTGGTTTTGAGTCAAGCCACTTTTTTTCACCGCGGAGTCGCGGAGTGCGCGGAGAGTTCATATACGGGAGAGTTATTCTGCGAAATCCAATACTAGACGTCTGATACCTCGTTTAAGAATTGGTACGTTGAAGTTTAGCAGGAGACCGACCTTCCAACCACCTAGCTTTAGATAGGTCAATAATTGTGCTTCGTGGATCGGTAGTATTTTTTCTACAGCCTTGAATTCGACAACGACTTTGCCTGCAACTAGCAAATCTATGCGATAGCCACAATTGAGCTTATGTCCTTTGTAGGTGATAGGTAGTGGGTGTTGCCGAGTAACAGCTAAGCCATTTGACTCTATTTCAAAACAAGTACATTCTTCATATGCAGATTCTAGTAGACCGGGTCCAAGAGCGCGATGTACTTCGATAGCTGCCCCAATGATTTTCTCAGTTATCTCATTTATTTCCATAAATCCAAACCCTCATTATTTTCGAACTCTCTCCACATAAAAAAATCTCTGCGCCCTCTGCGTCTCTGCGGTGATCTTGAGTGTTAATACTCGATCTCTGCAATATCATCAAAATCGAGTTCTAATTCAAAACCTTCCACCTCGCTGAGATCGTCAATCTCATTGAGCGGGCCCGCTTCGACACCGCGGTTGCACAATGATCGGTAGACACAGAATTTACAGCGACGTTCATCATCGGTGAGGGGAGCATCTTCTTCGCCCATGCTGTTGATCTCTGCGATCAAGCTTGTCAGATAGGCTTCGTCTTCATCGAATTGTTTCGGACTGTACGGGAAACGCGCGGGTTGGTCAGGGAAATCGGTGTACCAGTAAACCATCTCGACCTGTTCGGGCTTGAAAGGCTTTCCATCATTTAATTGCGCGCCAGCCCGGACAATGATATAGGGATAAACTCGAGTTTGCAGACGATGAGTTAGCCATTCACGCTTAGGCTGTTTGAGTGAAGTTTTCCAGTCGTAAATTGTTACAGTGAAACCCTTAGGGTCTTCTGTTTCTTCAATTTTCTCCACACGTTCTTTAGAGACCCTAAGGGTTTGAATGGTTAGTAAATCATACTTAGCCATGATACGGAAATCGCTAATGGGGGCTGAGAGACTGATTTCAGGAAATCCTAAACCTTGCAGGCTTTTAAAACCGCCAAGGTTTGAAAAATTCTCCCACCATCGACTGAGCACCTCATCTTCCTCAACTTGGCCAGCAATCTTCTCCGCCCCCACACCCAACCAATATTGGTGCGCCATATGGTGGAACTGAGAGCCGCGCTGCATATACAGTTCGTTGTCCTTGGCTGGCTCAGCCTCAACCGCAGGCCAGGCGCGCTGTTGAATATACCGCAACTGAAAGCGACGTTTACAATCGACATAATCCTGAAGAGAACTTTGGCTGAACACGAATGATGATTGAAGAGCAGAAATTGACAATGACATTTTTCTCCCTTACTTCCTGGCTCCCTTGTCCTGGTTCCAATAAGATTGCAGTGCCACTAACGGGATTGCTGGTTGTAAGTTTCCCTTGCGTCCGCTATTCCAGGTGATGACTAATTCCTTCTTGGCGCGGGTGATGCCTACATATAGGAGCCGCAGTCGCTCACTCACATACTCCATGCGGGCCTCATACGTCGGCCTTCCTTCGGCGTACCATTCGTAGGCATCGCTGGAAAATGCAGCCTCCAATTGAGCTAGAGTTTCAGCCTCCAAGTTCAGGTTGTCGCGGATAAACCACTTCTCGGAGATGTAGTTATCGTACTCCATGCCCGATGGGAAATCATAATTATTGACCGACATCAAATACACTCGATCCCACTCCAACCCCTTGGCCTTATGGACAGTGGCGATGACCACTTTGCCTTTGTGTTTGTCAGGATCAAAACCGGAGTCATCTTCACTGAAGCCCAGGAAGCGCCGTTCATTCTTAGCGATCACGGCCAACTCGCCTGTGAGTTCGGGTAGATGCCATTCGGGGTGCAAATTACGCACGCGACGCAGCAGCACAGCCAATTTGTGGGAGATGGCCAGATCATTGGGCCGGGTAAACAATTCTTGGGATAAGGTCAGGATCATTTGATCGATGGGCAGCTCGATGGTTTTCAACCAACGCGACAGGACGAAGCGAAATTCTTCGAGTTGGTCCAGCTCTTCGGGGGATATGTCTTGTTCCCGAAGTTGATCCAACCAATCACGCTCCGGGCTTGGATGCAAGAAATCCTCGACGTATTGGCAACCCTTCAAGATTTTGGCTGTGGCTTTAACTTGATCCCAAAGCGTAGAGTCAGCGCGGTCATCCCGACGCCATACCTGATAGACTGTAGCCAGCTTACGCGCGGATCCTGGGTCAGCGAGATACTGCAAAATATTGCCCAATGCCCCAGCAGTAAATCGTGTCGAACTCGAACTGCGCAGCAGGCCATCGACGGTTTCGATCTTGCGTTGGCGCAGTTCATCATTGAGCGCAAAGCCGCGCGTATTGCGTGGAGCCAGCACGGCCACCGTTTCGTTGGGATGTTCCTCCAACCAACGTTCTACCGAGTCCGCTACGGCCTGGAGTTCGCCGTCGGGGGAGAATTTGCTCTCAACCAGGTGGATTGCATCGGGAGCATCTTGCGGGTTGGGCTGGGGATCACCCTCGGGGGTCGGTTCGATATAGGGCACATCCAACGCATCGCGCACCTCTAATACGGGATGTTCACCTCGCGTCCAGTCGATCAAATAGTTCGCTAACTCGATGACACTTTCTGTAGAGCGCCCTGAATTGGGCAGCTCGCGCGGGTGATCTGCCTGGGCCATGAACTCACGCAGATATCTGGGGTCAGCCGTGGTGAAGGATTCATAAATAGCCTGGTTTGGATCGCCGACGCGCACCCAACCCCGCCCTGAGCTTGTCGAAGGGTCGCCTGACGGACCTGCCAATAGGCGCAAGATCTCCTCCTGCAGACGACTGCTGTCCTGCGCTTCATCTTCCAATATGTAAGGCCATAGCTCTTGCAGACGGGCCAACAATTCATCATCGGTGTTGAGTGCGCCCAGCGCCAAGCGGATCAGATCGTCGAAATCTACAGAGCCGCGATAAGCCAGGGAGCGCTGGTATTCTTTGTACATCCAAAGACCCATCTCGGCCAGGGGCAGCGGGAGGGGTAATCCCTCGAGTTGGCGCTGCAAGACATCGGGGGTGAGCTGCATATCCTTGGCCGTGCGGATGAAGCTCAAAGCGATGCCTTTGACCAAGTTGGGCAGTTGATCTCGACGCACCCAGTCGCGACGATCTTCTTCGAGTTCAGGATTAAGATATTCATCCAGTGCATTGGGATTAGCCCGCAGCCAGGTGTTGGCGACTTCATCACGGATGGCGTTAGCCTCACGCTCATCGATGATCTGGAAGTTTGAGTCCAACCCCACAAGTTCAGGGCGTTCGCGCACAATATCGTGGGCTAGACCGTGCAACGTACGCACGCGGTAATAGGGCAGCAGTGGACGCCTCTCCTGGTCGCGCAGGAAACCCTCAATGCGTGTGGCAAAGTGATCCACCGCGGAGTTAGTCAGCGTGACGATAAGAATCTCCTGGTGTTCAGTGAGCGAGCCTTCCAGGATGATCTGGGCTGCCAGGGCAGATAGAGTCCAGGTTTTGCCGCTGCCGGGCACGGCGGAGATTCCCATGGTGCCGCCGGGATAATCCAAGACGGTTTGTTGTGCGGGGCGGGGGATAAAGTCAGTCATTAGTGTTCAGTAAGCAGTAAGCAGTAAACAGTTATCAGTAATCAGTTGTTAGCATGGATAAGTTTTTTCGCGAATGTATAAAAACTTATTTCATCGAATACTGGATGCGAATTGATGTGTACTTCCTTGACGATGGTGTAGCCATGTTTGTGGTAGAAGGGCACAGCTTTATGGTTTCTGTTGGATGTCTCCAGGTGAATTCCTTTGATGCCCAGGCAGCGGAGATGGTCTTCGAAATGCTGGATCAGTTGCGAGCCGATGCCTGTATGATGATATTCAGGTAGTACATTGATATGCAGGTGCGCCGGATAATCTCCATTGATGTCGATAGGATTTTCAGGCTGTTTGCGCATTTCTGGCAATACACGTCCCAGGCCGAATAATGTCTTTATCGTTTTGGGTGATTGCCAACTTGTGACAAAGATTGCTCTCAAGAAAATCCGCCAGATCATGGTAAGTGCAAAGCGTTTCTCTTGCCGAATGGTGTTCGTCGTCCCGCAGATGTAGCCGACAACTTCTCGTTTGACGTCGTCCACGGCGACGAAAAAGTGTTCTGGCTCATATCGAGCATAATAGGCGATGAAGATCATAAAGAACAGCCGTTTATCGTTGAAATAATCACGCTCTTCCAATCCTTCTCCTTTGAAGCCGGTGCGGTAGGTGATGTTTTCAACGGCTGCTTCATCAGCTTGTTGGTAAGGACGAATAGTGATACTCATAATGACATATTGACGGCTATTCGCTGGTCGCTCTTAATGCACGGTCAATAGCTTTCAACAAGAGTCCTTTGTGTTCGTACCCCTGTTCTCCCAACTCGCTGAGACCAAGATATATACCACTTCGGCAGCGGCGGATCAATCCCAGCACGAGGCGATACAGAGAATCGCGGCTGGCGTCATATTCATCGGAGTCGGTCCAGGGACGGTGCAGATCCCAGTGGCGGCTGAGCACATAGGGATGGGTGAGTGGTTGGCGGATGCGCTCGTACCAGCCTCGTGAACCGATATCCAGCCAGAACTGGTGCTCGACAGGTCGGTTGCGCATCAGGAAGGTATAGGCTGGAGCCAGGAAAACAGCGTCCTCAGGCTGGGTTTGCCAACTGAAGATGTACTGCGCAGCGATGACGCCATCCTCGACCATGCGCAGATACTCTTGTCCCAGGGGGATGCCTTCGGCATCAAGACTATCGCCTACAGCCCAACGAAATTTTCGTACGGACTCAATCAGATTGGCGGTGACTTCTCCGGCATCATAGTCAGTATGGAAGCCGAACCCCGGCTGAGACAAAACTTCACCGAAGAGACGGCTGAAGAAATGATCCAATTCATCGGGTGACTCTTGCGTGTAGGCATCCAGCCATGCATGCAGTTTTTCGTAGAGATTCCCGAGACGATACGTGATGCGTTCCTGAGTTTCAGGATTGATCTGGTCGAAAGAGGAAAGCGAACCATCACGTTCTTTGTAAACTATGTCAGTGAGTAGTTGAGAGCGAACCAGGTCTAGGTTGGCAATGGACTGAATGAAGGCATAGGCCAGGTCGAATTTGGTGGGGATCAATCCCCATTGGGGATGGGCTAGCGCGGCCAGTGTTAGCAGAGCTTGAGTAGCAGGTTCCTCTCGCAGGGAACGCGAAGGTCGATGGGAGTAGGCGGGAATCTCCATTTCCTCCAGACGTTCGGTTAACGAGAAACGTAGGGCATCACTGAGATAGGATGACAGCACAACGATCTCCCCAGGCGGAACACCGTCATCGATTAGCGCGGCAATTTCTTCGACAATCCAATCCAGCATTTGGGGGTAGTAGCGAGTTGAGTCTAATGGGGAATGGTGAATTGGGAAGGATGAATTGGCGAATTGATCAAATGAACGTTCTTCTTCTGGGAGTAGGGATTGGGCAATGGCGTTGCCGAAATCTTGGACCTCTGCGGAAGTGCTGAAGGATTCAAATAATGTGACTTGCTGATCGCAGCGTTCCTTTAGTTCGTAATTTGTTTGGGGGTCTGCACCCATAAATCGGCGGTAACCAGCCTCGAGGTCGTAAATGAACAGCCCTGATTCTAATTCGGGTAACCACCCTCGTAGCAGATCAAACGTGACCGGGACATCCTCCTCCAGATTATCAACAACCATATGTTTATAAGTTCTCAATAAATGATCATGGCAGATTGATGCCGGCCAGAGGTGATTGAAGAAGATTTCCAGCTGCAAGGAGAAATCGAGCAGGTTGTGCTCCAGGCAAAATGCACGGAAGAGGTCGGCGCAGTGTTGGGCGTCTTCGTAGACGTGTGCTTGGCCGGGTTCCCCAGCCCAAGCGTTTTTCAGCTTCTGATTGATCTCGGTGTGAGGGAAGCCCACCACAGCGGCTTTGTTGAGATTGTCGATGATCTGGCTGTAAAGGCGGTTGCGCTCGATGGTGATGGACTCAAAGAAACCTTGATCTAGCAACGGACGCACCAGATGCGCCATATAGTATTGAGCGGTTTCCAGCGTGAGGAACGTGGGTGGATGATTGGGGTTGGCGAAATCGGCCTCCGCGGAGACCACCGGCCAGAAAAGTTCCACTATGCGTTTGGCCAGACCGCCGATAGTTACCACAGTCACCGCTCCGCCTGCGGTTGCCGCGGGGCTGCGCAAGGCTTCATAATAGGGTGTGGCCAGGGTGCGCTGGGGCACTAGCAGCAGGATCTCATTTCCTGGTACTCCCGCCTCAAGCATATGCAGGACGCGCTCCACGCCAACCCTGGTTTTGCCCGTGCCAGCATGACCTTCGATGAAGATCTTGGAATCGAGAGGAGCTTCGATCAAACCGATTTGCTCAGGGGTGAGAGAAAAGGAAGAAGGCATCATTGGATTTTTTTAGCAGACTCTCATGATGATAGGGAACCAGAGAAAAAACGTAGCGATACTGGCGAATAATCCTGCGGGTACGCTGGCAGCGGCCCACCACCAGCGTGCACTTATTGAGATAAGGATAGGCGGCACCAGGGCGCTGATCAGCATTACCAGCGGCCACACCCCAAATAGGAAGTAGGTTGGCCAATCGGGTAGGATGCGGCAGGCATCTGTGCTGAAGGTGGCGATGATCAGACCGCCCAGGAATAAGACCGTCCCTCCCGCGATAAAAACTAATGCCAGGGGAATGGCGATCAGCAAGCGCACGGATAGCGGCAATTTGTTTTCGTCCGGATTGATAAACATTTTTCTGGTATTCATTTTACACCATAGATTAACATTATCTGCACAATTTGGTGCAAAGTGCACATCATTCGTGGCTTTGAGATAGCTAAGTTTATGCAGCGAGCCAACCGCGTTGGCGGTTTGATCAGGCCAAATTCTGCTTGCCAGATTCACCCAACGCGGTTGGGTTTCCCACCCAGTGGAACTGTTTTCTGAGAAAAAATACAAATGCGATTGCCCTGTTCTAGTAGATTTGCTCTCTTGACGTGCCAGGCGTTCAATGCTATATTTCCCCCTGTAGGATGCCAGAAAGTTTTCGTTGGAAGTAAGGAAGAAAGACAACAGCTCGAGGCAGGGTCCTTGAGCTGTTTTTTTGACCCTCCG
>CAZLNX010000009.1:0-22294 GCA_964560795.1 uncultured Anaerolineales bacterium | reverse complement strand
TTATGGCTTCATTGAGCGCGAAGAGGGCAAGGATGTCTTTGTCCACTATTCTGCAATCCAGGGCGATGGCTTCCGCAACCTTGAAGAGGGTCAGCGAGTCGAGTTCGTCGTGGAAGAAGGCGCAAAAGGACCTCAGGCTGCTGAAGTTATAGCTCTGTAGGAATTGACCTTTTCAAAACGAGACCCCGTCTTTTGGCGGGGTCTTTTTTGTTGGACGCGGATTTTTTGGATTTAATTCTTGAATTCCGAAATCTACTAAGGGTAGACTTGAATTTCTAGCACCAATTTTTCAGTTTCGTAGCTTAGCTTTTTTATGGCCTCTCCCTTTAAGAGCCAAAGCATCTGATCGACTTCTTCGTTGGGGGTAAAAGTACATTCACCAATCAACCGCATATTCCAGAAGAGCACGATTTTTGCCACGCCATTGACTGTGTAGGCTGTGCTACCGGCAAAGCTGGATAATTCTGCCTTGCACCCGGTTTCCTCTTCAATTTCTCGTAGGGCAGTTTTCTGCCAACGTTCGCCTGGATCGCGTTTGCCCTTAGGTATAGTCCAGTCGTCGTAGCGTTTTCGGTGGACGATGGCAATCTCTCGTCCAGAGGGAGTCTCACGCCAGAGCAGGCCACCGGCGGCTTCGATTACGTCAGCAGATGGGTTTTCAATTTCTGAGTTTGTCATATTGAAATTATATCCTGCATCCAAAGGTAGAGAATTCTTAAGCTCCTTCGTGGGCCAAAGTCGCGAATAAGCACTTGAGGTATTCCCCTTCTGGAAAACCGATGGGGTGGTCTAGCGCATGACCGGTACGCTCGATTTCTTTGATAGGGCAATTTATTGATTGTGCTTCCTGGTGTATTGCTGAAAAGAAATCTTTTGGGCTTATACGGCTGGAACAGGATGCCTGAACGAATATCCCTTCTGGGTTGAGAATATTGAGACCCAGGCGGGTTAGTCGCCGATACTGATGGAGTGCTTTCTTGACCTCGGTTTTGTTTTTGGCGAAGGATGGCGGGTCGATGATCACCATGTCGAAACTTTGGTCGTTTTTGTGCAGTTGGGATAATATCTTGAAGGCATCCCCAAGGATGGTTTTATGGTCGCTGTTGGCAACGCCGGGGAAATCTTTGTTGAGATCAAAATTGCGTTTGGCTGCTTCTAGGGCAGGTCGGCTGATATCCACGCTAGTGACGGAACTAGCTCCACCGCGGGCAGCGTAGACCGAGAATCCGCCTGTGTAGGCGAAAAGGTTGAGCACGGTTTTTCCGGCTGCTAGGGCTTCGACCCTTGCCCGGTTGTCGCGCTGATCCAGGAAGAAGCCGGTCTTTTGACCACGTATTGGGTCTGCTTCGAAGGCGAGGCCATTTTCTTTGAAAACCACCGAACCATCGAGCGGCGGTCCCCAAAGGATCAGGCCATCTTCTAAACCATAGAGACGCTCAGGGTGGCGCGAGACTTCACGGCTGAGTCTTAGTATGATTCGCTTTGGGGACAGATCAGTCAACAGGGGCAGCAGATCAGGAAAAAAAGGGATCCAGGCGGCCGTGTATATTTTCAGCACCCAGGTTTGGGCGTAGTTGTCCAGCACAAATCCCGGTAATCCATCGTTCTCCCCGTGGATGAGGCGGTAGCCAGTTGTGTTCTCTGGAAGTGTGGATCTGATCGCAAAGGCTTGATCAATTTTTCTAGAAAACCAATCCTGGGTGATGGGTGTAGGTTCTTTATGCTGCAAAATCCGTACTCGGATGGGGGAATCCGGATCGTACAGACCAACTGCCAGAAAACGTCTCTTCTGATCAAATACTACCGCCAGGTCGCCAGGTTTTCCATCATGGCTTTGACGGCGGATAGCTTCATTGAATAACCAGGGGTGTCCCCTGCGGATGCTGCGTTCGGCCGAGGGAGTAACATGCAGAGCGATGCGTTTGTCCGATGGTGATGGCATTGAAGCCAGGATTTCTGCGAACACGATCTACTTGGAATCCTTTTCTAGTATGACAATATATATGGAAGATTCCGAATCGATGAAGCGGTCGATGTACCAGCCGGTATCGGCTACGATTTCTTTCATCTCGTTTTTGGAAACCATTAGGTAATCCATCCATGGCCCCTTGTATTTGCGGTGTCGCACACGCAGGCGAATTTGACCGGGCATACGTCCGCGCTGACGGTTGAATTCGTGGTATTCCAGGTGATCAGGGTTTTCGGTTTGGTAGGGATCATTTGTCTCAGCGATGAGTGTGCCGCCAGGGAAAGTCAGCTTGTGAAAGCGGAGCAGCAAACGTTTAGCGCGCTGGGGATTAGCAAACAGACCAAAATTGTTGCCCAGCATGATGATCGTATCGAAGGGTTCGATATGGCGGCTGATCTTGGTGATGGGGAGAATGCGTGCGTCATTGACACCTCGCAAACGACAGACTTCAATTGCCTTGGGAGAGTTATCGACTGCTGTAACTTCCAAACCTTGATCCTGCAAGTAGAGCGAATGGCGACCTGCGCCGGCACCGATATCCAGTACCCGGCCGTGCACGAATTTCATGGCTTCCTTTTGATGATCGGGCCATTGGTCGTAGGAAGCAAAGTAATCACGCACAGTTGTAGATGCTGACATAAAGCCATCCGCTCTTTCGATGATTTCCAGCCCATCATTGTTGATGAAGTAATCGAATAACTCTTGCCCGTGGGCATCTTCCATTTCCTTCACAGTGTTCCTCCTAGTTCCTTGCTGATCAGATATAATTCGCACGATTTGATCAGTATATTTATATCATGGAGATCGCATGCCTGCTGAACAACCGAATGAATTGTCACAATTTGACGCCTGGATTTTAGCCATTCGCCCGAAGACTCTGCCCGCGGCGGCTTCGCCTGTGATTGTGGGATCGGCATTGGCTTTTGTGGATGGCCGGTTTGATTTTTGGCCCGCACTAGCGGCGATGTTGGGATCACTCTTGCTGCAGATTATTTCCAACGTGGCCAATGATCTGTATGATTTCAAGCGCGGTGCTGATGCAGGCGAGCGGTTGGGGCCAACGCGCGTCACACAGGCTGGGCTGTTGACTCCGGATCAAGTTCAACGAGGCTTATTAGTTCTTATCGGATTTACCGTACTAATTGGCATTTACTTGGTCTTTCATGCCGGTTGGCCGATCCTGGTATTAGGGGTGGTTGCCATACTCTCAGCGGTTGCCTACACCGGAGGGCCATTTCCCTTGGCGTATCATGGATTAGGAGATTTATTTGTCTTCTTGTTCTTCGGCCTGGCAGCGACTGTGGGTACTTATTTTGTGCAAGCCGGTTCCGTGAGTCCTGCATCCTGGTGGATGGCCTGTTCTTTGGGGTTATTGATCGTTGCCATCTTGGTAGTCAACAATTTACGTGACATCGAAAATGATCGTGCTGCAAGCAAACGAACGCTGGCGGTTCGCTTGGGAGAAAAGGGAGCCCGACTGGAGTATGTGTTGTGTATCCTTGGCGCCTATGTCATCCCTGTGGTGACATGGGTATTGGGCCTGACATCCGTTTGGGGGCTGTTGGTATTTTTATCTGCGCCAATGGCATGGCGATGTATAAGGGTTATCCATATCGAAATGGGAAGCGCGCTGAATAAAGTTTTAGCTGGAACAGGGCGTTTGGGATTGGTTTACGCGCTGTTATTTTCCTTCGGAATCATAGCCAGTACTTTATGGTAAGATTGGATAAATTTGCTATTTCTTGACACCTAATTTGCTCTATGCTAGAGTAAGCTGATTTTTATTTCGAGGAGAATTACATTGACAAAATCACGTTCACAACTCATGGTAGATCGCTTACGTGACCTGCAAGCCTCCTCTCCTGATATTGAGGCCTCCGCCGTTGTTAGTGTTGATGGTTTGACAATTGCATCAGCTCTACCCCAGGGGGTAGAGGAGGATCGAGTTTCTGCGATGTCTGCTGCAATGCTGTCCTTGGGTGAGCGTATTGCTTCAGAATTAGGCCGTGGTTCGCTTGACCAGGTTTATATTAAAGGGGAAGAAGGATTTGTGATCCTTATGTCGATTGGCGAAGATGCCGTGCTCACTGCCCTTGCGCGTGAAGATGCAAAGTTGGGGCTGATTTTCCTGGATATGCGGCGTGCAGCTGACGATCTCACGAAATTGATCTGATCCGAGCTATATTATGGAATCTATCCCTAAAAGCGGTTTATATTACCCCAACAAATTTGCTCTGATCACTATCAAAGCGCTTGAAGATGTGATGGGGAAAAATGGTCTCAACGCGATATTGAATTTGGCGAATTTGGGCGATTTGATTGATCGCTACCCTGCTGATAACCTTAACAAAGAATTTGATTTCTCAGATTTTTCAGCAATCAACCTGGCTCTTGAAGAGATGTATGGCCCTCGGGGGGGGCGAGGTTTGGCACTGCGTGCGGGTAGAGCTACTTTTGATGACGCGCTGAAAGATTTTGGAGCCCTGGCTGGCGTAGGAGACCTGGCTTTCAAGGTATTGCCCTTAGAAAATAAACTTCGAATTGGAGTCCCTGCAGTAGCGAAAATCTTCAGTCAGATGAGTGATCAACACTCAACATCCGAAGAAAGGGATCACGAATTCATTTATACGATCCACAAATGTCCAGTTTGCTGGGGCCGCAGTGGAGAAGACAAACCGGTTTGCTTCGTGGCTACGGGACTTCTGCAGGCCTGTTTGAAGTGGGTTTCCGGTGGGAAAGAATTTCGAGTCAATGAATCGAAGTGTCATTCCAACGGTGATGAAGTTTGTGAATTTGTTATCCAAAAGCAGCCTATAGATTGATTGGACGGCAAAACCTAGTGGATGAAAAATCTAAAATCCTGATAGTTGAAGATGATTTGGATGTGGCCGAAATGCTGGAGGCTTATTTCCAAGTCCAGGGATACACGGTAAAGACGGCAAATTGGGGAGAAGATGCTGTTGAGATTTCCCAAAGTGATACTCCCGATTTGGTTATCCTGGATATTCGTTTGCCAGATATCGATGGATATGAAGTAGCTCGGCGCATGAGGAAAATTCGTCGTACAGAGAATATTCCTATCATTTTCCTTACCGAAAAACGCTCTCGCTCCGACCGACTTCAGGGGCTCGAGTTAGGTGCCGACGACTATATTACAAAACCATTTGATATCCAAGAGTTGCGCCTGCGCGTACGAAACTCCCTTCAAAGGATTTCGCAAGATGCAATCAATAACCCAGTCACTGGCTTTCCAGAAGGTGTTCTAGTTGACGAACGATTGACGGAATGTCTCACTAGTGATGAATGGGCGCTTTTGTCTATTTCGTTGGTGAACCTGGATTCTTTTCGAAATGATTATGGATTTGTTGCTTCTGATGATGTATTACGTGCGGTGAGTTTGATGGTTCATAATGCTATTCGTAATCTTGGTTCTACATTGGATTTCGTTGGACATGTTACGTCTACACAAATGGTTGTAGTGACAAATTCTAATGTGGTCATCGATTTGGGCGAGCGAATTCGATCTCGGATTGAACAATCATTAGACTATTTCTATCCACTCAAGGACCGTGATAAAACTGAGACGCTCAGCAACAGGCTAGCTTTAAAAATGGGGGGAGTATTGCCTAAACACGGTCCATTTGAAAATTTAGAAGGAATAAAATCAAAGCTCCTTGAGCTACAGTGAAAACAATATTTACGATGATATCATTGGGATGGCAAAAACTTGCCATCCCAAAGCGGTTAAAAATCTATGAAAATTACAGTTGTAATACCTACATATAATGAGATTGAAAATCTGCCCCTAATTATTTCGGCCCTTCTTGAATTGCCCTTACCAGATCTGAAAATATTGGTTGTAGACGACGATAGCCCAGATGGTACAGGTAAACTGGCCGATGAATTAGTTGAACAATATCCATCACGCATATCTGTTTTACATAGGAAGGGAAAACTTGGTTTAGGTACCGCGTATATTCAAGGGTTTGAGAAAGCCATAGCGGATGGGGCAGAGTATATCGTCCAAATGGATGCGGATTTTTCACACGCCCCTGAGAAGATTGTCGAGTTTGCTGATGTGATCGATCAATATGATGTAGTGATAGGATCGCGTTATGTACGCGGCGGTGAGCTAGATGAACATTGGCCGTTTTGGCGAAAAGCTTTATCGTGGTTCGGGAATTATTACGCACGCCTTATTCTGAATGCTTCTGTTCTTGATGTTACAGGTGGTTTTCGTTTTTGGAAACGAGATTCATTGCTTGCTTTGCCTTTAGATCGTGTGCGCTCGAATGGCTATGCTTTTCAAATTGAAACACTCTATATCGCACACCGCTTAGGCTACCAGATTAAAGAAGTGCCAATTTATTTTGCAGAGCGAGATTCGGGGGATTCCAAAATGTCCCTCAAGATTCAAATCGAGGCAGCTTATCGGGTTTGGCAAATGCGGAACGCGTATCAGGATTTGCAGCCCGTTGTTCGTCAAAAGGAAGAAACACACAGCGCTTCTATATATTGAGTGCGATTTGACGCATTTTTAGCGAGACAGTATAATCGCTTTGTTCTCGTACCAAAAATCGACGATTCAAAGTAGCGGACACTATTCATGGCCTTAAAAGGCAACCTTCGTGATTTCTCGATCAACCAGTTGTTAAATTTGATCAACCTGGCAAAAAAAACAGGCACCCTGGTTGTTGAAGGCCCAGGCGATTCTGCCTGGGTGTCTTTCCGTGAGGGGAAATTAGCATATTCAAGAATGGATTCTGATCAGGATAACTTAGCAGCGATCCTTCATCGATCGAAGAAATTGTCCCGCTCTCATTACAAAACAATCCAGTCACGTGCTGCAAATATGAGCGACAAAGAATTAGGCTTATTGCTTATAAATGCGAATTACCTTACTCAAGAAGATATCCTGGCCAGTTTGCGTACCGAATTTGTGGGTGTACTTCACCGTATCTTCACCTGGGTTGAAGGCTTATTCCGCTTTGAAGATGGATTAATGCCACCGGAGGGTAAGATTACGCTGCAAATTGGCTTGGAGAATATTATTATTGAGGGCTCGCGGCGTCTCCGGGAATGGGAACAGCTTCAAGATGAGCTTCCCAGCCTAGATATTGCCTTGCGTTTTACCGATCGACCCGGCGCCGATATCCGAAAAGTAAACTTGAGTGTCGAAGAATGGCGAGTTGTGTCCTATATTGACCCCAAGAATACAATCAAGCAAGTTGCAGCTACTACAAAGATGAATGATCTCGAAATTCGGCGCATTGTATATGGTTTATTGCAAGCTGGTCTGGTTGAGCTTATCCGGCCCGAAGGTGTTGTCTTAGAACGCAAGAAACCTTCCTTCCCCGTGGCAGATGCAGAGGAACAGAAATCATTGGTCAATAAGCTAATCACAAGGATTCGATCGCTATAATTGTTCCGACAGGAGCAAAGGTTATTACATATCATCATTAATTTTTGAGGCAAGCTATTATGCAAACAGTAAAAATGGTAGTCACAGGCCCCTTTAGTTCTGGAAAAACTGAGTTTATCCAGACGGTCAGCGAGATAGATGTCGTTGCTACTGAAAGAAAAATTTCTTCCGAGGCCGAAAGAATTAAAGAAACTACCACGGTTGCCATGGATTTCGGCCGTATCACTGTGGATGACAACCTGGTTTTATATCTGTTTGGTACACCAGGTCAGAAGCGCTTCGATTTCATGTGGGAGATATTGTCGGAGGGAATGCTTGGGTTCATTGTAATGGTTGATAGTACGCGCCCCGAAACATTCCGCGAAGCTCGCAGCATTCTTGAAACCTTCCGCGCCTACGCACCGACTCCTTATGTAGTTGCCGCAAATAAACAAGATATCGAAGAAGCATGGTCTGTGGATGACATGCGAATTGCGTTGCGCCTCGACCCAAAAATCAAATTCCTTCCATGTGTGGCTCTAGACAAAGAATCTGTAAAAGGTGTATTGTTAGAATTACTCTACAGTATTCTTGCTGAGATGGAAGCTGGCAAATTTTAATTAGATCTTTTATTAGGCATTCGTGTCATCTATAACGACCGATCAAGGTATCCTGCACTACGAAGTTTACGGGCGTGGTCGACCTGTATTACTGTTGCATGGTTGGCTCGGCTCTTGGGGGTTATGGCAGCAAACCATGAAATATTTGGGTCAGTACTATCGCACGTATGCGCTTGATTTTTGGGGGTTTGGAGAATCAGGAAAGAAAATTCCTACATTCGCAGTTCAAGATTTTGTAAGTATGGTCGACCAATTTATGGACCGCTTAGGGATAGAAAAAGCACCGTTAGTTGGTCATAGCATGGGGGGGACGGTTAGTTTAGCAACAGCGATTAACCATCCAGATCGAGTAAGCAAAGTAACTGTAATTGGTTCTCCCATTGTCGGTTCTTCGTTAGCCTTATTGTTAAAACTGGCTGGCTATCGTTGGACTGCGAAAATGGTTTTTAATGCCATGTGGGCTTTGCGATTTGGCCTGAAAGTTAGCGCGCCAATTATCTCGAGTGATCGGAATTTTTATGAGATGATCACCCGGGATTTATCGAGAACAACATTAGAGTCTTTTTTGCTAAGTATTGCATCCTTGCGTCGAACAGACTTGAGGCCATTTTTAAGCCAGATAAATGTTCCTGCTATGGGAATGTATGGTGATAAAGATGTCATCGTTGATCCTAAACAATGGCAGCTCATGCAGGCAGGAATGCAATCCATACGAATTGAACGCTTCAAGAATGCCGGCCATTTTATTATGTTGGATGAACCTGAAAGATTCTTGGGAACACTGCGAAACTTCTTGGATGACGAATCGTGACATTGATGACGAAACAATACTATTATCCCAACAATATGGGAAGGATCATTCTTTTGGCGTTGGAAGATGTCATTGGACGGAGTTCCATGAACGTGCTATTGAGCCGTACTGATCTATCAAACATTCTCGATTGCATGCCGCCAACCAACTTCGATCGTCAGTTTAACTTTGACTATCTGAGCCAGATGATGTCTTGTGTTGAGAGTACATTTGGCAAAAGAGCTGGAAGAGGACTTGCATTACGATCTGGTCAGGCGTGTTTTAAATATGGATTGCGCGAATTTGGCTCGAAGATCGGGGTTAGTAATATGGCCTTCAGGCTGCTGCCGCTATCAACGAAGTTGACGAAAGGGGCTACTTTATTTGCTGAGATGTTTAACCAATTTACCGATCAAGAAGTGCGCGTCGAAGAAGATGATGAACATATTTACTGGCATATTGACCGTTGTCCAATTTGTTGGCAGCGAAAAAGCGATCAGCCAACTTGTCACCTTGCGGTAGGTATCTTGCAAGAGGCGCTCTATTGGGTTAGTGGCGGAAAGAATTTTTTGGTTGAGGAAACGGATTGTATTGCAATGGGGGATTCATCCTGTACAATAGAGATTAATAAACAACCTCTGAGTTGATGTATCATGCAGAAAATTATTCTTCCTGCCCCTAAGAATATCCACCCCTTCAACGAGCCTGCTCGAGACTTGCGCATTCAGAATAAGCCCTTGTGGTTAATTCATCGCGATGTTCTTGCGCCCTATGCTAAACGAGAACGAGAACTTCTCCCTGGAGAACCACTGCCCGATTTCAAGGAACCGGCCATTGTTTATCGCGAAAATTTGTATTTCGACGCCGCGTTTATCGAAGCGTTCTTGGGCGAAGCTCAAAAACGGGAGCGACCTTCAAGAGCGGCGCTTTCTGAAAATGACTTAGCCTTTCGTGAGCACGCATTGCCTCTATCTCATTCGTATAAGAAATACGAAGACCATTACATGGTAGATTTGTGGTATTACCCTCATGGATATTCGGAAGATGTTCAGCCATTAGTTATTGATATGCTGCCAAGGGAGGTTGGCTATTACCATGTGCCAACATACATGGCAAGTGAGTCGGGTGACCTGACTTTTCAGGTGCCTCTACGCAGTGTCCTAGCAATTGATACCTGGACGCATATTTTCATCGCCGATGTTGTTTTTGGCCTGTTCTCGCGTGGAGCGCGTTTCGAAGACCGCCTGGATCGTAATCCGTTCTTCAAATTGAAGATCCTCGCAAACGCAATGTATGAAGGGAAACAAGTTCTCGAATCGTCGTCAGTGGTCAAAATTGGGCGCAATTGTGTCATCGATCCCACAGCCATCATTCATGGACCTACAACTATTGGTGATAATGTGACCATTGGCGCTGGCGCGGTAATCGAAAACTGTATCATTGGGGACAACGTCAACGTTTCGCAAGGGTGTCAAGTTATGCTATCGGTTGTGGGGGATGGCGCTTTTTTGCCGTTCCGGGCCTCGATGTTTATGACAACCTTTATGGACAATAGCATGGTGGCTCAAAACACGTGTTTGCAGATGTGTGTTATTGGGCGAAATACATTCATTGGAGCTGGCTCTACATTTACGGATTTCAACCTGATCCCCACACCTCTGAAAGCTGTAGATTCCGATGGAAATTTGCTAGATGCCAATCGACCAGTTTTGGGAGGATGCGTTGGCCATAACTGCCGCCTCGGTTCTGGGATGATCTTCTTCCCCGCCAGGACAGTCGAATCGGACGTTGTGTTGGTTGCCTCACCAGACCGTCGCATCATTTCTAAGGATTTGCGCTATGAAGATAGCGACCACCATCGTTTTGGCTTCGCCGATTTACACAAACGCCTTTATCCTCGTCCAGGGGAAAAGGAACATGAAACCTGGTAACCTGTGGATACTTTCGCATTCATTATTCACCCGATTGACTCCAAACGTGATGTCAGTCGAAAATTTCCATTTTTGGGGAGAGTCCTTAGCTCCAAGCAAATCAACTTCCTGAGCACTTTTTTCCCTCCAATTTACTTATCAGAAATTCAGGGGATTACTTCCGCAGCTACTGGCAAACAGATTAAAGGCTGGCTGATTGCTTGTCCCTTGACGGCTGCGCGTATGTTAGAATTACCTGAAAAGATTGCCTATTACAAGATCATCCAAACAGGTCGTTTATCCGAGCGTTTAGGTGCGCAAATCTTAGGCTTGGGAGCGTTTACCTCCGTTGTGGGTGATGGCGGAATCAGTATTGCTTCAGCTTTGGATGTGCCTGTCACGACAGGTGATGCATATACTGTCTCGGTCGCAGTACAGGCTGTGTTGGATGCAGCCAAATTATTAGGCATTCAGGTTGAGCGATCTACAGCGGCTGTAGTTGGCGCTTCTGGCGCGATTGGTCAGGTTTGCTCGGAATTGCTAGCTGCTGAAGTGTCCGAGCTTCACTTGATTGGTAAAACATCTGAAAAGCTAGAACAACTTCGGGAACGAATTGCCAATCAGTCAGCGGTTGAACTTGTAGTCAGTACTGAGATCGCGAATGTGAAGAAGGCTCAACTTGTTGTGACAGTTTCTAGCGCGGCCGAAACAATTATTCAACCTGAACACCTTCGCCCAGGCAGCGTTATTTGTGATGTCGCACGTCCCAGGGATTTATCAGCAAAAGTGGCTGAAACCCGCAAAGATGTCTTGGTGATTGATGGCGGCGTTGTGGATGTTCCTGGCGATGTAGCGTTTAATTTTGATTTTGGTTTTCCGCCTGGCAAAGCATATGCTTGTATGGCAGAAACAATGGCACTTGCATTAGAAGGCCGTTTTGAAGATTATACAGTTGGTAAGGAGATTTCCCATCAACGAGTTGTCGAAATATCACAGATAGCCTCGAAACATGGGTTCAAATTGAGTGGTTTTCGTTCTTTTGAAAAACCAGTCACTAAGGCACAAATTAATGAAGTACGTAGATATTCAAATCAAGCTTGATAATTTATCTGGAAGTAAATTCGTCATTATGGGATCTACACTTTTTCCCCTAAGTAACGGGAGGATCGTATGAGCAAACATCGCCTATTGATCGTCGAGGATGATTTCGACATCTCTAATATGCTCCGCATCTATTTTGCAGGCCAGGATTACGATGTAGATATTGCACCTCGTGGATCGGTCGCGCTAGAAAAAACTCGGCAGAATTTACCCCATCTTATCGTTCTGGATATTATGCTTCCAGATATTGATGGCTATGAAGTTTGCCGGCAGTTGCGGACCAATACGCGCACCAGTCATATCCCTATAATTTTCCTAACGCAAAAGGATGAGCGTAGTGATCGCTTGCAGGGATTGGAATTGGGCGCTGATGATTATATTACCAAGCCCTTTGATATCGAGGAATTAAAGCTCAGAGTGCAAAACGCCATTGCCCGTGCTGAGCGCGAAAGCCTCACTGATCCTCGTTCTGGCTTGCCTTCTGGTCGCCTGATTGAGGATCATCTTCGTCGCATCATTCGCAGTGAAGATTGGGCCTTGATGGACATCCGCGTTAATTATTTCCAGCCTTTCAAGGAGGAATATGGTTTTGTTGCAGCCGATGATGTTCTACGGTTTGCCGCAATGTTGCTCACTGAAATAGTTGATGAACACGGCTCGGATGAAGATTTCATTGGCCATGCCGGTGGTGATAATTTCATTGTCATTACAACAGAAAGCAATGTGCCCAATATCCGGGATACAGCGAAAACTCGCTTTGGAGATGAAATTCTCACGCACTACAATTTTATGGATCGCGAACAAGGTTTCATCGTGACGACAAGTGAGGCTGGTGAGCAAGAGAACGTACCCCTGATGAGTGCGGGGATTGGGGTAGTTTCCTCTTCCGAGCATCAGTTTGCAGATATTAGAGAAATTACTGAAATGGCTGCTGAGGCACGCCGTTCTGATTTGTAGGTTTCCTTGATTTTCCACGCAATTTTTCTTTAGGAGCGAGGATCTCTAAGCGGTTATGTTTGAACTGGGTGCCATTCCTTTAGGCGTAACATTATTTCTTGTTGGGTTAGCATTTTTCTTACTAACCTATGTTTTGTTGCGCGTGATTCCCCAGAATATCTCCAATGCAAGAAGTTCATCGCAGTTGGCGGTTGCCCCTGATGTGCCACAACACGATAATGCTGTTATCGTGGTTCAACCTGGGGGGCGAATCTCCTTTATGAATCAGGAGGCTCGGAACCAGTTCAATGCTTGGAACGAAGATCCCAACCTCGAGCGTCTTGCCCGACGCGCCCGCCCGGGGGATGTATTCTTAGGTTTATGTGCAACGGAGGGTCAGGGACATTTTTCCATTGATGGCCAAATGATGGAAGCGATTTCGTATTTCGCGCCCAATGGAAAAAGCAATGCCATTTTGTTGTCATTCCGCCCAGAGAAACAAACAGTGTTTTCGGCAGAAGATGTGGGTCCTTCAAACCATACCGTTGAGATCTTGACCGCTGTCAGTCAATCTATGGCAGCAAACCTGGAGCTAGAAGCAACTTTGCAATCGATTCTCACCAGTGTAGAAAAACTGGTTCCAAGTGATTTCGCAGAGATCACGATTTGGGATCCGGAAGAAGGCCATCTGATCCCCTATCGATTTGTAGGCGGTTCGGGCATGGATCGTCAGATTGAAATGACTGATGAGAGATACCCGCTGGGGGAAGGCTATTCAGGTTATGTGGCCGAGTCTCGCAAACCTGTTTTGATTGATGATGTAGACACGTATCGGGACCTTAGACCAATAATAGATCGGCAGAAGTATCCTTTTCATTCATATGTCGGGTACCCACTTGTTATTGGGGGTGAGTTGATTGGTACGCTTGATCTGACATCTCTTGACAGAGATTCTTTTACTACCAATGATGTTGACGTTTTGCGTTTGCTATCTGGCCAGGCTGCAATAGCACTGCATAATGCATTGCTATATCGGGAAGAAAAACGACGGGCTCTTGAGCTTTCTAGCCTTGCCAACTTGACACAAGCGGTAAGTTCTGTGAGAGTTTCGAGGGAGTTATTTGCCAGGCTTGCACAAGGAATATCCCCTCTCCTGGATGTTCAAATTACTGGCTTTTTGATGTTTGATGAGATCCACCGCAGGTTAGTTGCTCAGAACCCATTTGTTGGAGTTCCGGCCCAATTTGTGGATTTGTACCAAGTTGAGATTCCCCCAGAATCACCAGCGGACAGAATTTGGCGCGCACAGGAAACCCTGATTATTACAAATGCTAGCAAAGACCCACGGATGATTGATTTGGGTTTGGATCATCCCTCCAGAGCTGCGGGAATAAAACATGCTGTATTGGTGCCGCTGAAAATTGGTGGTCGGTCATTAGGTTATTTACAGGCTGCCAATAAAAATGACGCTACTGCTTTTTCACAGGATGATGTGCGCTTATTAGCTATTGTGGCTGGTCAGGCTGCTCCGATTATCGAGAACGCAGACCTTGTACAGCAGTCGATTCAAAGAGCGATGCGAGCAGAAGCACTCAGGCGTATTGCCAGTTTGTCTGGATCTGAAGCTGCTCTCGACGAAATTCTTAAGTATAGCGTAATTGAATTGGCACGATTGTTGAAAGCAGATGCTGCGGCCGTATTCTTCTTAGATGAAAGCGTTGGGGAATTACAGGTTCACCTCGAATCAATTTATGGTGTTTCTCCCGAATTTTATGATCAGTTAGGGCGAATTTCTATAGAAGAGGGGTATTCGAAGTTTATTATTTCAAATAGTCAGCAGCCATTTATTTCCGACAACATCGTTGATGATCGGCGCGTTCTGCCTCCATACCGCACACTTACCGATACTTTGAGTGTCCTCTCCGTAGTTGATGTGCCGATGGTATTCCGCGGACGTGGGATGGGGGAGATCATGCTTGCCAGTAGACGCGTTGAGCATTTCAATCGCAGTGATATTCAACTGATCATGACTGTTGCGGGACAGCTTGCCATCGCTGTTGAGCGGGCGACTTTGGCATCGCAAACGGATGAAGACCTTCGTGATCGTGTCGAGCAATTAACTGCTCTTACCCGAGTTGGGCGGGAACTGCATTCATCACTCAATTTGAAGCGTTTATTGAAACGTGTTTACGAAGAAGCGGTAAAAACTACTCGAGCAGATTGCGGTACTATTCTGCTCTTCGAAAGTAATGAGGGAGAGGATGGTGACCCCAAACTAAGGCTTCATATAGGAGATGAGCCAGGCAAAGATTTGCATCCCTTGGAGCGGATCATTCTCAAAAAGAATATCCCCATCCTGATAGAAGATTTCTCCAAGCCTCCAACAAATCTCGATGAGTCCACGCTGCGGCCTGCTCACGAGAAAATCAACTCTGCTTTGCTTACACCCATTGCGTACCAAGGAAACGTAGCCGGAATTATCCATCTGCATTCCGAGCAGCCCGGTCGCTTCAATGAAAGCTCTACACAAATTGCTCAAGCTTTGGCAGTGCAAGCGGCCGTGGCGATCGGGAATGTGCGTCGGTATCAAGATCAGATCAAAGATAACCGCGCATTATCGAAACGTGTGAAAGCACTTTCGGGAATTATGGAATCAACTGAAGATGCGTATTCCGATCAGCCCTTAGAGAAAACACTTCAAGATGTGGCTTCAGGAATTCGAGAAACTACTGCATTTGATGAAGTATTAGTAAGTGTTATCGGCAATAATGATAATGTGAAGTGGGTTGCCACTGCCGGGGTCTCGCCAGATAAGCTGACTGCTCTCAGGGCAGTGCCTCTGCTTTGGGACGATGTGGAAAACTCCCTTCAGTCTGAGCATCTGCTGGTAAATTCTTACTTCATTCCTGCCGATGAAATACTTCCAATGGCAGAGTGGCAAAGGGTGCTTTCATCTTCAGTGCAAGAAGATGAAGATGGCGCGCAGAGTGCGATTATTCTACTGCCTATTTACAAATCTGCTGTTGAACCATTGGGGATGATTGCTGTGTCCTCGTTGCCGGATGACGAGTATCCTGATCGAATTTCGTTAGACATCTTGGCCGGGTTTGCGCATCAGGCCAGTTTGGTCATTGATCATCACAAATTGGTGGATCAACTTAAGGATAGAGAGCTGCATGTTGACGTGGCTGGTGATGTTGCTGTGTCACTGCTGTCGGAAGTTTCACATATACATTCAGAACAACGCGTGAACGCGGTCCTCGAAGTGCTCGAAAGTTTGGCCCTCCAGCCGGATCGTTTGATGGTGCTGGAAACGTTGGCAAAAGGCCTGATCTCACACTTGGATTTGGATAGTGCTCTCGTGGTTGAAAGAGGGGAAGGCGGTCCCCAACTGCTTCATGCTATTGGTGATATTTCTCGGAAAGCAAATCTGGAAGCATTGTTAGGGCAGAGTAACCCTCTGCTGAGTAGTTTGAATGATGGGCAAATTCATCTAGTTGCGCATGTTGATGCTGACCCTCATTGGAATACTTCCCCATTATTAGAAGCATTAGGGGTGAAGGGATTCCTTTCATTGCCGATTTTGGCGCAGGCTGGGGCTCCCGCAGCAGTAATCTTGAACTGTTCTGAGAATTTAGCTGAATTTTTACCAGATGATGAAAGATTATTCGGTTTGCTGGCTGCGCAAACAGCTACAACCTTAAATAATCTCACCCTTCTGACAGAAACGGGTCAACGCCTTCGCGAGGGTTACTTGTTGCTTGAGTTTAGCCGCCAATTAGGAGGTCTTGAGTCTGAGCGGGTAATCCGATTGCTTGCAGAGACTGCCCTGGATGTCGCCCAAAATGCCCAGGCATGTATGGCGGTGGTCTTCCAACCAGAAAGAGGAATTTTGCAGACTGAGGTAGCTATTGGGTATGCCAATAATAGTTCGATGTTGAACCTCGAGTTTGCCGTTGAGAATAATATTTTTAGTCGGGTTTATGAAGAGAGTAAAGCGGTCCGCCTTGAAGAGGTTGATTTTCACCAACATTACAACCTCGACCCAGATGGCTTGTTGATCTATCGAGAAGCCACGGAAGGTGCATTGCCAGTTTCTAGCATGGTAGTGCCTATCCATTCCGGACAAATTGTCTCTGGAGTTTTAGTGCTCGATAATTTCCAGGATGTTAGTGCCTTTTCAATTGATGATCAGGCTTTGGTAAGCTCTCTTGCTCGCCAGGTCGCCCTGACGTTGGAAAATATTCGTTTATATGAAGCGGCTGAACAACGTACTGAACAATTGAGGGCTTTGAGTACAGTAACTGCTGACATTTCAACCAATCTTGAATTGAATACATTGGTGTCAACATTGTTGGAGACGCTGGAAAATCTTGTCCCTTATGATACAGCTACACTTTGGTTCCGAGAAGGCGATGAACTCACGATACGTTCGGTGCGCGGTTTTGAGAATAGTCAAGATCTCTTGGGATTGAAAACTACTGTTCATGACAGTCGACTATTTGCTGAAATGATCAGCACCAAGCAGCCCCTCTCTATCTCAGATATCCGTCAGGATAGCCGTTTCCCCGAATTGCCCGCTGAAAGATTGTCGTGGATGGCAGTACCTATGATAACAAAGGGTGAAGTAGTAGGTGTGATTGCCCTTGAGAAGATCGAAATGGGTTTCTATGACAACGAGCATGGCCAAATCCTAACGACATTTGCCAATCAGGCAGCCGTCGCCATGGAGAATGCCGAGTTGTATCGCCATTCCGTTGATCGATCTCACGAATTAGATCGACGCTCACATCGTTTAGCTCAGATTAACCGATTCTCGAATGAAATTAGCAGCACATTGGATATTGACCACTTGTTGGAAGTAACCAGCAAGGAGATTGCCCAGGCTCTTTCGTGCCATCAGATTTCTTCATTGCTCCATAAGAATGGTGAGTTATGTCTGGTTTATGAACAGCCCGGCCAAGGGCAAGATCTTCCGGAGCATTTTCCTGATGCACCAATTATCGAGCGCCTAAAACTATCGCTGGGTGTGTTTAGTACTGCTAATGTGTTTGAAGAAAATGAATTGGAACCATTGAAAAACTTCTTCAAACAGCGCAATACTAAAGCGCTGTTGATTCTTCCGTTGGTAACTGGGGTTGATGTGCATGGTTTCATATTTGCCCAATCTGATCAGCCACACCGCTTCTCAGCTGATGAAATCGAACTCGGAAAGATCCTTACCAATCAGGCATCGGTAGCTCTTCAAAACGCTTCCTTATTTACTCAGACAAGGCAGCTCACGGAAGAATTAGAAGAACGGGTTGAAGAAAGAACACTGCAGCTTGAACAGGAGCACCAACGAGCTCAAGCCCTGCTTCTGATCATGCGCGAGCTTTCTGCGAGTTTGGATTTGGACCATGTTCTTAGCCGAACGCTAAAACTGCTCAATGATGTTTCGCGAGCAGAACAAAGCACGATCTTGTTATTAAAGCCTGGCGAGGAAACGTTCTATTACCGCTCGTCTTTAGGATATACAGACCCTCCTCCGCTTGGTGGGCGCTCGACGGAGTTGAGCACTTCTGATGGTTTAGCAGGCTGGATCGTATCTCAGCGTGAAGGTGCTTTGATTGATGATCTTCAAGGTGACGTTCGTTGGGTACAAGAAGGAGATAGGGAGTCTAATCACCGCAGCGCCATCGGCGCCCCATTGTTGGTCGGTGCTGAGCTGCTGGGCGTCATGCTGTTATTCCATCGGGAAGTAGCTCATTTTACACCCGATCAAATGGAAATGGTTCAGGCTGCCGCTAATCAAATAGCCGTTTCGATCAATAATGCTGAGTTGTTTAATTTGATCCGTGAGCAAGCAGAGCGATTAGGCAATATGCTGCGTACCCAGCAAATTGAAACCAGCCGCTCGAGATCGATACTTGAAGCTGTTGCCGATGGCGTTCTGGTTACCGATTCGGATAGCCGGATTACACTCTTCAACGAATCTGCACAGCATATATTGGGTCTGGACCGAGGAGATGTTGTCGGAAAATCCCTTGAAAATTTCAGCGGTTTATTCAGTGGGGCAGCGCAAACCTGGATAAACACGATTGCAGAATGGTCGTCTACGCCTGCAGAACACGGCGATGCGGGAACGTATGCTGAACGCATAATCTTGGATGATGGACGCTTTGTTGCAATTCACCTGGCACCTGTTCAAATGCAAGAAGAATTTCTAGGCACCGTGACCATTTTCCGTGACATTACACATCAAGTGGAAGTTGATCGACTCAAATCGGAGTTTGTGGCGACAGTGAGCCATGAATTACGCACGCCTATGACATCCATCAAGGGATATGTCGAAGTGCTTCTGATGGGTGCAGCTGGTGAGTTAAATGAGCAGCAAGCTAGATTTTTGGATGTTGTCCAGACGAACACCGAACGCTTGAATATATTGGTCAACGACCTGTTAGATGTTTCGAGAATTGATGCCGGGAAATATGAACTGGCGATGCAGCCTTTGCGGTTGCAGGATCTAACCGAAGCAGTGGTTACAGACCAATTGGATCAGGCAGAAACTGCACAGAAACCAATAAGAATTGAATATGACATTCCCGCGGATTTGCCGCGAGTTCGTGGCGATAGAGATCGGGTGCGGCAGATCTTGTCGAATCTGGTAAGCAACGCCTATCACTATACTCCTGCCAATGGGAAAGTGAAAATTGAGGCAACGCTGCTGGATGAAGAAATTCAAGTCGATGTTACCGATGACGGAATAGGAATTACATCTGAAGAGCAGGAAAGGGTTTTCGAACGTTTTTATCGGGGAGAAGACCCTCTGGTTTTGGCTACAGCAGGGACGGGCCTGGGTTTGGCTATCGTCCAACAGCTGATCGAGCTGCATGGCGGCCACATTTGGGTTAAGAGTGATGGGATTCCTGGAAAAGGAAGTATATTCTCTTTCACTCTACCAATTTTCAAAGATGAATAGAGGAATAATATGGCAAAAATATTAATTGCGGAAGACGAACTAGATATTCGAAATTTGATTACATTTACTTTACGCTTTGCTGGTCATGAAATTATTTCTACGAGTAATGGTGCAGAAGCTGTAGACAAAGTGATGGAATTGGCCGATCAAAATGAGTTGCCGGAATTGATCCTGATGGATGTCCGCATGCCTCGCATGACAGGCTACGAAGCCTGTAAGCGGATTAAAGCTGATGATAGATTGGTTCATATTCCCGTTGCCTTCCTATCTGCAAAAGGGCAAGATTCTGAAGTAAAAGAAGGCTTTGAAGTTGGTGCTGTTGACTATATTATTAAACCCTTCGCACCAGATCAGTTAACCAGCAAAGTAGAAGAGTTGTTAAAGCAGGCTAACGCATAAAATAAACTTGTGCAATGAGCGCGATTATTCTTGACGACGATATCGTCCATTACGAAGTTCTCGGACGCGGCCGCCCAATAGTTTTCTTGCATGGATGGGTTGGATCCTGGCGTTATTGGATTCCATCAATGCAAGCTGCCTCGGTCAGCTTCCGCGCTTATGCTATTGATATGTGGGGCTTTGGTGAATCTGCAAAGAACACCAGCCGCTATCTACTCTCGCAGCAATTGAATTTGCTGAAAAGCTTTTTAAACAATCTGGGGATTGGAAAGGTGGCGTTGGTAGGACATGGCCTGGGTGCCATCGTAGCGCTGCTGTTTGGCGAGGAGAATCCCCAATTTGTAGACCGAGTAATGGCCGTTTCTGTGCCCCTTGATCTTAACCAGATCAACCCGCGTATGTTCCAGAATTCGCCAGAGGAACTCGCTAATTGGCTGTTGGGCTCAACACCTGATTCTGAAGCCGCTCGAAACGAAGCGCCAAAAGCAGATCAGGATGCAATTTATCATTCACTGCGTCATCTGGATAAAGCGAATATCTCGGAATTGCCTTCTCGATTGCCGATACCTTGTTTGTTAGTTCATGGTCAGAATGACCAGGCGATCAGCATTGTTGGGAGTGACCGGGCTGCCCAACTCCCGGCGCATTTCCACTTCCTGCGCTTCGAAAACGCTGGACACTTCCCTATGCTGGATATGCCCAACAAATTCAACCGCCTGATGACTGAATTTATGGCACTTTCAGGGGGCGAAAGTCCTCAGAAATTGGCTTTGAAGGAGGAATGGAAAAGGCGAGTTCGTTAACTTTATTGGTACCAGGAGATATTCATGCAGCAGTACTTAGATTTTATGCGCAAAATTGTCAACGAGGGGGTCGAAAAATCCGACCGCACTGGCACAGGCACACGAGCGATATTTGGCCACCAGATGCGCTTTAATCTCAGCGAAGGATTTCCATTATTAACAACCAAGAAACTGCATACGAAGTCGATCATTTATGAGTTGCTGTGGTTTCTGCGCGGGGATACAAATATCGATTATCTTCAAAAGCATGGTGTTCGCATTTGGAATGAATGGGCTGATGAGAACGGAGACCTTGGACCGGTTTATGGCGCCCAATGGCGATCCTGGTCAACAGCGGATGGGCAGGTCGTGGACCAAATCTCAGCGTTGATCCAGGACATCAAAGCGAATCCTGCTTCCAGGCGTTTGATCGTCAGCGCCTGGAATGTAGGCGAAATCGAGAAGATGGCACTTCCGCCCTGTCACTTGCTTTTCCAATTCTTCGTTGCCGAGGGCAAGCTTTCCTGTCAGCTTTATCAACGATCTGCAGATGTGTTTTTGGGGGTGCCGTTTAACATTGCCTCCTATGCTTTATTGACTATGATGGTCGCCCAGGTTTGTGGATTCCAGCCGGGGGATTTCGTACACACCTTTGGGGATGCGCATTTGTACAACGACCATCGAGAGCAAGCTCAACTTCAATTATCAAGATCACCATTCCCCTTGGCAAAGATGGTCACCAATCCTGATGTCAAGGACATCTTCGGGTTTGATTATTCTGATTTCGAACTGCAAAATTATCAAGCTCATCCTCATATCAAAGCGAAAGTATCCGTCTGATGCGCGTATCGATCATTGTGGCAATGGATGAGGGAGGGGGTATTGGGTTCGAAAACCGGCTCCCCTGGCGACTACCAAGGGATTTGGAGCGCTTCAAACAGATCACCATGGGGCATCACCTGATTGTGGGTCGAAAGACATTCCAGAGTATCGGACGCCCCCTACCTGGCCGTCAGATGATCCTGATGACGCGAGCAAGCGGCATGCAGTTTGATGGTGTTGACACCGTAGCCTCTCTCGAAGCGGCATTAGAACTAGCCCAGAGCCGGGGCGAAGACGAAGCTTTTATTGGTGGTGGTTCTGAGATTTACTGGTTGGCCTTGCCGATTACAGATCGAATCTACTTGACCCGTGTCCATGCACAAACCAATGCCAATGTCTTCTTTCCGGAGTTTGATATCAAAGTATGGGATGAAATCTCAAAAGAGGAATTTGGTGTCGACGAGAAGAATCGATACCCCACAACATACACGATTCTTGAGAAAGGTTCTTGACGCTCGAGGGGGCGTATGATAATATATCGGTCGCTCTGGTCCCGTAGTGTAGCGGTTAACATGCCGGCCTGTCAAGCCGGAGATCGCGGGT
>CAZLNX010000008.1:0-45166 GCA_964560795.1 uncultured Anaerolineales bacterium | reverse complement strand
CCATAGCCATATTGTTGAGGGTTGCGGCTTCCCCGGCCCGGTCCCCCACTTGCCTTTTGATCGGCAGGGCTTGCTCATTGAGCGCCAAAGACTTGCCGGGTTCTCCCATAGCCCTGTACACTTCCGCAATGTTGCCCAAAGTGATCGCTTCCCCAGCCCGATCCCCCACTTGCCTCATAATTTGCAAAGCTTGCTCATACAGCGCCAATGCCTGGGTTGGCTCTCCCGTGTAACTGTACACCAGAGCCATGTTATTGAGGTTTTTGGCTTCCCCAGCCCGGTCCCCCACTTGCCTCCAGATAGGCAGGGCCTGCTCAAAAAGCGCCAAGGCCTTGGCGGGCTCTCCCGTGGTCCTGTACACCGTAGCCATATTGTTGAGAGTTGCGGCTTCCCCGGCCCGGTCACCCGCTTGCCTCCTGATCGGCAGGACCTGCTCAAAGAGCGCCAAGGCCTTGCCTGGCTCTCCCGTGTCACTGTACACTCCTGCCATGTTGTGGAGAGTTTTGGCTTCCCCGGACCAGTCCCCCACTTGCCTCCTGATAGTCTGTGCCTGTTTAAAGAGCGCCAAAGCCTGGGCAGGCTCTCCCGTGGCCCTGTACACCAAAGCCATGTTGTTCAAGGAGGTCGCTTCACCTTCCAGGTCCCCCACTTGCCTACTGATCGGCAGAGCCTGCTCAAAGAGCGCTAAGGCTTGGGAGGGCTCTCCCGTATCATAGTACACAAGACCCATGTTGTTGATGATATTCAGTTCCAGCTCTTGATAGCCATCTTGCGCTGTTTTCAAGGCTACTTGTAGCAGATCTAGGGCATTTATGCGATCCCCAAATCGCCAGAGTATCCAAGCCCACCTGTTCTGATACCAACCCTGCTCTTCTCCTGTGGAGTATGCCTTGCCGCGCTCAATATCTTCCCTGCTCTGCATCGCCAACCATGCCAAACCGCCGCCTCTATCCAAAGCCTCATAGATGACTTCCACCAGATCTGAATAAGCAGCTCCAAAGCGGGCTAACA
Source organism: uncultured Anaerolineales bacterium (assembly GCA_964560795.1). Classification (GTDB taxonomy): domain Bacteria; phylum Chloroflexota; class Anaerolineae; order Anaerolineales; family UBA11858; genus NIOZ-UU35. The sequence continues at coordinate 44,155 of CAZLNX010000008.1, read as the reverse complement.
AGGCCTCTTCTTTGTAGGCTTGCTCCATCTGGCGCGTATAAGGCCGCATGGTCGGCAACAGTCGGTAGGTTAGCAAAGTGCTATCCGAAAAGCTGCGTCTCTCCGCTGCCAGTAGACCGCGCCGCTGCAAGGCGTGCAGCTGATCGATGACTTCAGTTTGCAGTTCTTTGATCGCACTTTCATCATCCTCAGCATCACCCATGTTCAAAGATGTGATGATATTTGCAGCCGTCTCAGGCAGGAAGGGGCTGTGGAAGACCCACAAACCTGATAGCAGTTGGCTCAAATCGTCATCCAGGAACTGCACACTGGTATCGATGCTGGCAAACAGTGTCCGGTGGCGGTGAGTGGCATCCTTGTACCTGTCCTCTACTGCCAGCATGTGCTTTTCATACTCGGCGATGAAGTCATCCAATGACAAGGTTACATCATCGAAGGCCAATCCCAACAAGCGCAAGGCCAACGGGTGGGCGGCCACCCGTTCACTCAAGGCCTGGGAATCCTTGACTTTGATCTCATTGGCACGGATTGGGGCACTCTGGCGGAAGAGACGCGCCCCTTCTTCAGGGGTCAAGCCACCCAACTCCAGGGAGATCTCTCCAACCCAGCCCAAGCGCACCCGTGAAGTCACCAGCAGGCTGGCCAATGTGCTGCTGACCTGCTCTCGCAGCAGCTTCGCCAGGTCCAGGGCATCGGCATCTTGCGCTTTGACCGCTTCCTCCAGCGTCTCAGCATTGTCCAACACCAGTAAGACCCGGCGTTGCCCCAGGGAAATCAGCACTCTCCTCTCCACTTCCTCGGGTTCAGGCAGGTCATCGGTGGGGATCTCCAAGAACCTGGCCAGGCCAAGGACGAACTCCAAACGGGTAGGCAGGCTCTCCAGCGAGATTGCCCATACCCCACCAGGCCAGGCATGAGCGAAGCGTTCCACCGCTTCACGGGCTAGGGCTGTCTTGCCTTGACCGCCACCCCCGTGGATCGTGAGCACTTTGGCGCGCTCGTCTCCGGTTAGCTTCTCGCCTATAAAAAGCAGTTCACTGATCCTTCCCTGGAAGGCTCCTTCTGCCCGGGGGATAGCCATGACATCCATTTTGGGTAGGCCTTCGTCAATCAGGGGCCTTCCTTCTAAAATGGAGAAGCCCCCAGCTGGCTCCGCTAGAGAGGTATAAAGCACCGGAACGCCAACAACCCAAGGGTTATCACTGTTGAGGAACAGGCTCCTCCTGGCGTGGAATAGAGCTTTTTCTACTGAGGTTCCTCTCGCAATCTCCGTGTAAAAGGCGCGAGAAAAGGCCAAGGCATCTTTGTCAGGGATGGTAAAGCACATCCCCAACGCATAAGGGGTTTTGCGTTTTACGAGCGCTGCTGCCAGATTACTAAATTCAGTCTCACCAGGTGTGGCGCTGACACAGGCATTGAGAGTCACCAGGAAGACATGCTCCTGCATAGTCAGGGAAAATTCCTTTGCGGAAACTGGCTCCAGACCACCTTGATCATTTTCGAAGAACAATACAGTTTTCCCTTGGTGCTTTCCTCCATGGCCCATGAAATGCACAATCCGTTGTTGTTTGCCAGCTACGTACTCTCTTAAAGAATCTAATGTGGGTGGGTTGGCACTCTTTATGGTGACCTGGTGCGGGATCTTCTCCACAATTTCCCTCAGACGTTGCCATTCTCCAGCAATATTAAGGGGGACAATATCATCCCCCAAGGGGTTGGAAGGAATTGCCACGATCTCGAATTTGGTGTCCCCAAGGTCAGGGGCAGAGATTTGATTTTCTTTTGGCAAGCCACGCACAAAAGGCAGCTCCGTTACCAGGAAATCATCATCCCCATGCACATACTCCCATGGGATGGCTTGCAGGTCATCTTGTTCTGTAACTAATAACACCCGCTTGGGATCAGTATCCAGAGTACGTCGGGCAAGAGTATCTTGTGGAAATAGTGCTTGGTAGATAGCCTGCCCATACTCCACTGGGTCAATTAATGGATGTGGGGGGCGTACAGGCTGATCTTCGTCTGGGATTAGGGATCGCAAGTCGAACGTGTGGGAATCCACCCCATCACAGATGACGTTGACCATTGTTTGCTTTTGGATCGATAACGTTAGTTCCACGACGTTTTACCCCTCCCTAGTTAGATTTAGTTTCCCCATAGAAATAAATAGTGTTTCCTAGGGAATTTTCAATAAAAATGTAAGTTATATTTCAGTTTTATTATAGCATCACATAATTCCTATTATACGAGCCTAAAAGATAACGGGGGGAATCCCCCTCTATCTTTTAGGCAAAGCTAAAAGATAGAGGGGATAATTACCGTCTCTATCTTTTTGTTCGTTTTTTTATTACTGATGTGCATTGATAATAAAGTCGTACACTGTGATAATAAAGTTGTTCGTTTTCCGTGATTTTAGATTGAGAATCAGGTAGGAAACCAGATAATTGAATCAGAAGCTCCCCTGTAAGATGGGGAGCTCTGTTTTGGATAATTTTCTTTCTTACCAATATATTTCTTGCTCTCAATTTCTATTATTTCTGAACAATAATCATTCTTACTAAATCAGTTATTTGAGGGTAGGTCAAGAGCATTTGGTATTCTCGCGATGCAAACTCGCCGATAGGAATGCAAAATGAGATTTCATTTTTCATCTATTGAAGGCCCATTATGCCAACTGGTTTGGCAACTTGACAAGAGGTGCCATATTCCAAGTAGATTTTTTTCCAGAGATTGTTGACTCCTTATTTATTTGCATTTCGCATTCCGAAATGATTTCCAGATATGTGATTATAAGTAATTTATATTGACATAACAATAATATGTTCATAGAATAATAATTATCATTCATCTAATAATTATCAGCACAGGTATTAAATGAAACGGAAATCTGGGATGGGATGTTAATCAAATTTCCAGGAATATCAATTCAATGCTATTCCTTTTTAATTTATTCACAATTTAGCTGACAAATTAAGTGGGCAGTCTAGGAGGATATTATGTGCGTGAACATGAGGATTTATCGATTAACAGTTCTGATTATCTCATTGGGGCTCTTAATATCTCCATTCAGCTTTGTAATGGCACAACCCAACATCCGACTTAGCATTGACGAAATAATTAGCGACGATTTTCCCCATGTTGAAGCGTACCTATCGGTTACTGATAATCAAGGTTTTCCTATCAAAGACCTTTCTTCAACAAATTTCACATTTTCCGAGGATGGGCAAAGTATTGTTGATTTCGAGATAATCCCAAATCAATCATCCCAGCTCCCCCTTGCATTTGTTCTGGTAATGGATACCAGTGGAAGCATGAACTGGAAGACAGGCGGTGATCGCTATCCCATTGAAGATGCGGTAGCAGCCGCGAAAAATTTTGTGAATTCCCTAAACCAGCAGGATCTAGTATCGGTTGTTGCTTTTGCTGACTACCCCGAGGTTATCCAGGGTCTGACATCTGATAAAAATGTAGTATTGGGATCGCTCGACTCCCTTGAACCAGAAGGAGACACAGCCTTATATGATGCAATAGTTGAGGCAGTCGACGTTTTGAAAAGCCGTTCAGAGAGGCGGGTGATCGTACTGCTGACTGATGGCATAGAATCAGGAATCAGCGAGTACACGCTTAGCGATGCTCTGGATGAAGCCTCCCGCTGGGCAATTCCAGTCTATCCCATTGGTTTTGGGAGTGTGGATCAGGAAGAGCTGAAACATATTGCTGAGCTGACTGGAGGAGCAGCTCAAATCAAGCCTGACTCTACAGAGCTGCAGGAAGCCTTCAGCGCCGTTTTGTCAATCCTGCGTGATCAGTATCTGCTCCAATTCGATTCTACCCTGCTCGCTGATGGTGCGGAACATGAGCTCTTGGCGGTAGTTGATTATGAAAACTGGCATGTTGAGAACTCCAGACATTTTGTTGCCTATGCCAGGGAGGTGACAGTCAGTCTGCCTGATTTCACAGACGGGCAGGTTGTGGGGGGAAATATCATGTTCAGGCCTGTTATATCTGCCCCAGCGGCACCCGCACAGTTAGAGATATCCATGGATGGACAGAACCTCACAACTGTCCACAGCCCTCCCCTGGAGTATGGTTGGGATTCAACTACAGTTTCACCTGGCGAGTATACATTTACCTTCGGGGCTGAAGACGTAGCTGGAAATTTTGGAGAAACAAGCATCCGCCTTTCCATCGTTCCGCCTATCGTGGTAGAGATTCTCAATCCCAGTGAAGGACAGAGCGTTTCAATATCCACAACGATTGATGTGAAGGTGACCAGTCTGTCAAAAATAGCCGCTGTGGAATTCCTGATTGATGGCAAGCAGTTGGAGGTTCTAAGTAATCCTCCTCAGCAAACCGACCCTCATAGTATTAACTGGGTTCTTCGCGGCATTGACCCTGGTCTGCACGAGATATCAGTCACCGCATCGGATGTAAATGGCTTTTCAAGTGAACAACAGATTAGAATTATTGTGGGCGAGGTTCAGGGGTTTGGCGGAGGCACCATTGCGGCAGCAGTCGCATTGGTAGTCGCGCTGGCATTGTTGCTTATTCTCCTTGCCACTAGATCGAACAGGCGTCGCAGGAGTGCAGCTTCTGCAGTTCCTTCTTCTGACCAAGCTTCTGCGGTCTTACATGAAGTTGAAGGAAATAACCCTGGTATGAAATGGCCTTTAACTGACGTAGAGATCAAACTGGGGCGTAAGCGCGAGGAAAATGATATCCATCTCAAAGGGCGCACTGCATCAAGGCAGCATGCTATCATTCGTCTTCACCCAGAAGGATTTGTGATATACACAAGGAATCCGGATAATCCTGTTATCGTAAATGGGAATATAGAAAAACAGCAACGCTTGCTTCAGTTCGGTGACGAAATCCAGCTTGGTGAATCTGTATTCCTGTTTGAACTGAAGGGTTAATACTTATGACAATAGGGTTTCACGTAAACCATAAACCGCTGACTGACCCGGGGCTAAAACGCAAAAATAATCAAGATTGTGTAGATTATTTTGAACCTGGAAACTATGATGATTTAATCAGAAGCGGCCGTTTATATATCGTTGCAGACGGTGTTGGCGGTGGCGCGCGTGGTGAAAAAGCAAGTCAATATTCTGTTGAGCGGGTTCTTTTTGAATACTTCCAGATGCCAGACATCTCTCCAGGTGAGCGGTTGCGGAAGGCGATGCAAAAAGCCGGCAATGAAATATTTGAATATGCAGAGAAAGAGAACTTCCCCAAGGGCATGGCTACGACGATGGTCGCAGCTGTAATAATTGGCGAACAGCTGATTGTTGCAAATGTAGGAGACAGCAGGGCATATTTAATTCGTGAAGGTATGATTGAGCAGATTACTAGAGATCATACTGAAGTTGCAGAAATGATTGAGGGCGGACTGCTGACAGAGGAAGAAGCCCGTTATGTGAAAGGGAAGAATCGCATAAGCCGCAGTCTAGGGGGAGAGCTTAATCCCAAAGTTGATGTATTTAAACCCATCCGGCTTCAAACCAATGACAAGATCCTGCTCTGTAGCGACGGACTCACTAGGTATGCGTCTGATATGCAGCTGGTTCAAATCATTGGAAATAAATCGCCTGTTGAAGCAACTGAAGACCTTGTCAGTTATGCCAATCAGAGTGGTGGTGCAGATAATGTTTCGGTTTTCTATATTGCGATTGGACAGCCGCAGGATGAGGCTGAACCTGCCATGGTTCCCAAAGGCCACGAACCTAGAAATGTAAATTGGGAGACAATTGAATGGAAAAGACAAAAATCGGTTCAACGAATAACATTCCGAGAAGCTCTTCGATCTGGGATAAGAGAATATCCTCAGGTATTTCTCGCACTAGCTATACTTTTCGTTTTGGCTATCGTTACTGTATCGTGGATAGGGATAATTGAGTATAGAAGTGACGCTCAAGAACGCGCATTGGCTGTCGCTGTGGAAGGGAGTATGCGAATTACTCTAACTGCCGAAACGCTGATGTCTATGCAAGCTGAAGAAGCTTCTGCAATTGCTGCTGTCGAGGCTGCAAATTTAGAGATGACCAAGCAAGTCCAGCAGAACGAGCAAAACCTGACTGCGACAGCGCTGTCAATTTCGGTAACCCAAACAGCGATTACCCAATTAACACCCGATGGTGTTCCTACCGAGGATGATCGCCCAGTAGAATCAGATCAACCAACGCCAACTCAAGTAACGCCTGTTGCTGAAAGTGGGGGTACGAACCAATCGCTCGGAAAATGTGAATACACGGTCGAAAGCGGTGACATTCTGTTGAAAATTGCAGAAAAATTGGGCACTTCATATGATCCTAACAGAATCACATGTGCCCACCAGGATGCTAATTGTCGATACGATTCAAATAATCCCGATAGTCTAACGCCCGGATGGAGGCTGTTATTCCAAGATGTTTCTAAGGAAAATTGTAAAACAAGCGATGGAACATTTATTGAAAATTAAGAAGAGAAAAAGTTGTCAAAAAGGAGAGTAATATGAATCACCAATTATTGTTCCGCTTTTTGTTTGGACCGAATCTGCAAACCCCTGCAGGAACATTAGGTTTCTTCGAATGGTTTTTTTATGGTCTCGGAGGAATTGGTGGGTGGCTGATATTTTTGTTGTTAGCAGTAATAGCATTAATATGGCTTCTTTATGATAGCGGCAGGAGGCGGCTCCCTGCAATTGGATGGCGAACCGGTGTAGTTGTTCTGGCTGCGTTTCTTCTCCCGGCCATGATTTATCGTTTCACTGTGACGCCGATGCACTTTGAAATCTTCAACCTATTGAAGCTTTATGGTGAAGATTGCCCTGTAGATGTCATCCAGCAGTCCTATCCAGAAGTCGCCTTCGTCGACTGTGATAGTTTGCTCAGAAGCCTGCCGCCGATGACTCCTTATGGTGAGATTGTCTTCTATCTGGGGTTGTTAGGAGGAATTTTAACACCCATGCTGGCGGTTGGCTATTTTATAACCTTCCAGGGCTTAATAGGATGTTCCCAGGGGCATACTTACGAGGATCACCTTGGCCAATGTCCTGACTGCAATCGCCCACCTGAACATATACCATCATACCAGGAACCGGTCTACCAACAGGAGCCAGTCCAGCAGCAGGCTTCGCGCGATAGGGCTGCGCCGATACCACCATCTAAACCAAAAATTCCATATGCTTGGTTGGTAGATCTGTCAAACAACCAGCGCCTGGATCTATGCGAAGGAACAACAAGATTAGGTAGGGATCCTGGATTCTGCGATCTTGTTTTCGATGATTCTGCAATTAGCCGGAAAGGCCATGCGGCAATAATTGAATCGAAAGGCCATTTCAGATTGAAGGATATTGGATCCAGCCATGGGACATATCTAAATAGAAAGAAACTCCGAGGATCACAGACGCTGCACAATGGTGATCAAATCGAAATTGGAAATGTTGTACTTAAGTTTGTGTCAAGCCGGTAAAAGATGAATATTAATATTTTGGAGGATTAAATGAGCGCTGCAAATTTCTGCCCAGAACATGGCCCATATACTGAAAATACATGCCCATGGTGTGCGGCTCCCCCCGGGCGCCCTGCCGCTCCAAGCCCACTAGAAGAAGATGATATGCCAACCGAAGCCTTTGTCGGCCATTCAGATCAGCGCCGGGGCGCAGAAGGCTATCAGGGTGGTGATGAAACCGAACCACCCAGGCGAGTTGGCATTCTTGACGGCGAAGATTATGATGAAACTGAAATGCCCTCAAGGAGACGGAGAGAACGAATCCTGGATGGGCATGATTATGACGAGCTTGATGAGACAGTTTTAGACCGTGAAGACACTTCCTTCATGGGCTGGCTTATCGTCAAGAAAAGCCAGTATATGCGTCGTGGCCACATCATGAAGATACGGTCTGGTGCTATTTGGGGGCGAGATAACAAAAAAGCAGATATCGTGATCGATGATGAAAAAGTATCTGGAATTCACGCCCGAATTCAACTGAAGGATGATAATTTCGTTGTACATGATTTAGGTTCAGCAAACGGCACCTGGGTGAATAATGAAGAAATCCAATCCCCGGTGGTACTCAATGAAAATGATGAGATCAAAATTGGAGATACGATACTTGTATTGAAAACTCTTAATTAATTACCTGCTTTCATATATACATTACACATCTTCAAAAACTTCCGAGAATATCAAAACTTTTTCAGTTATTTTGATTTCCAGGTTGTTGACGTGGGTATAAAAATAGTTATAGATACCTTTGTTAGGGTATTGAGGTGTCAGGAGAGAATGTGCAATGAAGATTAATTTATCTAGCATTGCCTGGAGAAATGCATTAATCAAATGTATTTATACAATTGGAATTATTGGAAGCATCTTTTTTGTAGAGCACAAGTTTACACTATATTCGGTTGATGGTGCAGTTGTAAGGGATCTTAGTAACATTAAAGTTGCTCTCGATCCGGGTCATGGCTGGGGGGGAGATTCAGGAGCGAGTGCAAACGGCATGCTTGAAAAGGATATTACCCTTGAAATCGCCAACCTGGCAAAAACAAAGCTTGAGGTATATGGTATTGAAGTTTTTCTTACACGATCAAAAGATGAACCTGGATTAGATCTATCAGTAGCAGCAGTCCGTGCAAACCAAATTAATGCAGATATCAATATATCTATTCATGTCAACGCTGGAGGTGGTACTGGAACTGAATCATGTTACACAGTTAATAAGAACACAAGTGCTGAAAGCCAAAAATTGGCACGCTTATTGACTGCTGAAGTATCTAGAATGATGGGCTTAGTTAATAGGGGCAATTTTCCAGAGGGGGATTCAAGTCGTTGTGGAGGCCAGAAAGATTATACCCAACTCTATATCCATGATATGAATTCGCCAACTGCATTGATTGAAACGGCATTTATCGATGGCCCATTGGACAATGATGTCGTCAAACTAAGGGATCATCGAAATGAGTTTGCTCAAGCAATTACAAATGCTATACTTGCGTATTTTGGTTCATCTCCTGCGACTCACAAATCTGGAGCATCATCAACTGTACTTGTTATCGATGTGTCCGGCAGCATGGGAGATCAGTGGCAAGGTGGAGTAAAAATAGATTCTGCGAAATCAGCCGCTTATCAAATTGTGAACATGCTGGAGCAGGAAAGTTTTGCTGGAGCTTCGCATCGGGTTGGCCTAGCGAGTTTTTCATCTAATGCGTACCTTGATCTAAATATTACCCATGATTACTCAGTCACCCGAACAGCGATTAATGGCTTACACCCGATAGGAGGAACAAATATCGGGGCGGGATTATCTACTGCAAACGATACATTACGTCAGGCAAGTGCAAATGAGAGAAAGTTTATTATTCTCCTCAGCGACGGGATGACAAACCATGGACTTTCTCCAGATGAAATTGTCGCTGGTCCTGTTCAACAGGCGGCACAAAACGGCACATGCATTTATACGGTAGGTTTTGGCGATCAGGGTGATATTGATGAGGATTTACTCCGCCGAATTGCGTCGGCTTCGGGCTGTGGTGAATATTTCTATGCTACAAATATGGCGGAGTTGGAAAAGGTTTATATTGGCATCCGCCATCGAGCAATTGGGAATGTCCTGGCCGAGTATGCTGGCAATATATCTCAGGGACAACAAGTTGAAGCAGGTACCTTTGATGTACCCACAGGGCAAGACCAGCTTGCTGTCACTCTGCACTGGCCGGGTTCAAAGCTGGAATTGCAGTTGATTGACCCCCAGGGGAACGCAGTAGATGAGACATATCCGGGGGCAAATTATGTCGAATATGGAAACTTGATTTACTTAATTATCCCAAATCCAGTATCAGGCCTCTGGCGCTTAGGGGTATTTGGGCTAGATGTACCCAGTGGAACAACGATATTTGACGCGATTGTTTCATCGCGTACTGGAGTGTTCACGCCTACTCCACTACCGCTGTCAACGTCTACCCCAGCACCGCCTCCTCCTAAACCCCCCACGCCTCCGGTCTCTTCTGGGTTTTCGATTGCGCTGGTGATTCTGCTGCTTGCTGGTGGAGGTATGGCCGTATATATTTATGCTATCAATCGGCAGCGCAAGGAAGGCTCAGCTAAACCACGCGCTCGCAAATTGGCTGAATTGGTTATTGTGAGCGGTTCAGGAGAAGGAAAAGCATATTCGTTGGGCACGGAATCGATTTCAATTGGATCTGGGCCAGCGTGTAACATCAGAGTGCCCGATCCCGCTGTTTCTAGAGTTCACGCACTCATTCGCTATGCTCATGGACAATGGTTTTTGCAAGATCAGAGAAGCAGAAGTGGTACTTATGTGAATGGTCAAAAGGTAACTGCCGTACCATTAAATAGCGGAAACAGGATCCGTATTGGCGCGACCGAGTTTGAATTTAATACCAAACGACGATAGGAACAAATTTGGAAAGGGATGCAAAATGATGATAAACAAGTGGATCGTCCGGGTTGGGGCATTATTAGTCTTCCTCGGTTACTTTCTACCATCGGTAACAGTTTCGTGTGCTGCTTTGCCTGATATCGGTGAAACTTACAGCCTATCAAGAGCTTCAGGTGATAGCACACTGCTGTATCTAATTCCGTTAGGTGTGATTGGGGCATTTGTATTGGGATTTCTGGTCCCTAAAACTCGAAATCAGGTGATGGTATTATTCTGGGGACAGGTTGTTGGAGCAGGAATTGGAATTGTGGCAATGCTGCTATCTTTAGTATCCTTGTCTGGTGAAATTCAGCAGTACGGCTTGAAAATAACTCCTGAGATAGGATTTTTTGTCTTAGTCTTTGGATACATCCTCATGGGCGTAGGATTTGTCATGAATTGGTTGGAAGGCGATTTTATGAAATTACTGGCGAGTATGTCAGGTTCTATTGGGGATCGTGCATCTCCAATGATCTCGCCACCGGCTGATACTCCACAGCTGTTGCCTTCAACCCATATTGAAATCATTCAGGGCAGCCAGGCGGGCTCCGTTATTCCGGTTGAAAAAGAAGATTTCGCAATAGGGCGAGCTTCACACAATGATCTGGTTGTTTCCGATCCCGCCGTATCAAGAGATCATGCCCATATCTGTTATGCACAGGGCTTGTGGTTTATTCAAGATAGAGAGAGTAAAGGGGGCATATTTGTCAATGGGCAATCAATTTACGCAACCCGCTTAGATTCTGGTGACAAGATAACTATAGGGGATACTACCTTTCTCATTAGATTTGGATAATACGCGCTATGTCTAGCTTCTCAATAGGGCAAATCATCAGCGGCAGTTACCGTATAGATGCCTTTATCGCCTCAGGCGGAATGGGTGCAGTCTATCGTGTTTGGGATGAACAACGAAACGTGCCTCTTGCAATGAAGGTTCTCCATGATGATCTCGTCGACGACCCAGCACTTGTCAAGAGTTTCATGCGGGAAGCGAGAGCATTAGAACGTCTGCGCCACCCAAATATCGTTCCATTTTATGGGGCAAAAGAAAGCTTGGACAGGGTATTTCTGTTGGCACATTTTATAAACGGGCCTACCCTGAAAAGCATATTGAAGGTCACGAGACTATCCGTTCTGGATTCCCTTACGATTCTTAAAGCGCTTTGTGCTGCATTGGGATTCGCCCACCGCAACAATGTTGTCCACTGCGATGTGAAACCGGGCAATATCATGGTTGATTCAGGTGGCAATCTATATCTGACTGATTTTGGCATTGCCAGACACGCGGAGAGCACCCGAACCACTTTCGGAGGTGCTGTTGGAACGGTCTATTATATGGCACCTGAACAGTTCCTTGAAGAACAGGTTGCCGCTTCAACTGACGTGTATGCACTGGGTGTATTGCTCTTCGAGATGTTAACCGGAGAAAAGCCATTCACCGGGGCTGAGGTTGGTGGTGATACCGATAGAACGACCCGAAGGCAGCGCATAATGCACGCCCATCTGAAGCTGCCTCCCCCTGATCCTAGATCCATTAATCCTTCCATTCCTGAGAATCTGGCATTAGTGGTGCTGAAAGCGCTGGCGAAGAGGTCTCAAGACCGCTACCAGTCCACCACGGAATTCTTTAGCATGGTTTGTGCGGCAACAGGGATCGCAGTAGAGGCTGTCCCTGACAGATTGGATCTGCCACCGGAATTTAAGGAAGACAAATTTATAGAACCAGGTCTGCCTGATCAGCTTAAGAAAACAAGTAAGCCTGGATGGTTATCATTAAAAACAGGCATGATTACAGCGATGGTTGTGGTGGGATCATTGGTAATCATATTTGCTTCCATGTCGGTGGGTCGGAATAGGGGGAATAGCGTTGTCACACCAAAAACACAGCGTGATGAAGATGTTGCCGTAGCTGCTGAAACTGCAACCAAGTCACCGATCCCAACGAACACGGCAATACCTGATACTGCAACTCCAATTCCGCCAACGATTGCGATTCCCACAATCACCTACACGCCTACTTCCCAGCCTTCAGATACACCCTATGTAAGTCAACCGAGAGGGAAAATTGTGTTTACATGTCAGATTGGCAGAGATGAGATCCACAACCAGATATGCCTGATTAATGCTGACGGCTCAAACTGGAGACAGATGACAACAGATGACAATGCCAATCATATCTATGCATCATTAGCGCCCGATGGTCAAAGTATTGTTTATGCGTCGAATACCGATGGTGAGTATGAAATCTATGAAATGGACTTATACGGAAATCGCTATCAACTCACTTATAATGGAGAGAATACTGGGCCTGCTATTTCACCAAATGGTGATTACATTGTTTTTACCCATACAGGGTCACAGCGAGAATTATGGCTTATGAAGAGAGATGGGAGCAACCCTCACCCCATCCTGTCTTCAAATTCGTGGGGTGCCTGGGATCCAGCCTGGTCGCCTGATGGGACCAGGATATTGTTCGCATCTGATATGAGCGGGGATGTTGAACTGCATATGGCTGATATAAATGGGTCTAACGTGACGCAACTCACCCAGCATGGAGTTGATTACGGAACAGATAAAAGGATCCGTGGAAGAAATGACTGGTCCCCGGATGGAGAGACGGTGGCTTCTTATGTTGGTGATACCTGGCACTGGGAGATATTTTTGATAAACCGTAATGGAACGAATTATCGAACAATCACATATGGTGGAAATAATCTGGCTCCAAGTTTCTCTCCCGATGGCAAATGGGTAACCTATACTTCATATGCTCATGATTATGGGAATGGCAATGCTTGTGAAGTCTATATTATGAAAATAGATGGATCAGATCAAACTCGCTTAACGGATTCGGATTATTGCAATTGGCAGCCGCGGTGGGGCCCATAGATCTTCATCCAGATGTCATTAATACATTGATGCCAGAATTATTGTTTGCGCAGGTGTGCTGTATAAAAGTGGATACACCTTTTACTTTGTTGTTCGAAAGCCTTAATCAATATGGCCATTGGTTTAAATCAAACTCTCCTAAATAGATACCGAATAGATGCCTTTATAGCCTCGGGAGGAATGGGTGCAGTCTATCGTGTATGGGATGAACAACGTAATGTGTCCTTGGCGCTGAAGGTTCTCCATGATGATCTCGTCGACGACCCAGCCCTTGTCAAGAGCTTCATGAGAGAAGCGAGAGCCTTAGAACGTCTACGCCACCCAAACATCGTTCCATTTTATGGGGCAAAAGAAAGCCAGGACAGGGTGTTCCTGTTAGCCCATTTTATAAACGGGCCTACCCTGAAAAGAATATTGAAGGCCACGAAGTTTTCGATCCTAGATTCCCTTACGGTTCTGAAGGCGCTTTGTGCTGCATTGGGATTCGCCCACCGCAACAATGTTGTCCACTGTGATGTGAAACCGGGCAATATCATGGTTGATTCAGGTGGCAATCTATATCTGACTGATTTTGGCATTGCCAGACACGCGGAGAGCACCCGAACCACTTTTGGGGGAGCGGTCGGGACAGCTTACTATATGGCACCTGAACAGTTCCTTGAAGAACAGGTTACCGCTGCAACTGATGTGTATGCATTGGGGGTATTGCTCTTCGAGATGTTAGCCGGAAAGAAGCCATTCACCGGAGCTGAGGTTGGTGGTGATACTGATAGAACGACCAGAAGGCAGCGCATAATGCATGCACATCTAAAGCTGCCTACGCCGGATCCTAGATCCATTAATCCTTCCATTCCTGAGAATCTGGCAATAGTGGTGCTGAAAGCGCTGGCGAAGAGGCCTCAAGACCGCTACCAGTCCACCACGGAATTCTTCAGCATGGTTTGTGAGGCAACAGGGATCGCAGTAGAGGCTGTCCCTGACAGATTGGATCTACCACCCGAATTAAAGGAAGACAAATTTATAGAACCAGGTCTGCCTGATCAGCTTGAGAACGCAAATAAGCCTGGATGGTTATCGTTGAAAACTGGCATGATTACCGTAATGGTTGTGGTGGGATCATTGGTTATCTTATTTGCTTCCATGTCGGTGGGTCGGAATAGGGGGAATAGCGTTGTCACACCAAAAACACAGCGCGATGAAGATATCGTTATCGAAACTGCCACGAGTACTGTCCCAATAACAAAAACAATTGAATCGCCAAGAGAGACAATAACAGTCTCGGTTAAACCCACAACTACAGTGTCACCAAGAGCAACAAAAACTAAGTTCCCAACTTCTACCACTAGAGCTACTGCAGAAATATCACCGACTCCCAGGATATATTTTCCACTCCCTAGCTGTGCCCCATCACGCGTGTATTTGGGAGATGTAGGGATTATTATTGCAGAAGGTGGTAATTTTATCCGCAGTGAACCCGATACACATCCCAGCGACAATATCATTGGTAATGCAGATCAAGGTGAATATGTCAACGTCGTTGGTGGCCCCGAATGTAATTATGGGTGGGTGCTTTGGGAAATAGTTTCTTCCACAGGCGAAAGAGGCTGGATAGCCGAAACTGATGGAACCAGTTTTTGGATCGATCCACTCACTCGAAAAAACGTTTGTACAGGTGCACAGAGCTCAACTCTCGATGTCGGAATGAATGCATATGTGAGCACTTTTTCAGATGCAGCCAATCGGGTGCGCGAATCGCCGACTATCGGCGCGAAAGTATTGGGAACTATTAACCCTGGCGAATTGATAGATGTAATCGATGGCCCAGTGTGCGCCAATGGCTATGTTTGGTGGAAAGTGCGTTCCCGATTTGGATTAAACGGCTGGACAATTGAAGGGTCCGGATACGATCGATGGGTAATTCCTGAGAAGTGATCTTGGTTATAGCTGAATGCCTGCAGGTTAATTCTTGCCTTCAGTTGAGATTGCTAGGTGGTTTGTCCAGGCGGTGTTGAGAATTATGGTTGAAATACTTTGTGTCAACGGTAATTGGGTTTATTAGAAGGTGTTATCAATGGAACGTTTATCGAACAATCACAAACGGGGGGGAATAATCTGGCTCCGAATTTTTCACCTAACGGATTCGGATTATTGCATTTGGCAGCCTTGGCATGGTCTATAGATCAATATCCAGATGTCAATTAAACATTTATGCCAGAATTATTGTTTGCAAAGGTGTGCTTTATGAAGGTGGTTACACCAAGGAAGACTAAGCGACAAGGTATAAAAACCGATTAATGTATTGGATACAAAGTTTGCTGCAGGATATGAGTAGAGGAAACTTGGTGCAAGGCCTAATTGGAAAGGAATTATCAGATAAGCGCTTTCATGTCCAGGAATTACTGGGTCATGGGGGTATGGCGGACGTCTACAAAGTTTGGGACCGCCCTCGCGCGACTTACTTGGCCATGAAAGTTTTGCGGGGAGATCCGTCGTTGGATGATGAATTTGTGCTTCGATTTCGCCAGGAAGCGCAAGCCCTCGAGAAATTAAACCACCGCAATATCGTTCGATTTTATGGTCTTAAGCAAGATGATGATCTCATCTTTATGCTCCTAGAATATGTAGAAGGAGAAACTCTTAAACAACTGATAGAAAAGAAGAATAAACCATTTACATTACGAGAAATAATTGGGATCATGCGCCGAATCTGTGCCGCGCTAAATTTTGCCCATCAGCGCGGATTTATCCACTGCGATATCAAGCCGGGAAATATTCTAATTGGGATAGATAAACAGGTATATTTGACGGATTTTGGAATTGCCTATTTAGTAGGTCAACTTATGTCTCAAAATGGGCTGACAAGCCCAGGTACTCCATCCTATATGGCACCAGAACAAATCCGAGGCGAGACTCCTCAGCCCCAAACCGATATCTATGCGCTTGGCCTTATTTTGTACGAGATGTTCACCGGGGGGTCAAAACCTTTCAACGGAAAAAAGGCAGAAATAGACGATACTTCGAGAGATAAGATCCGATGGGAACAACTGAATCTTGACGCGCCATCACCATATGAATTAAATCCTAAGATATCTATTGAGTTGGAAGAAGTTGTTCTCAAGGCCTTAGAAAAGGATATTGATGCACGCTTTCAGAATACTCTCGAGATGTTTGTCGAACTGAGTGAAGCATCAACTTCTGTAGCCCAATTCAGCACGCTAACCATCAATCAAAGAGGGGAAGATGAACTGGATTTCCAGGAAGATATGGATATCCCTGTTGAGATCATGCTACGAGACATTGAAACCGACGAAGAACAAGTATTTATAAATGATTTGCAAATAGGCCGAGCTTTGGACAATGATTTAATCATTGATGATCCTCAAATATCAAATTACCATGCCGAGATAGTCTATCAGGAGTCGGGTTATTTTCTGATAGATAACAGCAGTACTAATGGCACTTTTCTCAATGATTATCGAATTACTGCTCCAATACAATTAGTGCCAGGCGCAATAATCCGTCTGGGCGATACACGTTTTGAAGTGGGAATTTCCCGAACTTGAGAGACAAATAGATGCATATGCAGAAACGTCAAGCCCTAATATTCACTGCGCTGGCCGGGGTGGCCATAATAGTCCTAGTATTGGCCTTAGCCAGCGGTGGTGGCGGTTTGGTTGCCCAAAAGCCCACAAGCCAGTCCAGAATTGAAATTGAGCAGCTCGAGCCAGTTATTCCCGATACAACAGTTGCACTTGACGCGAACACGACCCAGTACCTTTCCTCAATATCTCAGGATGGTGCTATTTACACTTTTTCTCAGCAAACACCAGAACTGGCAGAGATGGATGTTGGTGATTTCATTGTCAGCGAAGCCACGCCGCTGGCCCCCAATGGTTTTTTGCGCAAGGTGACGCAAATTGATAATCCAGGTGGTCAAGTAGTTGTTGAAACCACTCCCGCGGTGCTTACAGACATCATACAAACCGGATCGGTTCATTTCACTAAGCAGCTGACTCCAACCGACGTTCGTTCTGTACTACCACTGACGGCCACTTCGTTCAAGCTTGCTTCGCCGGCTAAATTGCAGGATGAATTCTTGATTGATTTCAAGGATGTAGTTCTATACGATGATGATGGCGATCTCACAACCACTTTCGATCAACTGCGGGGAAATGGGGAATTCAAATTTGCACCAACTATAAATTTTGATCTAGCCATTCAAGATTTTGATCTGAAGAATCTATTATTCTCCATTGAACTTGAGAGTACAAGCGAGCTGGAAGTTGAGGCCGGAGCAGATTTAGTGAAGTTCGATAAATCTATTGAGATTGCGCGTTTCAATATAAACCCTTTTACCGTTTGGGTTGGATATGTCCCCATAGTAATAACCCCAGTTTTGACAGTTGATGTCGGCGTTGAAGGTGATATATCGGTTGGAATCAGAAGTAAAGTAACCACAGTACATACTATGGAGGCTGGTCTTGAGTATGATGAGACAAAAGGGTGGCAAACAATTAAGGAACATACAAAGCAAATTAGTCATGAACCAGTAAGGTTGTCCGCGAAGGCTGACTTCAAAGCATACTTGCGACCAAAGTTTTTACTGATGGTTTACGGTGTGGTTGGCCCCTATGGATCTGGTCAGTTTTATCTGCAATTAGAGGCTGATCCATTTGCCACACCTTGGTGGGAGCTCTATTTTGGAGTTGATTTTGAAGTAGGTATAAGATTTGAGGTGCTAAGTCGAAAAATAGCGGATCACAATGCTGACATTATTTCATACAGGATCTTGCTAGCACAGGCCGATTCTGGCTATGAGGCAACTGACACACCCGAATCTGGGGCGAAGTCATCTCCAACATATAATACGGCAACAGTGCTCGTTTTTGACACATCTGGAAGTATGCGGGAGATTGATACAAGTGGAATGATCAAACTGGAGGCAGCCCAGTCTGCTGGTAGAAATATCCTAAATATAATTGAGGCAGAAAACCAGGCAGAAAGCACAATAGTAAACCAGATCGGCATAGTAGATTTTAACTTTAATGCCCGAATCGACATGTATCTCTCAGATGATATTTTGGCGGCGGAGTCAGCTTTATATGGATTATATGCAGATGGTGGGACAGGAATGCCAGATGGGCTCAAGGCAGCTGTGGATTTGTTCTTGGGTGTAAGCGACTCTCAAGGTAAGTACATTTTCCTTCTAAGTGATGGTATGCCCAATATTGGTTACGGAAATAATCAATCGCTGACCCCAGAGGAAGTTGAACAGCAAGTCTTCGACCAGGCTGACCGGGCCAGGCAGGAGGGGGTATGTATTTATTCAATCGGCTTCGGTATTCCCGGCGCGGTTGGTGAGATCAGCGGTGAGGCATCAATCAATGAAGAATTTCTAAAGCAGGTGTCTGCAAATGCCGGATGTGGAAGTTATTACAATGCACAGACTTCCACACAGTTAGCAAACATTTATGTCGAACTGCGCCACAAGTCTACTGGCAATATCCTGCTGCAGCAGCAAGGTGAGATTTCTCAAAACCAGCAGGTGGAAATTGGTGTTGTGCAAGTGCCAGATAATCAAGCACAGTTGATCTCAACAATAAATTGGCCTGGGAGCAAGCTTGAACTCCAATTAATTGACCCTAACAATCAAATTGTGGATGAGCATTACCCAGATGCTGATTTTTCCTCATACGAAACTCTTGCCAGCGTAATTATAAAGAATCCAATCCCCGGACAGTGGCGGATATCAGCATTTGGAATTGACGTGCCTGGTAATGCCACAACCTACAATGCGATTCTCTCTTCGCGTCCAAACCTTTCCCCACCTCCGGTGCCCAAAGCGGAAGTGGAGCTTCCGCAATCACCTGGATTTGGCGTTGCACTTGTTTTTATACTGCTCATGGGCAGCGGGATGGCAATTTATATTTTCTCTCAAAGATCTGGCAGTTTAAGACGGAAGCAGGAGGGGACGCAAGCAGCAAGTTTATTATCTAAAAGCGGACAGACATTCCCAGTGGCTGATGGGTATGTTATCGGGCGGCACTCCTCATGTCAGATCCGTCTCGCAGGGAAAACTGTCTCCCGCCGCCATGCCAGACTAAGATTTGCGCAGGGAAAGTGGTTTATCCAGGATCTGGATAGTAAAACAGGTATGCTGGTCAACGGCCGCCGGATAAATGCAACCGCGCTGCACAGTGGAGATCAAATCTATATTGGTTCATATGAATTTACATTCCGTGTTGATTCTTAATAGGCCAATGAGCAATAATAAGGCAATTGTTGCTATAAAAAACCCGCCTTTCCGATCATATTCCGGACTGTTTCAGCAATTTTTGCTAAATGTAGAGGCACTAGATTTGCCTTGTTCCCATCTTGAACGATAGCTAGAGTACATTGGAAGATGTCTAATCTAAAAGGTACAACACTTCTCGGTCAATATTTTCTTAGAGAAAAAGTAGGATCTGGCGGAATGGCTGATGTGTATTTGGCTTGGGATAAATTGCGCGCAGCAAAAATGGCAGTCAAAGTATTAAAGGAAAAATCTAAAAGTTCACCGCGCTCTTTCGCCAGGGAGGCTGAAGTATTACGCAAATTAGAACATCCCAATATTGTCCGGATTTATGAGTATGACGCTGATGAAGGTGTCGTATTTTTTGTTATGGATTGGGTAGAAGGTAACAACCTGGGTGAAGAAATTCAATTGCGCAAAACTCCATTCTCACCCAGTGAAGCAATATTCGTTATAAGACCCGTTTGCAGTGCTGTTAACTTCGCCAATCAACGAGGCGTTTTTCACTGTGATATTAAGCCGAAAAATATTTTGCTTCATGTGGACGGAAGAGTATTGTTGTCCGATTTTGGAGTCGCCCAGCTAAAGAGTGAAGCAAGGATAGGCGGTACTCCACCCTATATGGCCCCAGAACAATTGCGTGGAGATCGTGTTGACGCGCGAACAGATGTTTATGGTTTGGGGATTTCTATATTTGAAATGCTTAGTGGGGGTGAATTGCCCTATAAAGGGGATACACCTCATAGCCAAAGCTCCACCCTTAATTTGAAGGAAAGAATTGAATGGGAGCTTTCAAATTTGCCTCTACCAGCCGTTTCAAGCTTTAATCCACAAGTGACAGTTGATATCGAGAGAGTAATTAGCAAAGCTTTGGAGATATCTCCCGAGCATAGATACCCATCTGTGGTGGAGTTGCGAGATGATTTCGAGAAGTTTATATCAATACAACCAACAAAATCCCGTAAATTAACCACCACAAAAACAAACGTTGTTCCAACCAAAAAAGAAACACCGACTGGGCGTACTGTGCCGAGACAAAAAGGTCAGAAACCAACTGTCCCCAAACCTGCCCGATACCAAGGAAAAGGCCCATATTTATTGGGTAGGGCGTCTCAATTTGGTGGGAAAAAAATTCATATTCCTAAGGAGGGCCTGACGGTCGGCCGAAGCAGTCAGAAGCAGATGATCATCAGAGATCGCAGTGTTTCTCGAAATCATGCTACGATATATCGTTCCAAGCATGGTGTCTCGATTCAGGATGATGGCAGCAAATTGGGGACATACGTAAATGGGCATAAAATATACGGTCCGGTTCGATTAAGGCATGGAGATATTATTCGAATTGGATACCAGCAAGAATTTGAGTTTCACGATAAATAATTTCTCACAGATACGATTACACCAAATCGGCATTCATCATAAGGAGGCAATAAAATGAAGGACGGAACTATATTCAACAAAGGGGATATCATTGCAGGCAAGTACAGAGTAGAAAAATTTATTGGTGGAGGGGGAATGGCCGATGTATATCAGGTATTTGACAAAGATAGAGGCACTCAGATTGCGTTAAAACGGTTGAAGGATTTTCTTGCTGAGGATCAGACTGCAGTAGAAGGTATTCGTCGCGAAGCGAATGCTTATAAACAATTAACCCATCCAAATATTATCCCATTTTATGGTTTAGAAGAATCAAGGGTTGACAAATTTATTTTAGCCGGGTTAATTGATGGCCCATCATTAAAGAAATTTATGTCCTTGAGGGATTTTAAGCCATTAAGCGAGAAGGAAGCTCTCATCATTTTCAAAGCTCTTTGTTCTGCACTTGGTTTTGCGCATAATAAAGGTGTTGTACATTGCGATGTAAAACCTGCAAATGTTCTCATTAGCAGTGTTGGAAATGTTTACCTAACTGATTTTGGGATCGCACGTCATGCCGAAAGCACACTAACAGAGTACGGGGGTAAACCTCCCGGCACGGCATATTATATGGCACCGGAACAGTTTGTTGAAGGTCAAGTAGATGCCACAACTGATATTTATGCACTAGGGGTGTTATTATTTGAGGTATTAACTGGGAAAAGACCATTTACTGGAGCTGAGGAAGATACTGAGGATTCAGGGTCTTCAAGGTGGGGACGAATTATGCATGCCCACCGACATATTTCTCCACCGAACCCCAGAGAGTATAACCCCAATATTTCTGAAGAATTAGCAAACGTGATTCTGAAGGCATTATCAAAGGATCCTTCGGATAGATTCCAAAATACTCAGGAGTTCCTTGCAGCAGTCTTCGCGGCATCTGAAAGTCAACAAGATGATATTCCTGATAGACTGCCCATTGCAGATCTGGATCTTTCTGAATATGGTTTTGCGGAAGGCGAAGATTGGATTCCAAATGGTGGGCCTGATCCGAGAAAATATTTGATTTGGGCTATTGGAATTATTCTTGTTTCTATTGTTATTGTATCCATTTACTTCTTAGCAGGAAATAAAAAGATAGAAATTGCAGTGGTTGAAACCTCAACGCCGACTGCAACAGAAATATTGTATACGGCTACACCAACTGTCCCTACCGAGACTCCTACTCCTTCGGCAACACCTGCACCAACGAATACCGTCACGCCAACCTTTACACCAACTTTAGCCCCTGCTTTTGCATGGATAACCGAAGTTCTTCATCAAGAACAATCAATTGGGTATTGGGCTTCTCTTGTAATTGATGACAACGATGATATTCATATGACCTATTTTCAAGATAATTATGATATGGTTTGGTACGCTCGGACAGAAGATGGTCAGTGGCAAACAAGACAGCATGTCAGAGGTGGAATTGGTGCGGGGTTCAATACCACATTGGCCTTAGATAGCGAAGTATACCCCCATATAGCGTATAACAGCACCAATAAGAAGGGAGTAACTCCTCGGATGCATTATGATTACTGGGATGGAAAGCAATGGAAAGGCTACTTTAGAAATCCTGATTACAAGGTATTACCTTTTGCTGCTGTTTCAGTCGCATTGGGACCTGATGACATACCTCATTTTGTTTTCATGGAGAATTATGCAAATAATGTAGTTTATTCATCCTATGTTGATAGCCATTTTGAGAATTTTGTGGTTGGGAAGGGTATCAAAAATGCCCCCTCATTACCACTAATTATTGATGAAAGTAGAAATCCGAGATTAGTGTTTCAGCATGCTGAAGATGGTTTGGTTTATGCTACTTTGCGAGATGGTATTTGGCAGTGGGAGGTTGTAGATCCAAGCAGCGGGGCAGGGCTATATGCTGACCTGGCATTAGATATTTCTGGGAATCCACATATATCTTATTACAATAGCGATGATACTAACCTGTACTACGCAAATAAAGTAGAAGATCAGTGGGAAATTCAACTTGTCGATGACGATGGCGACGTGGGTTATTTTGCGTCTTTAGAGGTCGACAATGATGGGAATATTCACATAGGATATCAAGATATCTCTGAAAACAATCTAAAATACGCTCATGGCAGGAATGGGAATTGGGATATCTATCTTATTGATGATGATGGTGATGTGGGAAGTTTCCTTTCTCTTGGCGTTTTTTCAAATGGGACTCCAGTGATAGCCTATCAAGACATGAAAAATGAAGATTTAAAATTTGCCCGAGGGATGCCTAAGTCGCCATAATTTTAATGACCAAATCTGATACAACTATCAGTAAGCTAATTAACGGGATAAGAATAAATGATAGGTCAAGTGCTGTTGAGCCGTTATCATGTGCAGGAACTCCTAGGTCGCGGTGGCATGGCGGAGGTTTATAAAGTTTGGGATAAATCGCGAAACACGTTCTTGGCTATTAAACTTCTCAATGAAAGCTTGTCTCGTGATTCCTTCTTTGTTGATAAATTTCGCCAGGAAGCAAGCACATTAGAAAAACTTCAGCATCCGAATATTGTTAGGATCTATGGCCTAAAAACAGATAATGAGCGAGTTTTTATCCTGATGGATTATGTCGATGGCAGAAGTCTCAAGGATGAGATTGCTCGTGCCACTAGAAAAGGCTTGTCGCTACAACGGATTCTCGAGGTAATGAATCAAATTTGTAAGGCCTTAAATTATGCGCATCTACTGGGTTCAATTCACTGCGATATTAAATCAAAGAATATTCTTATAGATAGCAACGGTTCCGCATATATCGCTGATTTTGGTATCACTCAATATTTAGGCACGTCCTCATCTGAGATTCAAGTCGGCACTCCCACGCATATGGCACCGGAGCAAATTAGCGGAAATCCACTAAGCCATCATACGGACATGTATGCCCTAGGAGTGTTAATATTTGAGATGCTTACAGGGGGGAAACTTCCCTTTAATGGAAATCAATCATCTATTCAAGGAACAGTAAAAGAGAAGATTATGTGGGAACATCTCTATGCCACACCACTCTCTCCCAAAATATATCGACCAGGCATATCTGCGGACTTAGAGAATATCGTTTTTCGGTGCCTAGAAAAGGAACCCCAAAATCGCTATGACAATGCAATGGATTTGTTTAATGATCTTACTATCGCAATTCCTGGCGAACTGGAGCCGGAATGGGATACAACGGACCATAAGGAAATCCATTGGGAGAAGAAACCTGCCGCAAGAAAAATATCTGGCTGGATGTGGTTTGGGATGATTGTGGCAATAATTTCTTCAAGCATTTTCGTAAGCAGTAGAAATTCCCATTCGCGTAGCCTTTCAAACAATATCCAGGCAACACAAGCACCAAGCACTCCTTTTGTAACTACTCCCTCAAATCAGAACCGAGGAGGTATTTATGATGTGGCCAGTTGTATGGATATATGGTTGGATGCAGCAAACTATGTCGAAGAATGTGTGCAAAGTGTTGAAGTATTGCCGGATGGAAGAATGAGATTCAACATAACTTGGACAGCTTTTATTGGTGAGCAATACCAAGTACCCAAAGGTTCGGATAAGGGAAACAGAAACATATATCTAACAGATGATACTGGCAAGCGGTATGACCATATATCATCAGGTGGAGATGCAAATAATGAAATTATTTTAAGAAATGGGATAAGTGTAAAGGGTTGGTTCATATTTCCGATTCCTAAAAGTGAAGCTAATTATTTTATATTTCATGATGATGATAATCAGAAAAGCTCTTCTCCGATCTATAAAGATTGGCCCTAGTTCTCCTGGACGTGACAAAGATCAAAAAAAACTAGAAATCTACATATCGGGTTTTATGTTGAATCTATTCCAGCGAGAAACCTTGGAAAGTTTGCTTGTTTCAATCCAGAATCAAACTTTCTATTCGCTAATGAAATTTTGCCTTATTCGATCTCCTGAGGAGTTCGCATAGATCATGACTGACATCCGAGGACAGACATTAGGAAACCGCTATCACGTTGTTGAGTTTTTAGGGCGCGGAGGGATGGCTGAAGTATATAAGGTGTGGGATAGTACGAAAGCTGTCCATTTAGCCATAAAGGTGCTGCGCGAGGATTTGGCCCAAGACAAGATCTTCCTGCGCCGATTTCAGCGGGAAGCAGACACGTTGGAGAAATTGCAGCATCCTCACATCGTTCGCATTTATGGGTTGGAGCGTGCCGGTGATCTCTCGTTTATTGTGATGGATTTTGTTGATGGCACCTCGTTGCGAAAGGTGATCTTTGATTCCGAAGGAGGACTTCCAGAAGAGAGTGTTTTGCACATTGCTCAGGCAATATGTAGCGCTTTGCATTTTGCTCATCAAGAGGGTATGGTGCACTGTGATTTGAAGCCTGGCAATGTGATGATTCATGAAAATGGCACGGTGCTGGTGACCGATTTTGGCATCGCTCGCATGAGCGATGCGGCCACAGCAACAATGGTAGGTATGGGTACGCCAGCATATATGTCCCCGGAACAGGTTCAGGGTTTAGATCCTACACCAGAGACAGATATCTACGCAATGGGCATCGTGCTCTTCGAGATGCTGACTGGTGGTGAACGTCCATTTATAGGAGAAAATGCCAAAATCACTGGCACCGTTGGTGATAAGGTCCGCTGGGAGCAGGTTAATCAAAACCCGCCTTCCCCCCGGAAGTATAACTCAGGAATCTCGAAAGAAATGGCAGCCGTAGTGCTGAAATGCCTGGCGAAGGATCCCAAAGATCGGTTTTCTTCTGGATTAGAGCTTCTCAATGCTTTGGGGCAGGCATCCTCGACAAGTGAAGTAGATGTTGTTCCCAAACCCGAGGAAACCCACTATCCATCACAAACCCCATCTTCTGAATATGCAAAGGATGAGGAAAAATCCACAAGTTCACAAAAGTCCTCACGGCGTCTAATTTCAGACAGGGGGCGCAATTTTTGGAGATGGTTTTTTGTGGTTGGGATAGTAGGAATAGGCCTGTTGGTGTTTGGGATATGGGTAATTAACAAGAATAAGTTAGAGCCTAGAGTTGTAGTTGAGACTGTAGTTATTGAACAAACGTCGACACCAGTAAAACTAGTAATGGAAATAACCGCAACGCCCACACCTAATTTGCCAACACCTATTGGGCAACTGGCTTTTGCATCCAACCGCGAAGGTAATTGGGAGATCTACGTGATAAATGCAGATGGTTCAAAAATATCCAATCTCACCAACAGCCCGGCTGATGATGACGAACCAGCATGGTCCCCCGATGGAATGCAAATAGTGTTTTCAACCGGATATACGGTGCCTTATGATGAAAATGGAATCCGGACCATCAATCGAATGAATATGAATGGAACATCCTTTTATGAAGTTTTAGAATGCGGGAACTTAAATGCAAAATGTAATCCGTTATGGTCTGAAGATAATTCTTACATTAGATTTAGACGCCAAGGATTGGGTTCCTGGCAAACAGATATTCATGGAAATATAAATTCAGAATTAACCAGCTTGTATGCTGTTACAGGGCACTCACCTGATGGCAAAAAATATATTCGAGAATCTTATCAAAATGGAAACTGGGAAATTGTCGTTTCATATGTAGATGGTTCCGAAACCATCAATCTGACAAACCATCCAGCATCAGACCGAGATCCGGCTTGGTCACCGGATGGCGAATTTATAGCATTCGTATCTGATCGCGATGGCAATTTAGAAGTGTACCTTATGCGATCTGACGGTACAGGTTTAACCAATTTGACGAATAACTCAGCGGATGATCAATCACCGGATTGGAAGCCTGTTGGGATCAGTGATGTATCACCACAAACGCGAATTGATCCAATAGAAGATAGGGCAACCGCTGTCTTATCTGCGATAGATGATCGTGTTCCAGATAGAGAATATAATTTTGATAATGGCGCTAGGCCATGGGAAGCACACGGAGGATCCCAACGTCCAGGATTTACATATAGTGATGGGGTCTACCAATATGTCCATCGCGTTTCTGGAGAATATCAATGGGAAAGGGGGCCATCTTTCTCAACTAATCATGTGTTGGAATTTGACTTAAAATTCTACCCATATGAGAGCAGTTGGACCGCTTTTGCCTCTGAGATATTATCCTATGATAGTTGCAGAATATATTGGGATATTAACCAGCGAGAGATGCGTATTGAGGATAATACATTTCAGCATTCAGAAATTGTCCCCGTTTTATTGTGGCCGCATAGTAGCTGGCACAAAATCACTATAATTTCCCTAGATGCAGAGATCACTGTTCTTGTAGATGATCAGGTTGTTAATTCTGCTGAATGTGAGTTCCTAAATTTTTCGAGTTTTGGTTCCATCAATTTTTCTGGGCATAATGCTGTAAAAATAGAAATCGACAATGTAAAATTGTGGGACATCTCAGATCTCAAAGGACAATTTCCGATGCCGTAAGCTATTTAAATCAGTAATTGGTACATGTTCGTATTAGTGAAGTTTATTGATGTGTAAGAAAATGTAGAGTTTGTAATTTTCAAAGTGAATCTGCTGTGTAATGTGTGTTTCAAAACACTCCAAACGAAACGATTTATTCTACTAATTCATGGGACATATATTTCTCAATCACTATTGCTTACGATTTCATGTTGGCCATAAGGGCATGACTGATGTGTATTCGGTTTGGTATTTAGACTAGAATAAGTGCTATGAAAGACACAGTTCATTTATTAGGATGCAAATAGGAAATTAATCCTTTTGGTAAACTAATTTTTTCCAAGAGAATTTCGCCAGTTTAGTATATTATCAGTTGGAATCCATTGCACATCGAAAACCAAGGAGGTTTCTCTTGGCCTCGGGATTTTCCCAGCTCCGCGCAGTGCTTCGGAAACTCCGTTCTCCAAAATTCCACCAACCACCTCGGACAGAGCGATATGTTCCGTTTGGTGGGCCTTGGGGATCGTTTTGGGGAGAATCATAATAATAATTTCCTGCATACCAATCTGCCACCCATTCCCAAACGTTTCCTGCAATATCTAATACAGTGAATGGGCTAGCTCCTGAGGGATATAAGCCAACAGACATAATTTCATTATGATTACTACATTTATTTATAAAAATGCCTTTACTACAATGAAAATCATTTCCCCATGGATAGTTATACTCATTCAATCCCCTAGCGGCTTTCTCCCATTCCGCTTCTGTTGGTAAGCGTCGTCCGCTCCATTCACAGTAATCGCGAGCGTGATACCATGACACATACATAACAGGGTGATTAGAAAAATCCTGATCGCTAAAATATGGTGACAATGTGGGCATCGCACATTCGCCAGCATCCACACAATTAGCGTACATGGCATTCGTCACTTCAGTTTGATCAATCAAGTATTCATCTAGATATACTAAATGCTGTGGTAATTCGGTGCTTACCCATTGTTCGCATTTTGATCTATACCAGGACGAACTGCTGTAATTTTCACATGCTTCGATAGCGTCTGATGACCCCATTTCAAACTCGCCTGCTGGGATGTATACCATTGCCATCCCATCCACTGGAGAGACTTGTGTTGCACCAATATCCAACTCAGATGTCTCAGGATGTGAAGTTGATGAACCCGCTTGACTCTGTGTTGGTGATGGAGTAGATGAAATATCATCATGAGGTGTTTCACACTTCAGCGTCAACTGTGATATGACAGTATGATCTTCTTCAATCTCATAATGGTTCTCAGTGCTAATAAAGTCAGAATAGAACCGGCTCGGTGTATATACTATTTGTATTTTGTGTTCACCAACCATTTTAGTAGTAAAGTCGCCTGCAAAAAATCTATTATATGCACTGCCTTTATAGTTTAATATCAGCGTGTTGTTTGGATCGAATAAATATACATCCAGATAAAAACCACCAGTTAAAGTATCACTGGTCATATGACAACTTTTGTTTGCTGTAAGGTCTACATTAAGTGTTTTGAGAGGGCGCGCGTCTTTCTCTATGATTTCCCCGGCGTTAAAGGTATGCGAGACTTGGCTATCAATTACTGTTGTTAACATATCGTGATCAAAATAAAATACTTTATCATCAGTTGCTACTATTGGAACATTTGGGATACTTCCCGCAAACCCCCACAAAATAATTTCCCCGTTTCGGTCAACGGTCGCAATCATCTTGCCATCTGGAGAAAATGATATTTCCCTAATTCCTGACAGTTCATCGCTTAGTAATCCAATTTCGCTGACATTGCCATCAATATCTAATTCCAGAATTTGTACTTGAGATATTGAGTATGAGTAGATTGCAATAATATTTTCAATCGGAGACCCAGCGAAGCTGGACCCATAATCTTGATAAAAGCTTAATAGTGTTCCATTAGTGACATCCCAGAGAAAAATTCCTTTGCTCCCATTGGTGCTAACCAATATTTCCCCGTCTTGGGAGAAACCTACATCCCAAACAGTAGATGAATTATTCTGTCCGGTAAGCGTGTGCAAAATATGCCAATTGCGGGTGTCCCAAATTCTCACTCGGGAATCATAACTTCCTGTTGCCATCAATGTTCCATCAGGTGAAAAGCTGATGCTGTATACTGCACTTCCATGTATTCCAAGGGTATGGATTAAATCGCCTGTCTCTACGTCCCAAATATTGATTGATTTATCCCGACCACTTGTGGTTATCTTTTCTCCGTCAGGAGAAAATGCGGCACTTAAAACGTCATTAGTGTGTCCTTTGAGAGTCCGGATCAAATTTCCGCTCTTTACATTCCACAAAATGAGCGTATCGTCTATGCTCCCAGAGGCCAATATCTTTCCATCCGGTGAAAAAGCCAATACTGTTACAACGTCCCTATGGCCACTGAAAGAATATATTTCTTGCGCATTATAGATATCCCATAATCTAACAGTTTTACCACCTCTTTCACTTACGGCCAACATTGATCCGTCAGGGGAAAAAGCAATTTTTGGTCCCCAGCCTCTCGCAGTATCTGTTTGAATCGAATACAACGGAATGAGCTGGTCAATATTCTCTGATTGAATTACTGGTAGCGAAGGGGTTGATGTGGATGTGCTAATAGGGGTTGGGGTGATTGTGCTAGTTTTTGATGGGGTACTAGATTCTGCGATTGAATTTGTGCTCTGTGTATCTGCGACGTGAGCTGTACTGGTTTTAGAAGGTTTTTGAAGCAGGACCTCAGAAGAAGATAATCTATTACCGATAACTAATAGAGCAAATCCACCAATCACAATTATCAAGCTTGCTAGAAGAATCCAAGCAACCCAGTGCTTCCACCAGGGTCGAACCTTTTGAGCAATTTGAGGCTCCTGCTCTTTTGCTTCAGCTATCCTTTCCTCTTCCCCATCTGATATGGTTTCTCCCGCTTTAAGAGATTGGGGCGATAATGTCACAACCGCCGATTCGGGGGAAATGAGTCTTTCCAGGTCGTTAAGTATATCCAACACACTATCGTAGCGGTCTTCCGGATCTTTGGACAAACATTTCATAAGCAACAGTTCTAGCCCCTGAGAGATGTTCTGATTCCATCTGCGTGGTGAGGGCGGTTCGAGATGGATATGTTCCCAGCGAACTTTATCGCTTGTGGTGCCTGTAGTGTCAGCTCTTTCTCCCGTAAAAGGCCTTTCTCCCCCAGTAAGCATCTCGTATAGGACAATGCCCAAGGCGTAGATATCCGTCTGCGGAGTAGGATCCTTGCCGCGGATCTGTTCCGGGGCCATATATGCGGGAGTTCCCATTCCGACCATGGTGGCGGTGGCAGCATCCATCATGCGAGCAATACCAAAATCAGTAACGAGAACGGTACCGTTTTGGTGAATCATGACATTGCCCGGCTTTAGATCACAGTGAACTGTGCCGGATCGGTGTGCGTAATGCAGCGCGCTACAAATAGGTTGCATGATCTCACTGATTCGTTGGGCCCTCATTGCATGACCATCCAAGTTAAAGATTTCTGACCGCAAGCTGGTCCCATCAACGTAGCCCATCAGCATAAAGGCCATTAGACCGTCACGTTCCAATCCATACGATCGGACGATATTTGGATGCTGAAGCTTTGCTAATGTTTGAGCTTCACGCTGGAAGCGGCGCAGGAAAATGCGATCTTGAGCCAGATCTTCCCGAAGCAACTTCAAAGCCAAATATGTGGCGCGGTCGAAATCCCAAACCCTGTAAACTTCTGCCATGCCCCCGCGGCCGATGAAATTATCAACTCTGTATCGATTATTGAGTGTTTTCCCAACCAAATTCATTATTCAACCCTTTGGTGGTTAGGTGATTAAATTCTTGCCCAAATAGCTGCCCGTGGTATCTTGATGTATATAGTATAGAGAAATTCAAACTAAAGTCAAGAACTTCCAACGTAATTATCTTAGAATAGGATCAAAACCAAAAGATTTCTACTCCTTTAATCCCCTTTGCACGAATACTTTTCCCAGAAAACCTTCGCATAACCAGTAAAATCCAGGGGTATATGGCTGATATTTAGCGTCGCATAATTTGCCATTCTTCATATTTTGCACTAAACTTATATACAGTATTCAGCGTCCTAGGGATGGGACAATTCATGACCACATTGGAAGACATAAAGCCTGGGATTAAACTTAAAGGCATCATTCCTAATCAAATAGTGAACATTGTTGACGTCAAATGGCAGGGGTCTTCTGCGATTGAGATTTTCTATAAACGCGACGACGGAAAGCCGGGCACTCAACTTTTGTTCCGGGATGATGAAGAGAAGATCGAAGTTGTCCAAACGATTCACGCCTGGCACTTCAACGCGGATGGGGATGACTTCAGGCTTGTGGCCGAGGCCTATCGTATCCACTTGGCCCACCTCTTTGATCCCGTCCTGGCAGTACACACATCATTGATCGAACCCCTGCCACACCAAATTACGGGTGTTTATGGAGAGATGCTCCCGCGCCAACCGCTTCGATTCCTGCTCGCTGATGACCCTGGAGCAGGCAAAACCATCATGGCTGGCCTTTTTATCAAAGAATTGGTCGTACGGGGAGATGTCGAACGTTGCTTGATTTGTGTACCGGGCAACCTGGCCGCACAATGGCAAGATGAACTCTGGTTCAAGTTCCAACTCCATTTCGATATCCTTACACGCGAAACATTCGAAAGCTCAGTCAGTGGCAATCCATTTCTGGAGAAGGATAGAGTTATTATCCGCCTTGATCAGATTGCTCGCAATGAAGATCTAAAAGATAAACTTCGCCAGACAGAATGGGATCTGATTGTGGTCGATGAAGCCCATAAGATGTCCGCCCATTTCTGGAGTAATGAGCTTAAAGAAACCAAACGATATAAGCTGGGAGAGTTGTTGAGTGGATTGGCTCGTCATTTCCTCTTGATGACAGCCACCCCTCACAATGGCAAAGAAGAAGATTTTCAGTTGTTCCTCAAACTCCTCGACCAAGATCGCTTTGAAGGTCGATTTCGGGAAGGCGTCCACCGGGTAGATATATCCGACATCATGCGGCGCATGAGCAAGGAAGACTTGATGTATTTTGATGGGAAACCACTCTTCCCGGAAAGAAGAGCGTATACCATCAATTATCCTTTATCCCCCGGAGAAGCTGATCTCTACCAATCCGTCACCGAATATGTACGCCAGGAGTTCAACCGGGCAGAGCAATTGCTTGATGGTAAACGGAAGGGCACAGTAGGTTTTGCGCTTACGATTCTGCAGAGACGCCTGGCTTCATCTCCGGAAGCAATTTATAAATCTCTGCAAAGGCGGAAGGCGCGTCTGGAAACGAGAATTGTTGAGGTTGAGAGCGCACAGCGTGCCTCTCAAGCACTAGAATTCGATATTGGCTATTTCGATGAAGAGGATATCGCTGATTTTGATGATGCTCCTGCTGAAGAACTAGAAATCATCGAAGAAGAAATCATCGATAGCGCCACCGCAGCAATGACCATCACTGAACTTCAGGCTGAAATTGATACCCTGAAGGGATTGGAAAGAATGGCCTATCGGGTGCGCCAGAGAGGTACTGACCGCAAGTGGGAAGAGATGGCTTCTATCATCCAGGACGATGAGCGCATGGTAGATGGAACGGGGCAGCGGCGCAAAATGGTCATCTTCACTGAGCACCGTGATACGCTGACCTACTTGATAGAGCGCATCAGTACTTTATTTGGCCGGGACGATATGATCGTCAGGATTGATGGCAGTGTGCCGCGCGAAGAACGCCGGGCGGTCGAAGATCGTTTTCGTAATGACCCAGATGTCTATTTCCTGGTAGCCACAGATGCAGCCGGTGAGGGGATCAACCTGCAACGGGCGCACTTGATGATCAACTACGATTTACCCTGGAACCCTAACCGGCTTGAACAGCGTTTTGGACGAATCCACCGCATTGGTCAGAAAGAAGTTTGCCATCTCTGGAATCTGGTCGCTGGGGAGACAAGGGAAGGCTATGTGTACCAGCGCTTACTCCGCAAACTGGAAACGGAAAGTCAGGCCCTGGAAGGCAAAGTTTTTGATGTATTGGGCGCGCTTTTCGAGCAGACTCCACTCAGGAAATTGATGATTGAAGCGATCCGCTATGGTGAGCGACCCGAGGTGCGCGCCAGATTGGAACAGGTTGTTGATAACGCTGTTGACCGCGAAAGGGTGCGAGAATTATTAGAAGCCAGGTCCTTGGTTTCCGAGAGCATGGATATCTCTCAGGTTATGCGCGTCCGGGAAGATATGGATCGCTATGCTGCCCGCCGCTTGCAGCCACACTATATCAAATCTTTTTTTGTGCAGGCCTTCGAAGCCTTGGGAGGTTCGCTGCGAGAAAGGGAGCCTGGGCGGTATCGCATCAGCTATGTTCCTGCCCGCATTCGCAATCATGCCAAACAACTTGGCACGGTGATCCCTGTTTGGGAGAAGTACGACCGCATCTGTTTCGACAAAGAGCAGATCAACCCATCGGGATTGACGGATGCTGATTTTGTTTGTCCTGGGCATCCATTATTAGATACTGTCATCAGCCTGACTCTCGATAAGCACAAAGAAATGCTGCGCTCTGGGACGGTACTGGTTGATCCTACAGACCCAAGTAAATCGCCGAGAGGATTATTCTTCCTGGAACAGGATATCAAAGATGCCCGTGCCACACAAAAGGGAGATCAGCGAGTTATCTCTCGTGAGGTACATTTTGTCGAGTTTAATGAGGATGGAAGTGTACGCGGAGGCGGCAGCGCGCCTTATTTGGATTACCGTCCAGCTACCGCAGAAGAGTTGGAGGATGTGAAATCAGAACTGTATGCCGATTGGCTGTCTGGAGACGAGCTAGAATCGCAAGTTCTGGCTTATGCGATTGAATCCCTTGTGCCGCGCCATTTGGAACGCATACGGGGTTATCGAGAAGCCCTGATCGATAAAACGAAAGCCGCTGTCCATCAGCGGTTGACCAAAGAGATCAATTATTGGGATCTGCGTGCCACAGAGCTACGACAACAAGAGAAATCTGGCAAACCCAATGTGCGTTTAAATGCTGAAAGAGCACAGCAGCGCGCCGACGAAATGGCCGCGAGGCTGGAGCGACGCATCCAGGAATTAGAGCTGGAACGCCAGATTTCGGCCACACCACCCGTTGTGATTGGCGGGGCGATTGTGGTGCCAATTGGGATGATCTTGGGAGAGCGCACGCCCCCTGAAATTTTAGACACACGCATCACCGAGCAGATTGCCATGCAAGCCGTGATGCAAGCAGAGACAAAGCTGGGAAATCACCCTAAGGATGTGAGCCAGGATAAAATTGGATATGATATCGAGAGCTTCGATCCCAAATCCGGTCGTTTGCGCTTCATTGAAGTAAAGGGGCGAAAGGAAGGGGCGAATTCGGTGACGGTTTACCATACCGAAATCCTGAATGGATTGAATGCAAAAGAGCAGTTTATATTAGCATTGGTGGAAGTCGAGAATGGGCAGCCAGCAGAACCACGCTATGTCTTCAATCCATTTACGCGCGAGCCTGACCCGGGCGCAGTGAGTGTCAACTACAATTTTAAAAAACTACTATCGAAAAGCCAGCAACCCCAATAATTTTCGAACATTCTTCGGAGAAATTATGACGACCAATATTACCGATGCTCAAATTGAAAAGTGGAAAACCACCTATGATGAAATGTTGGCCGATACAAATTGGATTTCAAAACAAGAAGAACGTGATCAAAAACGAAAGATTGTTCGAAAAGAGATATTGGATTTATTCAACGGATTTCAGACTGACAAAATCACGTTGGATAATTTGAAAGAAACCTTTGATCGTAAAACTCGCAAAGATTGGGATGTATTTGGTTTTAAAGGGATGTCTGGAGCGATGTTCCTCAATAAATTAGTCATCCATATACCCAATAAGAGAAAACTTATTGATGAATTAAAGTTTGTTCTTTTATTACCAAAAGATGGGGCTGATGGGAGAAAAAAGTTACAAAGTTTTAGTGATTATTTAGAGAAAACGATCAGAGATGGGGAGGTAACTAGAAGAGCGATTCAGCCTGCCAGAGTACCTTTCCTTGTCAGTGGGATTTGGCATCTACAGGAATTGGATACTTGGCCAATTTATTATATTTCCGGAAGGCAAGCTCTTACTCGTGAAGGATTTTATCAACCAACGAACAATCCAGTAGATGACTATTTCTCTTTCCGAACAAGTTTTATGCAACTTGCAGATCACCTTGAATTGAGTTCTTGGGAACTTGAACATCTGTTGTCCTGGTATGATAAAAAACAAAATGAAATACCAAAGAAATTTAAGGTGGAAAATATCCCCATAGTTCCAGTTATTAGTATCGATGATGAAGTTGATCAAACCGCTGTTGCCGCTGATGCAAACACTCACACAAACATCCAAGGACTGTTGGCCAAAATTGGTCGAAAATTAGGATGCAAAGTTTGGATCGCAGCTAATGATAAACGGAAAGTATGGGAGAGTACAACACTTGGAGATTTGAGCATTGACCAATTACCATCTCTTGGATTGGATCCAGATACTCAGCGAATTATCAGCCTGATTGATGTCCTATGGATCAAGGGCCATAATCAAGTTGTTGCTGCTTTTGAAGTTGAACACACAACCTCAGTCTACTCTGGATTACTGCGGATGTCTGATCTGGTCGCCTCTGCTCCTAATCTAAATTTTCAACTGTATATTGTTGCTCCGGAGGAGAGAATACACACAGTTCGCAAACAACTATCTCGCCCAACTTTTCAGATGTTAGAACTTCATAAGCAGTGTGGGTTTTTCTCATTTGAAACATTGACCAAGGAGGCGGGTGCAATCATTCGCTGGGCAACCGACACAATTAGTATTGAGAAAATTGCCAAAAAAGTAGACGACGTATACTTGGAAAATTAGGAACGGATATTGTCAAGGATAACCAATGTCAAAAGATAAACACTATTCACAAAGAATCGCCAAAGCATATGGAATATCTGATGAAATCGCCCTTAGATTTATCAGGGCAGCCAAAAATAATATTTCTCCCTTGCCCAGAACATTAGATGTTTATGTAGCTTTATGTAAAAACCCTCAAATACGTGATCCTCTTTCATTAGCAGAATTTTTGATAAGTAAGCAGCCTGATAAGTTCAAAAAATCAGATTTATTAAAAGATCATCCAAATTTACCTAGCCGAATATGTCACCCTATTAATGCTAATAACAAAAATAAATCATCATCCAAGAAGGGAAAGAAGTCCAGTCGGCAGCGTCGTCTTGAACGCGAGCAAAGGAGGCTCGCCAAATATCGAAAACCAAAAAGAAAGGGGGGGTTGAGTTATGATAAGCTCATTGCAAAAGTAGCGAATCTGATGCCAACCTCTCCTGAAAAGAGAGTTCAGACTGCTAAGGATTTTCTTGAAGAAGTAGAACGCTACTATTCTCCCTTTCTTAGACTTCCTAACAAAAAGAAATTGTTAGCAATTCAAAAAGCGAATGACAGCCGCGACTTGACCTTAGATGGTGTAATTAAACAAGCCCGCAAGCTTGCATTTGGCAGTAACAATGATCCTGATAAGATTAGAGTCATTTACACCCCGATGGGTGGAAAAAACAAATAACCCCAAATATTCTTATCCTTTACTCACTAAAGGTAAATAATGACAGACCACAGAAAACTGATCGAAGTAACCCTGCCTTTAGAAGCGATCAGCAAAGCCGGCGCACGTGAGAAATCCATTCAGCATGGACATCCCAATACGCTGCACATGTGGTGGGCGCGCCAACCACTATCTGTGATGCGTGCAGCAATATTCGCATCATTGGTTGCTGCACCAAATAACGAAACTGAGACAAAACAACTCGAAGATTTGATTTCTACTATCTCAAATTGGGATCTAATAAAAGAAAACGGTAAGGAACTAGAAAAAACCAAAGACCTTATTCGGCAAAACTTTCCCGAAGAACCTCCAAAATTACTTGATCCCTTTATGGGAAGTGGTACAACTGGTCTGGAATCTTTACGCTTAGGTTGTGAAACCTATGCTGTAGAACTTAATCCAGTGGCTCACTTGATTGAGTTATGTACTTTGGTTTACCCTCAAAAATATAGAGAGATGGAAGCCGGTAGTGATCAGCTAAGCAAAGAGATTAAAAAATGGGGGAGTTGGGTCTCAAATCAAGTCCACAATGAAATTGGGTACTTATACAAAAATCCAATAAGTGATGAAACGATTGAGGGCTTTCTGTGGGCACGTACGGTTTCTTGCCCCAATCCTCAATGCGGGACAACAATTCCATTGGTTCAAAACTGGTGGTTAAGCAGAAAACCAAACAAGAAACTTGCTCTTCGTCCTATTTCTCACCAAAACTCCGATGTAATATCTTTTGAAATTGTTAAGGGAAAAATGGATTTTGATCCAAATAAAGGGACGATTTTCAGAGGAAAAATTCAATGTCCAGTTTGTCAAACAAATTCTCCAAAACAGGTATCTACTCACAGCGAAGCAAATTATATCCGTCAGGAAGCATTGAGAGGAAGAATGGGGGAAATTCCACTAGTAGTGATATACCAAAACGAAAGTAAACAAAAAAATTATCGATTGTTTTCTGATGATGATTTAGCAATATTTATAAAGGCCATCAACGAATCAGTTAATTATCAACATAATTTCCCGGATGAAATGGTTTCTAACGAATTAGCAATCACGCGCTATGGTTTCTCACAGTGGGGAGATTTTTTCAATGATCGACAAAGAATTGCTTTAGTGGCTTTTAGCCAGAATATCAAATCTGCTCATAAAAAAATGATTGTAGAAGGTTTATCCGAAGAGAAAGCAAAAATTATCACTACATATCTGGGATTATGCCTTGATCATCTAGCTAGCAGAACATCAACATTATGCAAATGGAGGGAAAGACAAGAGGCTATTTCTAGTATCTTTATGATTCCTGATTTTTGGATGTCGTGGAATTTTGTTGAATCGAATCCTTTGAGACCAAATAGTTATTGGGATCTAGCACTAAACCGAATAGCCAAACTTACAACGCAATTAAATTTGACAGCAGATCAAAAGGTTATTGTCAAACAGGGTACAGCTCTAGACTTAGAGTACCCTGATGAATATTTTGATGCAATCATTACGGACCCACCATATTACGATAATGTCAAATACGCTACGCTAAGTGACTATTTTTTTGTATGGTTGAAACGCTCAATTGGTTTTTTATACCCAAATATTTTTCACACTTCACTTACCCCTAAGCAAAATGAAATATTTGGAAAAGATAAGAAACATCAACATAAAAATAGTAGTTATGAAAAACTATTATTGCCTGCTTTACAAGAGATAGAGCGAACTCTCAAACCGGAAGGTTTCTTTACCCAAATTTATCCTTATCGATCAAAAACAGCATTTGTGACAATCCTAGATTTACTGCTAAAAGCAGGATTTACTATTATCTCTACTTGGCCAATTCGAACTGATAGAAGAGTTTCCCTTCGAGATAACGATGAGACTCATCCATCAAGTATTCTATTATTCTGTAAAAAACGGAAAAAAGAACAATACCCGGGAGAAATTATACGAGTCCGAGCAATGATGCGGCATCGAATCCGTGAGCAACTCGGATTTTTCCAAGAAAAGAAAATCCCAATTTCAGATTACTTCTCATGTGCAATTGGCCCTGCTATTGAAGTGTTTGGTCAATATAAAAATGTCACGAGAGATGGAAATAATCCAGTAAATTTATCTGAAATAATGGATATTATTCAAGAAGAAGTTCTTGAGTTTACTTTGGTTCAAAACCACATTAAAACACATGGAAGTTTCCACTAATATTTCTTTCCAGTTAGCAAAAGGACTCATACGTTATCGAGTTCGAGAACAATTAAACTGTTTCCGGAATCAAAATATATGGGAAACATCGTTCTTCATTGACCGTATCGACCTTTCGTCTGAAGTATTTGATTATCAGAATGTACAAAAAGATGACCATCAACAGGTAGAAGTACATGAACTTCTCGAAATTGTTAAGAATGAGTTCCAGGATTTTATTCTTGTAGAAGATATCCAGCAAATGATTTATATAGAAGAAGCTCCACAAAAATTGGAATGTGAGTCCTGCAAAGAAGAACATGATTTAGCTGGAATATCTTATTGTCCAGTATGCCAATTTCCAAATTTTTATAAGCTGGCAGAAATAAATTTATCAGGGATTTCTCAAAATATAAAACATAAGTCCAAGGATCCTATCGTTCGCCAGGTATTGTTAGATACAGAACAATGGCGAATTGAGGATAGTTACACAAGATTAGTAACAACCTTTGAATCATTTTTTAAAAATCTCAACATAGAAGCTTTTAGAGTTCTTGAACAAACAATCCAAAATTTATCAAGGAGAAACCTGTTTCAAAATATTGATGATACCCGAGCATGGTTTCTTAACAAGCATCAAAGGGATATTTTTTGTACACTCTCTCTGGAAAACATAGATTTACTGAAAGCTGTAGTAAACAAACGCCATGTGATTGCGCACAATGCTGGTTTAATTGATGGTCCATATGTTAGAAGAATGAATATTGAACCAGATCAGATAGGTAAGCCAGTACCTGTACGTGAAAGCGAAATTCTGCAAGCCATTCAAATTTTGCATCAGGTGATTGAAACATCCAGAGAAATGTTTTCATGAAATTTCATCTTTCCATACGTATCTAAAGATACATAAAAGATTATATACAAGGCAAACATATGACCTACCGTAAAAAACTCATCGAAGTCGCTCTACCTCTGGAAGCTATTAACGCTGCCAGCGCGCGAGAAAAATCTATTCGGCACGGACACCCCAGCACGCTGCACCTGTGGTGGGCACGTCGGCCGCTAGCCGCTTGCCGGGCGGTGATCTTTACATCTCTGGTTGATGACCCCGATGATCCTGAAGCTCCCCCCGAATTTGTAGAAGCCTGCAAGCAACTACCACGCGGCAAGAATGCCGCTGCGAACGACACCCCCCGCCAAAAACTTTTTGACTTTATTGAGCAATTGGTCACCTGGGAAGCGACCACCGATGAGAAGATTCTGGAAAAAGCCCGCGAGTTGATCCGCCTATCCACCGATGGCAACCCGCCACCGCTGCTAGATCCCTTCGCAGGGGGTGGCTCCATCCCACTTGAAGCCCAACGCTTGGGATTGGAAGCCCACGCCAGCGACCTTAACCCGGTAGCTGTGATGATTAATAAAGCCCTGATTGAAATTCCGCCCAAGTTTGCTAATATGCCGCCGGTCAACCCACGTGACCGGGCTGGTACAGCCGCCGGGGGCAGTTGGAAAGACGCGGCTGGTTTGGCCGCTGATGTGCGCTACTACGGCGAGTGGATGCGCGAAAAAGCCTGGGAGCGGATTGGGAATCTCTATCCAAAACTCAAGTTAACAAAAGAAATACTTCAAGAGAATCCTGATTTACGCCAACAAGGTTTCCATGTAGGTGAAAAACTAACAGTCATTGCGTGGTTGTGGTCCAGAACAGTTAAATGTTCAAACCCTGTATGTGGAATTCAAACCCCATTGCTGACAAGTTTTGTTTTGTCAAAGAAAAAAAATGATCAAAAATACTTAATTCCTCAAATATACGATAATCAGGTAACCTTCGAAATAAGTGATATACCCCCAGCAAAATACAAAAAGCCAAATAAGGGTTTGAAACGTGGTACTTCCGGTGTTTTCGAATGTATTCAATGTGGAACAGTAACAAAAAGAGATTATGTTGCAGAGGAAGGTGTGGAAAAGCGATTACATGTTATTCAAACAGCGATAATTCTTGAGGGCAATAGACGACGATTATATCTTCCTGCAAAATATTCTCCATTTCCTGAAAATATTGAAGAAGCTAACACAACTGAATTGGAAGTAGCGCTATCCCCTAATCCAAGGGACGTATGGTGTCGAAATTTTGGATTGAAGACAATAGCAGATCTATTTACACCGCGCCAACTTATCGCTTTGACAGGTTTCAGCGACCTAATAGTTGAAGTGCGTGCCCAAATTTATGATGATGCAATTACTATAGGTCTTTACGATGACAATACTCCTCTGCAAGATGGTGGAAATACCGCATTAGCCTATGCGGAGGCAGTAAGTGTTTATCTAGCCTTTGCAATAGATCGGAGTGCAGATTATTGGTCCTCAATTGCTACACCTGGAGATGGGTTTATTCGAAGTACTTTTGCGCGCCAAGCTATTCCTATGGTTTGGGATTATGCTGAAGCAAACCCTTTTAGTAATTCTACAGGTAATTGGTTAGGAGCCATTGATTGGTTGGCGAGAGCAATTGAACGTCTGAGACCCGCTGCCTCTGGTAATGCAAGGCAACTAGACGCAGCACACTTACAATGGTCAAAAGCGATACCGATATCCACTGATCCGCCATATTATGACAATATTGGCTATGCTGATTTAGCAGATTTTTTTTATATTTGGATGCGGAAAAATCTAAAAAGTGTTTATCCCGATTTATTTTCTACAATGCTTGTTCCTAAAGAAACTGAAATGGTTGCAATACCATATCGGTTTGGTGGGGACCGGGAAAAAGCAAATAATCATTTTGAGTCTGGGCTCTTGCGAGCATTCTCTGCAATGCAGCAGATTATCTCACCGGATTACCCTTTAACTGTGTATTACGCATTCAAGCAAGAAGAGATTACTGCTGAAGATGTAGCAAGTACCGGTTGGGAAACCATGCTCAATGGCCTGATAGATGCAAGTTTTGCCATTATGGGCACTTGGCCAATGCGAACAGAGAGAAGTGGTCGAAGTGTTGGTCTCGGCACTAACGCCCTCGCATCCTCCATTATCCTCGTCTGCCGCCCGCGCCCCGAAGATGCCCCCATGACTTCCCGGCGAGAATTCGTCAACGCTCTGCGACGAGAGCTACCCGCCGCTCTGCGCGAAATGCAATCCGGCAATATCGCCCCTGTTGATTTGGCCCAGGCCTCCATCGGCCCCGGCATGGCGATCTACAGCCGCTACAGCAAAGTGCTCGAACCGGATGGTTCTCCACTTACCGTGCGCACGGCCCTGCAAATCATCAACCACGAATTGGATGCCTATCTGGCTGAGCAAGAAGGAGAGATGGACCCTGATTCACGCTTTGCGGTTTCCTGGTTTGACCAGTTTGGTTTCGATGAAGGCGGTTTTGGCCAGGCCGATGTGTTGGCTCGGGCCAAGAACACCAGCGTTGATGGTTTGGCAAGTGCGGGCGTCCTTGAATCTGGTGCCGGTAAAGTCCGCTTGCTGCACTGGTCGGAGCTCGATCCTGGATGGGATCCAGGTGAAGACAAACGTCTGACGGTTTGGGAAACCGTCCACCATCTGATCGAGCGCCTCAACAGTCACGGCGAGGAGGGTGCCGCCCGCCTGTTGGCCAAACTCTCCCCCGATCAAGCTGCCGATGCCCGTCATCTGGCATATCGGCTATATAGCATCTGTGAGCGCAAGAGCTGGGCCGATCTCGCCCACGACTATAACGCTCTGGTGGTCTCCTGGGGTGCGTCCCAGGAGCAGGCGCGAGAGTTCAAGGAACAGTATCAGCAGGGGAAGATGTTCTAGAACGGTTATTATTGCCTCAAATTTAAAAAAAAATGACAAATTATCGCCTCCTCATCAATAACTTGAAAGATTTTGTCTTTGCCGAGGCCGAAAACCAGATGTCGCAACTGGTGCAAAAATGGTCCCGTCCTTTGTCAGATCGGCTAGCAAAGGGAGATGCCATCGCGGGGTTGAATGTTCGGAGTACGATATATGATGGGCGCATTACT
Source organism: uncultured Anaerolineales bacterium (assembly GCA_964560795.1). GTDB lineage: Bacteria > Chloroflexota > Anaerolineae > Anaerolineales > UBA11858 > NIOZ-UU35. The sequence continues at coordinate 913 of CAZLNX010000008.1, read as the reverse complement.
TTAACTTGTGCCAGGAATGACTCTCGATTTAGAGAAGGGGATTACCTTTTCTTACACAAAGGTTCACCCACCGATGAAGATGCGATTCTGGTGACCATTGAAGATGATCAAGAAACCACATTGGTTGTTCTTCTAAACGATGGGGATATTTATTATCTGGATGAATACCCCGATGGCTGGATTGCAGATGAAGGCTATTTGGATCTGACCAAATTTTATCTCGATGCCATCAACCAGGTCGCGGATACCACCAGTGGGCGCGAAATTATCTTACCGCTCCTGACGGGAAACCTGGAGCCAAAGGTAGAATTTCAAACGTATCAACATATCGGCACCCATGCTGGAGTTGCCGGTCTGAATGATAGTCAAGCTGAAGCCGTTGCCAATTGCTATAGCACCGATTTAGTTCATTTAGTTCAAGGCCCCCCAGGAACCGGCAAAACCTTCGTTTTGGCTCAGTTGGCAAAATTATTCGTCCAAGATGGATTGCGAGTATTTATTACGGCCCTGACTCATCGGGCCATCAATAATGCGTTAGACAAAATATATGAACTCGATGACAGTTTAACAGTGTGCAAAATTGGTCAGGATGTTCGGGCCAAAGATTTGAAAGTCCCCAACCATGAAGAATTTTACGGTTCAGGGTTTGATGAGTTGGAAGGCGGCTATATTATTGGGGCTACTCCATTTGCAACACGAACAAGACGCCTTGGTAATGTGGATTTTGATGTTGTCATTTTTGATGAAGCCTCCCAAGTGACCTTGCCCCTAGCAATAATGGGGATGCTTCCAGCACAAAAATATATCTTTATTGGGGATGAACATCAACTCCCGCCGGTTACGACTTCCAAATCAAGTGAGATTGCCAAGTATTCAATATTTGAATACCTTTGTGATCGCGGTTTTGACACGA
>CAZLNX010000007.1:0-45673 GCA_964560795.1 uncultured Anaerolineales bacterium | reverse complement strand
ACCGCGATATTCGCTATGCAGTGCCCTTTCTGGTGCAATTTTGGATGTTCATTTCACCGGTGGCCTATCCCAGCAGTATGGTGCCCGAACAATGGCGGATACTGTATGGGATCAATCCCATGGTGGGTGTCATCGAAGGTTTCCGTTGGGCTATGTTGGGTACGGATACTGAATTAGGTTTAGAGACAGGCATATCAGTAATTGTAGCGGTGATTATACTTATCAGTGGAATATATTATTTTCGCCGTATGGAGAGGACGTTTGCCGATGTTGTTTAGCCAGCATCAAGATTACTATCAAGTGAATATTGTTCCAAGGAAAACACTGTTTTGTATCTTTGGGTCCGAATAATTTGCAATGATATATGGTTAGAATTGGAATAATTGGCTTGGGATTTGGTGAAGCAGTACAGATTCCTGGATTTCAAGCTGTCTCAAATTCGAATGTTGTAGGTGTAGCCGCACAACAGAAAGACCAGGTCCAACGCGTTGCAGATCAATATTCTCTGCCTCGGTATTATGAATCATGGGAAGAGATGATAGCTAGCTCTGAAATTGAAGCTGTGAGTGTCGTTACGCCGCCATATTTCCACGAGGAAATGGTGTTGGCTGCATTATCTGAGGGAAAATCGGTACTATGTGAAAAACCGCTTGCGATAAATGCTTCACAGGCGAGGAAAATGGTAGATTCAGCCAAAGAGAATGATGTAGTTCATATGGTAAATTTTTGGTTTCGAGAAATTCCAGCTTGGCGTTTCGCGAAACAATTATTGGATGCCGGGGAAATTGGAATGGTCCGACAAGTCAACATTTCTTGGATAATGCACAGTTGGGCAAGTCCCAACCGGCCATGGTCGTGGCGTTCAAACCTGTCACAAGGTGGAGGTACTTTGGGCGCGTTGGGCGTACATACATTTGATTATCTTGAATGGTTATTTGGACCGGTGAAATCTTTAACTTCGCATCTAAAGACCAGTATTTCAAAAAGACATGATGATTCAGGGATATTAAGGTATGTTGATAGCGATGATACTTGTAATTTGTTGCTAAAACTTGAAAGTGGAGCGAGTGCTACAATTTCCATTTCATCAGTAGCCCCACTGGGAAGGGGACATCAAATAGAAGTTTTTGGTGATAAAAAAGTTCTAATCATTCGTAACAATAACATCATTGATTATGGAAAAGGATTTGATATTTGGATGGGAGAAAAAGGTACAGGTGAACTTCGCCAATGCCAAATCCCTGATGAATTAAATTTTAAGCACCAATTTCAAGATGGAAGGATGGCACCATTTGTTAGTTTAGCGCAGCGTTTCATCGATGCAGTAATGGAAAAATCACGTGAAAATCACCCATCCTTTGATGATGGGTATCGCGCTCAATTACTTTTAGACCTAGCTCGGCAATCGGATAGTGAGCGCAGGTGGATAGATGTCCCCAGAATCGATAATTGATTTGAGCCGAATTAGTTTCTGCAACTGTGATTAGAATATTATTTTGAGGAGATAAATGAACAAAGAAACCAATTTTAAATATGATGTAATAATCATTGGAGGCTTTGGTCACGTTGGTTTGCCTATGGGTATTGTGCTAGCCGATTCAGGATTTCAAGTTGCCTTATATGATATTGACCAAAGCAAACGAGACACTATAAAAGCTGGTGAAATGCCGTTTCTTGAGCATGGAGCAGATCCGATTTTGAAAAGGGTTATTGAAAATACCTTACATGTTGCAGATAGTATCGCCGATGTTGCACAGTCAAAGACGATAATTATTACTATTGGGACTCCCATTGACGAATATTTAAATCCCACGACAAGACCAATTCTTGATCTCGCGGAGGACATTTCCAATTACCTGATTGATGGTCATTGCATAATCCTCCGGAGCACGGTGTTTCCAGGAACATCCGAATTCTTAAACAAGTTTTTCAAGCGGCGGGGAAATCATATTCATCTAGCGAATTGTCCTGAGCGCATAGTGCAAGGATTTGCCATTCAGGAATTAAAGGAATTACCTCAGATCGTATCCGGATTTTCCGAGAATGCAATAACTCGATCGGAAGAGATTTTTCATCAACTTGGGGTCGAAACCATCTGCGTTTCTCCTAGAGAGGCAGAATTAGCCAAATTGTTTTCAAATGCTTGGCGCTACATCCAGTTTGCAACTACAAATCAGTTTTATATGATTGCAACTGAGCAGGGGGCTGATTTTGACCAGATATATCATGCAATGACTCATAATTACAAGCGTGCTCAAAGTTTCCCCCGTCCTGGCTTTGCCGCAGGACCTTGCTTGCTAAAAGATACATTGCAACTCACTGCTTCGTATGGAAATCATTTCGAGTTGGGCCATGCTGCCATGATGGTTAACGAAGGTTTACCTAATTTTATCGTCAAACGTTTAGTGAACGACGAAAAAATTGACTTAGCTGGTACTAGGGTAGGGATATTAGGAATGGCTTTCAAGGCAGATACCGATGATATTCGAGATGCACTCTCGTATAAATTAGTAAAAGTATTAAGATTTCAGGGGGCATTGATATCTTGCTCTGATGAGTATGTCAAAGATCCAACTTTTATAAGCAAGGAAGAGCTTTTGTCTACTTCCTCGGTTGTGATTGTCGGAGTTCCTCATTCAGCTTATAAAAATATTGAGCTATCTGATGATTTTCACCTGGTTGACCTATGGGGGATTGTTGGGAAGAAATGAAATTATTTGTAATTACAAGTGATATTCCGGATCGGCGCCATGGCATACCTGGTATTACTGCAGTGAATATCGTCGTATATGAATTGCTAAACAGTTTACAAAACCTGGGATACGATATAGTTCATCAGATTATTTTTAATTCTTATCGGAATGATCCAGAATTAACGAGTGAAGAACAAGAAAGAATTAAGGAAGTGTCAGACTCGCTAGATATAAAAATACTTCCTCCAATATTTTTTGATCAATATTCGAGAAATGCTCAAGCCTCAAATCAGAAATCTCGACTGATGAGAATTATAAATATTTTTCTGGGCATATTTTTCCCAGAAAGAATGTTTAGCTGGCTTTATCCTGCTGTTAGTGCGAAAAAAATTGTGGAAAATCGAGTGTCTTTAGAAAATGTGGACGCAGTCCTTACAATTTGGAGTCCGGAGGGAGTAGCAGCAACTTATGGACTTTCCGATGTCCCACGGATTGTTTATCATGGAGACATAGATTTTGCTCCTTTTGAAGCTCGTGTCAAGGACCACCAGATTATTTTTGAGGGCACAAATGCTCAAGGCATCAATAAGTTTCGGAGTGCAGTCGAACTACAAAAACTAAAAATCGTTTTAGCACAGCAAAAAAGAGTTCATTTGAAGTTGATGCAAGATGTGAGCGTGATAGCTAATGTTACTGCCTCGAATGCTGATTTCTACACTCACTTTGGCCATCCTCGTTCTGTCTATGTTAGGAACACATGGAGTGATTCAAGCTCCTATGATAATAAGAACAACTTTTCTCCCCAGCAAGAAATTGGATTACCGAGATCTCCAATTAAGGTTATTGGGCATGTCGGCTACTTAAACCAAACCGGCAGCACATATGGTTTGAGCTTCCTGCTAAAAGAAGTGATGCCTCACGTAAAAGATCTAATGGGCGGCCTGGATTTTGAAGTTCATATTATTGGGGGTGGTGAGATAATTCCTTTATTGAAGCCATTCGCGCAACAGAATAACGTGATCATGCGTGGCTTTATAGAAGACCTTGATCAAGAATTATTATCTTCAGATGTTTTTTTGATGTTGAATAATGTGGGATCTTACTGGGCAGCTTATACGAGACATATGGTTGCTTGGTCGATGGGACTTTGCATGATTGTTCACAGAAATAGCCAAAATGCAATCCCTGAGATAGATCATTTAGTAAATTCTTTAGTTGGGACAACACCTGAAGAAATTGCTCATCTAATATATCAAGCTGTGACTGATGAAGATTTAAACGTGAAAATTCGAAAGGGCGGACGGGCAGCTTATGAAAAGTTGTTTACTCCGCAAACTGTGGCAGGTCTTCTTTCGGAAGAGATTAAGCGTATAAGATTGGACAAAAGCTAGGTTTGAAAACCTAATTTCGTATAATTCGCTTTGGATTTTTTAAATTCTAGATTTGGATGAATGTATTATGCGAACCTATTTAGTGACCGGCGGCCTTGGATTTCTAGGGGCTTCTTTAGTAAGAGAATTAATCAAAGATGGGGCTAAAGTTCGAATTTTGGATAATGTCTCACGGGGCGCTTTGAGACGTCTGGGAGACGTGAAAAGTGAGACAGAGATCATCAATGGGGATATTCGTGACCCCTCGATTGTCTCACAGGCTATCAGTGGTGTGGATAGCGTCTTTCATTTGGCTTATGTTAATGGTACTGAATACTTTTATGAACATCCTGAATACGTTTTGGATGTGGGTGTCAAAGGCATGGTCAATGTGCTGGATAGCTGTATACGTCATGAAGTAGGGGAGTTGATATTAGCTTCAAGTTCAGAAGTCTATCAAACACCCGCTGCTATCCCAACAGATGAATCTATTCCCTTGTTGGTGCCTGATCCACTTAACCCACGATATTCCTATGGTGGTGGAAAGATCATAAGTGAGTTAATGGCACTGAACTATGGACGTAAATACTTCGAAAAAGTGTTGATTTTCCGCCCTCATAATGTGTTTGGACCAGACATGGGATGGGAGCATGTCATCCCTCAATTTGTGAGTCGACTTTGGGAGCTAAAAGAAAAAGCGAAAAGTAATGAAATTTCATTTCCTATTCAGGGTACAGGTGAAGAGACGCGCTCCTTCGTCTATATAGATGATTTCACTACAGGGCTAATGCAAGTTCTTAAGCAAGGTGAGCATTTGGGAATATATAATATTGGGGTAATGGATGAAGTCAAAATATCTTCTATTGCTCACCGAATTGGCAATTGCATGGGTTTGAATATCAAGATTGTCCCTGGTCCGCAAGCTGTCGGTGGCACGCCGCGCCGATGTCCAGACACAAGCAAATTGCATGCATTAGGTTTTCGCCCGAGCTTTTCATTGGATGATTCCCTACCACATACAGTTCAATGGTATATAGACAACCCTCGCCCTCCCCAAACTCGAAAACCCCTCGCTGGTGCCAAAATTTATTTTCAGGAGTATTAAATGAGTGATTACGGTCCTATTGAAACTTGCCAAATTTGTGATTCTGCCAAAATGAAGTCGGTGCTGTTTTTGGGCTTTCTTCCCCCTGTTAATTCCATGCGCTTATTAGGTTCTCTCCCTGACCAGGAATCATGGTTCCCAGCAGAGATGCGCTATTGTCCACAGTGTCATCTGGTGCAATTGGGGTATGCTGTAGATCCAAATGTCCTGTTCCCTCCAGATTACCCCTACACAAGTGGCTCTACACGTATTCTGCGTGAGAATTTTGCCGATTTGTACCAAGAGGTACAGGATCGAATTGGACTCGGGAAAAATGATCTTACTGTAGATGTCGGCTCCAACGATGGTACGCTGTTGAGTAACTTTGTGGAAGGTGGTTTTCGTGCTTTGGGAATTGAACCCTCTCTCACGGCGAAAATTGCTGAAGAACGTGGCATCCCCACGATGATGGCGTTCTTTAATCGAGAATCAGTAACGCAAGCAAAAGAAGAGCACGGAGCAGCTCGTATTGTCACTGCAGCTAATGTGTTTGCACATATCCATCATGTGCATGAAGTGATGGACGACATAGAATACTTGTTAGACGATAAGGGTGTCTTTATTTCTGAATCACATTATCTATTAGATTTGCTTGAAACACTACAATATGACACAATCTACCATGAACACTTGAGATACTATTCGCTCCACAGTTTGAAATACTTGCTAGAATCGCATGGATTCAACATCTTTTTTGCCCGACGTATCCCAACGCATGGTGGTTCTATTCGAGTCTATGCAAGCAAATCAAGGGAATTTGACGTGGATCCGGCAGTGGAGAAAATCCTAAATGAGGAACGTTTGGCCGGGCTAACCAGTGCCGACTGGATTGGTGATTTTCGTGATCGCGTTCTACAATCTAAGCTGAAACTCTATGAACTCTTGGCACAACTAAAAAGAGATGGAGCACGAATTTATGGTATTGGTGCACCCTCACGAGCCAGCACGTTAATTGCCTATGTTGGCCTGGACGATGGCATTCTAGATTATGTGCTCGAAGTTCCCGGATCGAAAAAACTGGATAAATATGTGCCGGGCACTCTAATTCCAGTGGTGAATGAACGTGAACGGTTATATTCGGATCAACCTCCCTATGTATTATTGCTGTCATGGCATATTGCGGATGAATTGATCGAAAACCTGAAACGCAATGGCTACCGTGGAGATTTTGTAGTTCCTCTCCCTGAACCAAAGATTATTCGGAGGTAACTACTCAGGCTGGTAGTAACTTCTGAGGATCATAAACAACGCTAATAGAAATCAGATACAAAAACAACAAACAAGCGATATAGTAGAACACATTATGCCGTCACTCGATTTGGGTCGCAAGCAAGCAGCGGAGCTGGACAAAGAAACGCTGATCACCATCCTCTTGGAATTGCAGCAGAGGTTGGCAGAACAGGCTGCCGAGATTCAAGCATTACGAGATCAATTGGCAAAGAACAGTCAAAACAGCGGCAAACCGCCGAGTAGTGATGGCCTGAAGAAGCCTCGCACACGCAGTTTGCGCAAGAAAAGCGGTCGCAATAGTGGTGGTCAACAGGGACACCAAGGGCATACCCTGGAAATGGTTGAAGAGTCAAACCATGTTGAAGTGCATGAAGTTTCAACCTGTCCACACTGCGCTACAGTGCTGGAGTCTGTGAAGCCGCATGAGTACGAGAAGCGGCAAGTGTTTGATATTCCACCAGTGCAGGTGGAAGTCACTGAACACCAAGTTGAAATCAAAGTCTGCCCCGGATGTGGCGAGCAAGCGAAAGGAGACTTTCCTGCCGGGGTAACCCAACCCGTGCAATATGGTCCGCGTATCAAAGCTCAGGCTACCTACTTGAACAACTACCAGCTTATTCCACTGGCTCGGACGAGTGAGTTGCTAGGAGACTTCTATGGACACAGGCCCACGGAAGCTTTTGTGTTAGCTGCAAATGCTGCCATGATACAACGGGCCGAAACCAGTCTTGAAGCTATCAAGCAGCAACTCATCGATGCAGAAGTTGTCCATTACGACGAGAGCGGTCTACGGGTGGAAGGCAAGTTAAATTGGCTGCATTCAGCTGGCACCAATCAGCTGACCTATTACGGCGTCCACCCCAAACGCGGGAAAGATGGCATGAAAGCGGTTGGGATCCTGCCCGAGTTTGAAGGGATCGCCGTGCATGATCACTGGAAATCTTACTTCACCTTCGATAATTGTCAGCATGCCCTCTGTAATGCCCACCACTTGCGAGAACTTCGCTTCATTCATGAGCAATACGAGCAACCATGGGCACAGGAAATGTCAAAATTGCTCTCTGATATCAAGGATGAAGTCGAAACGGAAAAATCGAACCCAGAAATTACTCTTTCGGTAGAGAAGCTTCTCTATTTTGAGCAGCGTTACGATGAACTCATTGCTCAAGGTTTGCAAGCCAATCCACCACCAGCTATTCCGCTGTCCAAAAAACGGGGACGCAAGAAACAGTCGCCGCCAAAAAACTTACTAGATCGCCTTCAGCAGTTCAAAGCCCAGACTTTAGCTTTTATGTACGACTTTCGCATTCCTTTTGATAATAATCTGGCTGAACGCGATGTCCGTCTGGTAAAGATCAAACAAAAAGTGTCCGGTGCTTTTCGAACGCACCATGGCGCTGACACCTTCTGCTCCATTCGCAGCTACATCTCAACTGTTCGTAAGCATGACTTGAATGTTATTGATGCTCTCCATAATGCTTTGATGGGTGATCCTTTCTTCCCTTCTGCAGTTGTAGAGTAGCCTGAGTAGTCACATTCGGAGTTGATATACATTCGATCTTAGGACCCATTTGATGTTTTCCGATCTAAAAGCATTCAAGCGATTTCCTGAAATTGATTTGAGTTGAAAGTCAGCCTGTTTTTATTTGCCTAAAATTTTGCGCTTGAAGGAGTAATTGATAACGTTGCTGAAAACAATAATATGGATGTAAAAACGTTACGCACTTGGTTGCGCGAATATGTGATTCCTCCAGGGTTGCTCAAGTTGATTGGATGTCTTAAAAAAACGCAAGCACCAGTAGATCCTCGCCGTTATTGGAATGGCGAGGATGTGGAATCACTTGTCTGGAATATACCTTTATTTGCATCGTCTGGTTTACCAGCACGCACTGTTACAATTGGACTTGAAAGCCGCGACTCGGTTTATATTGATTCTCCAATTGAAATCATACTAAAAACTGAAGGCCAATCTATTTGTCAAATTGGTTTTGCAGTCTGTCCAGGTTGCCGGGAATCAGGAGTCAACGGATTTATAAATGATGAGCTGGTTTTATCGGTAAAGGGACTACCAGATGGCAATTGGCAGGATGTGCAGTTGGAAATTCCCCCAGGGCAGTGTACTCTCCGTTTGCAACCGGTGAATTCGGTGCCGGTGCTTGTTAGTCACCCCGTTGTGCGTGCTTTACAATCCTTAGCAAATTCTAAAAAGAAATCCCCTCGGGCAGTAATCATCATAATTCTTGATAGTCTTACAAATGATTTGCTCTCCAGGTACAGGGAAATTCAAAAATACGCGACTTCAATTGACTCGTTTTTTCGAGAAGCTCTTTATTATGAGAATGCGTTTAGCCAGGCTGAGTGGACATACCCATCGATTTACTCGCTGATCACAGGAAAGACTACTCTAGAGCATGGTTGTTTTGAACGGTATCTAGGTTCAGGGATCGAACCCGATGCACTTGGAACACTCGCGCAGGAATTGACTACACGCGGTTATGTGACCCTGTGCTATTCGACTTCAAAGATGTTCCAACCGGCCTATAATTCTCATCTTGGCTTTCAGCGATTCTTTTATCAACAATTTCAACACTCACTGACATATTTGAATATTACTCGGCAAGCAATTTTCCATTTAGATACCCATCAAGAAAATTGCAATTTTTTATTGCTGGATTACTTCGATACTCATGCCCCCTATTTATTTAATAGTGAGGTTACGGATAGTGCCTTGGGACCATTTAGACAAGCAAACCCACAAGCAGAGTGGAATGATCTTATGGAAGGTCAGGGAACTTCGAAGGGCGAACCAGTATTTTCAGACAAAAGTATAGTATCAATTATGAGTCGTGCTTTGGCGCGACTTCACGAAATCGATTTGGCACTTTCCTGGCTTTTCAGTTATTTGGAGAAAACAGATCTTGCGAATGAGTCTATTGTATTATTGATGTCCGACCATGGCGATATGTTTCGCCGTGGCCACCAACCTCTATTGTGCGATTCGCGCACACATGTGCCCCTATACATACGTGCTCCTTCAATTTATAACGCGATGATCGATGCGCCTGTTGCGGCTGGAATTGACATTCTACCAACGATTCTTCACCTCGTAGATCGATCTGACCCAATGGGCGCAATTTCTGGGAAAGTGCTTCCTCCGTTTGGCCCGGAGCGAGATGCGGTCATCAGCGAATCGGCTTACGAGGGTCTATACCAAGCGGCCGTTCGTTCAAGAGAGTTTGTGCTTCATGCTAAAACCCGATATAACTCGACGAAAGGGAAAGTAAATCTCCAAAGTGATTTTGATTTACAGTTGTTTGAGCGAAAAAATGAAAAATCTTGTCGAGATGTAAAACTCGCAAATAAGGATGAAACCAATCGTTTATTTGAGATACTACGAGAACACTTAACTGGTTATGTGGAGGATTAAGGCATTGGCTGTCAAAGGATATTTGAAAAATCTATTGGGTGAGAATAATTTTATTGTAATTGATGGAGGTGCCCGAAACGGTACGCTAGAGATACCAAACCTCGCTCCATATTGTACCGTTTATGGTTTCGAACCCAATCAAGTGGAATATGAAAAACTTCTGACAGGAAATACTGACTTGAAGATGGCATCTGGTATATCTTCTCCAGCTTATGCAAAATTAATATATTCGAACTCTGCACTTGGCAGCCATGTTGGCCAGGGGACGTTGTATATCACACATGGACCGGGGGCAAGCTCGATGTTACAACCAAATACGCAAGTTCTTTCGAATTTTATTGACGAGTACAGCTGTCTTTTTGATATTGTTGGTGAGATTAGTGTTGAATGCACTACTTTAGAAGCCGTAATGGAAAAACAAAATGTTCACGCAATTGATTACCTTAAGCTAGATACACAAGGTAGTGAGATGGATATCTTATTAGCATCGGAGCAGCTTCTCTTAAGTGGAATATCGGTTATCAAGATGGAGGTGGAGTTCATACAGCTATATAAGGGCCAAAAGGTGTTTGGCGAGTGCGAATTAGAGTTAAGAAAAAGAGGTTATGAACTGCTAGATTTGGTGTTTACTGACGAAAATCGAATCGCATCTGTGTCTAAGGAATTAGAGGGCAAGAAAAAACTTGTGTGGGCGGATGCCATATTTGTCAAGATTTATGGATCCGATTCGCCACGCGATCGAATCCTTAAGCAGGCTATTATTCTAATGGAGCTTGGGTATATAGATTATGGACTTAGCCTAATTCAATGGGCCGAGAAACCAATTATTAGCAGTATTAATCAGCACTATGGTTCGGCTAAAACTCTAACAAAACGCCAATGGATACACCGAAGAGTTTTGAATTTTTACCGCCTAATCCGTTCGTTTTATATTCGAATAATGCGATTGTGATAACTGAATCACATCTCCTCGAGACTGTTCTAAATGCAATCTTGAACTTGGTTTGTGCTTCGCTAGAAACTGTTGATGCTGAATATTTACGATTCTGATAAGTTTTAGTTTCCGGTAACTGAAGCTGCTCCAAAACGGGATTGGAGCAAACAGCACCTTGAAAATTCATTGGAAAAGCTCGTAATGAGCCGATTCACACCAGAGCAGGCTGTTTTGAGCGTCTGTGACCGAGAATACCCTTGGGCAAATGGTCTGTAGCGGAAGACTTTTTCCGAATTCGCTCTGGCAGAGGATAAGAACTTGGAAAAAGTCGCCCAAAGAGCATCCGGCGCAGCCTGCCGGGGGTTCGTCTGGGTTTGCGGTCCCAAAAACCAGTGGGCATGACCGGCAACGTGGCCGCCAGGAAACTCTGGATTGAACCAGCCAGGAGTGCCAACTCCGGCAAACGCTGGACACTTTCCTTGGCAAAGACAAACTGGCGATGAGCGCCAACCATCTGTTTGGCCGCCAAAGGGATTTGCTCGACCGGCCAACGATCCTTGTAAAGCGCTTTGACAGTAGGCGGCTCAAGCGGCAGGTCGGTTGCCAGCAGCCAGGGTGAACTGTAGAGCGGGTCGTAAATGGCGACCACCCGAAAGGTGGCATTCTTTGGGTTGGGAACAACTCCCGGCAATATCAGGTTTGTCCATATCTCGGCCCGAATTTTGCGCCCATCTTCTTCCCAGATAACGACCTGGTCTGGGGGTGTGGCCGCAATTTCGTTTTCGTTGTAAGTGCGTGCTAACGGTCGCACCCATTCGCCATAGGTGGGCGGACGCCCTTTTTCTTTTTTTTGTGCTGGCACATTTCTGCGGGCAGTGAAGTTTTTCGCCAGACGCAGCACATACCTTTTGATCCTGGCCTGCCGCACGGCTTTGAGCTTGAAACCGGCGTCCATGATTGCGGCTTCGTCGTCGGCCAACTTGCGGCGCACCTGTTTGAGCAGGGCGACTTGTAAGCCTTTCTCACTGGAATCGTTGAGTTTGACCCGTAAGAATTCCCGCGGTACCGCCAGCCGTTGACCATGCAAACTACCGGTAGTCCCGACTACTCCCATGATGACAGCAGGCAAAGCTTTCCCGGCCGGGGCATAGTAATGTTTACTTGGACAGTTCTTCAACTGTGGACGAAAGAAGGCCGTAATGTCTACGCTCACCGCCCGGTAGCCGCCATTTTCGTGATAGCGCCAGCCTGGCAATCCTTCGATATGCACCTGCCACAACCGCAGCAGCACTGTGGTCTGCCAGACGCCGCCCCGAAAGGCTGCCCAGGCTCGCCGAACCGCTTCGTCCGAGAGACCTGTGGCCTTGAGGGCTGGAAACAGCGCCCCGCGACTTTGCAGCAAGTGTCCGCTGACCAGCATCCACATGAATTGTAAAAGGGCTAGGTTTGTGCCAATCGGCAGACTCTCTAACAATCCTGCCAATGTTTGTATGGTAAGATCGGTTGCTGTAATGGTCTCTTCTCCTGGTTAGTCTGGTTTTTTGCAACCCAACTCTACCACGGGTTGAGACCATTCGCTTTACCCTCTTACCGGAAAGTAAAGATAAGGAGAATTTCTTAAAGTGCTTGACAATACAGAACAAAATTTTTGCGCTTATATTATTGATTCTGAATGGGGGGATCGGCGGCTTGACAATACGCGCAGTAAGCCATTTTCTTTGCAGCGTGTTGAGCATGACCGTACAGTTCTTGATTGGGCGCTTCATTCTCTTTCTCAATGCGGTATCCAAAAAATTATTTATGTTGGCGGTTATCATATCCAGAAGGTGATTGAACGATATCCCAGCCTTTCATATCACTTTCAGACTAATTGGCAACAAGAGGGAGAGTTGGCGGCATTGAGCCTTGCTCGCTCAAATGAGCTGACAAACTGTTTCATTTTGCGAGCAGGTGTTGTCTGTGTGCCAGAAGCATTACGCCGCCTGACCACTTCCGAAACTCGCTTGGGGGTCGGTTATTACATGGACAGTTCTACTCGGAGTTTCGCTGGATTATTATCATTAAACCAAGCACTTGTTTCAGAGATCTTTTTGTTAGCGGAAACTCTGGTTAATAAGAACCCGGGTGCAAATATTGAAGAATTGCTCTCTGCAATAGAGGCAGAAGGATTACAGCCGCAGCTCATTGACCTGGATGGCCTAGTAGCCCCAGTGTATGATACCGCCGCGCTCTCGAGAGTGATTTTTGGTGGGAAGGGGCGAACACTAGAACAGGTAGCTCCACTAATCAAGAGCGCCGCAGTTTTGGACCAGTTTCGCTTCAAAGTAACTGATTGGGAGATCGATTCTTCTTCAATTGTAGCCATGATCCAAAATACTTTTGGCCAAATCCGCGTAGTGGTACGTAGCTGTGCCCATGCCGAAGATAGTTTGGATGAGTCGGGTGCTGGGCGCTTCGAAAGCATTCTTGACATTCCAGCAGATCAGGAAGAGCATTTGTTAGATGCAATCAATGAAGTGATAAGCAGCTATACCAACAATAATCGAATAACACATAAAATGGATGAAGTGCTGGTACAACCCCATAAAGGAAATCTGGCAGCAAGCGGGGTGCTACTGACAAGGGATTTAGAGTCGGGAGCGCCTTATTATGTATTAAATATTGATCGTGCAACTGGTCGATCAGACGTAGTTACCTCGGGCACGCAAATTGGATTTGACACACATTATATTTCTCGAAACACTGATTTGGCAACGCTCACACCTGATATCAAGGCCTGCTTAGAGTTAGCGCGTGAGCTTGAAAATCTAACATACCAAGATAGCCTTGATATTGAGTTTGGTATTGATCGAGCGAGGAATCTCTATTTATTTCAAGTGCGACCAATTGTAGGAAAGGCAAAAAAATATAAGTTAGCAGATGAAGATTTGGTAAATGAGTTGGAGAAAATAAGTGAGTTTCTCGACCCCCATTTCGGACCGCATCCCACTTTGGATGGGAACACCACAGTATTTGGTTCTATGCCCGATTGGAATCCAGCAGAATTACTCGGGAGTACACCACGACCATTGGCCCTGTCTCTTTTTCAGCATTTAATCGGCGATCGGGTTTGGGCCACAGCTCGAGCAGATATTGGCTATCGTGACGTGCGTCCTTCCCCCTTGATTTACTCTCTAGGCGGGCGTCCGTATGTAGATGTGCGTGCCAGTTTTAATTCATTTTTACCGGACGGTTTAGATAATCAAATTGCCTCAGCCTGGATTGATCATGGTATACAAATGCTTCATGAAAACCCATCTCTGCATGATAAAGTTGAATTCAATGTAGCTATTACATGTTTAGCATTTGATTTTGATCAACATGCCCAGAGATTGCGCTTGGCTGGATTTAATGAGACGGCAATTTCTGCGTTCCGTGTACATTTGCTTCGCTTAACTGATGATATTCTGAAGAGTCGAACTGCGCCAATTGATTTTCAAATCGCTCAACTTGAAGAATTAGCACGACGACGAAATCTATGGCAGCATATTCCTGATGCGGGGACTTCAGGTCTTGCTAGAAAAATCAATGCGCTGATAATTGACTGCAAACAGTATGGAACAGTGCCCTTTTCAATACTTGCACGATATGCATTCATAGCAATGAGTTTATTACGGTCATTACGAACTGTAGGTGTGCTTTCTGATGAAGAGTATGAGACTGTTTTGCGTTCTATTCCCACAGTCGCATCTGATCTCTCCCGAGATATAGCAAAACTTGCGTGCGGCGACATGACCACAGATGTTCTTCTTGCTCGCTATGGCCATTTGCGTCCAAGCTCGCTTGACATTACTTCACCCAACTATGCCAGTGCTTGGGAAACTTACGTAGGACGTCCTAGTGCTGAAGATGTTGAAGTAAGTTATCCTGATTTGGACGAGGCAATTAACATATTTTCAATACACGAGTCACAGATAAAACAATTACTAGAAACCTTTGGTTTTACAGCTTCAGTAGAACAATTTCAAGATTTTATATTGCGTAGTATTCCTGGACGTGAATGGAGCAAATTTGAATATATGAAGTCGGTGGATATTGTGCTCGAATCAGTTGGTATGGTGGGGGATATTCTGGGTTTTTCGCGCGACGAAATGTCATTTTTGCCAGTGGAAAAGATCATCCGTGCCGCAACAGACAGTATGACTAGTGCTGTTCAAATGGAATTTCGGCGCATCATTGCTTTTTACAAAAAGCGGTGGAACTTGACTAGTGCTATCCGTTTGCCTCACTTAATACGAAAGGCAGAGGATGTTAGGGCATTTCAGGTTGAGGAGTGGATCCCCAATTTCATAACATCTTCGCGCGTTGTTGCTGCTCCTGTCGTCTTCGATGACGGAGTTCCAGATGATTCGTTAGATGGGAAAATTGTGTTGATTCGTGCAGCGGACCCCGGCTATGATTGGATTTTTGGACATCCTATTGCTGGATTAATAACCCAGTATGGTGGTGCAGGATCTCATATGGCAATTCGCGCAGCCGAATTCTTGTTGCCAGCTGCAATTGGATGTGGTGAAATCACATTTAATAAATTGCGCGATGCTCGTCTAGTCGAACTCGATTGTACTAACAAGAAAGTGAGGGCGATATCTTGATTGTAGCTGTATCCATGCGGATTGTTGATAACCCGACATACTATGAATTGCGTGATGCAATCAGCCATGATTGGATTAATTTTCTGGATGAGTTGTCAGTAACTCCTATTTTGATTCCAAATGTACTGAACGATTCCGTGGAATATTTCCGAAATATAAAAGCAAGTGGATTGCTCCTGACGGGGGGTGATAACATAGGGCCTCTCCCTGGGAAGTCACAGATAGCAGATTATTCAAATGCGCGCGATCGTGCCGAGATAAGTTTGCTAGATTATGCTGTTCGTGAAAAGCTGCCAGTTTTTGGGGTTTGTCGTGGATTGCATTTGATCAATATTTATTTTAATGGGTCGATTGATAGCAATATCAGTTCGTCAGGAAAACATGTCAATACGAATCATGAAATAGCGATTGTGGGAGACCCAATGCAATTGTTTGAATCACAAAGGAAATGGGTGGTCAATTCATACCACAATCAAGGAGTTAGATTGACTGGTTTGTCTCCTGAGTTGGAAGAATTTGCAATTGCAGATGGTGATATTGTTGAAGGACTGTATCACAAAAGTTTACCCCTGTTTGCAGTACAGTGGCACCCTGAACGCAGTAATCCTGCTGCTGATTTGGACAAAATCATTTTGGAGAGGTGGTTATCAAAATGCGCATGTTGATTCTCGCTGCTGGACAAGGTACTCGATTGCGTCCACTAACTGATTCTCGGCCGAAGTGCCTAGTTGAGCTAAATGGACTGTCTTTGTTGGATTGGCAGGTGCGAACAGCTCAAGAAGTTGGCATTGATGACGTTGTTGTAATCGGCGGCTATATGGGGGATCAGTTAGCGCGGCCCGGTGTTCGGGTAATACTGAATCCGGATTTTTCAACCACCAATATGGTGTATTCACTATTCTGTGCAGAATCATTGTTTGGCAATGAATTTATATTGTCTTATGGTGATATTGTCTACGATCAGTTTGTGCTTCAGCAGCTCTTGGACCACGATGCCCCCATAAGTGTCGTCGTTGATCGTTTGTGGCGTGAATATTGGGAATTGCGTTTTGACGATCCCTTAGAAGATGCTGAAAGCTTACGATTTGATAAAGACGGTAACATCCAAAGTATTGGACAAAATGAAAACCAGATAGCAAGCATTGAGGCTCAGTACATTGGGCTGATGGCATTTCGTAAGACAGGAATCAATGCTTTATGTCAAACATATGATAATGCCCGTAGAGTTGATCAATCCGGAACATTTCCATTTAATAGCGGAAGGAAATTGCATCAATTATATATGACTGACTTGTTGCAAGGAATTATCAATTCAGGCTTCCCTATCAAACCGGTACCGATCGATAGGAGATGGGTAGAGATCGATAGCTTACACGATTTAGAGATTGCTGAACAATTGGTTGCATCTGGCCGTTTTCATATCTAGAATCGCTTGGAGTTTATATTATGAAAAAGGTGTTTCGCAATGAAGATAATCGTCAGTACTGGGATCGTCGTTGGTCAGAGACTGAGCGCGACATGGATCATTTTGAGGACTTGAGCATTTATCCGATCAAATACGCGGAAATGGTCATGGATGATCCAGGTCACCACAGCGTTGAGTTAGGCGCTGGTTTAGGGAGATTGCTGAAACATTATCACTACGCGGGATATAACATTGTAGGACTAGAACGCAGCCAAGTTGCAGTAGAACGACTTAATATAGAGAATACTGATCTGGATATTCGTGTGGGCGATGTGAAGGAACTGCCGTACTCAGATGATGAATTTGATACTGTATTAGCCTTTGGACTTTTTCACAACCTTGAAAGTGGAATGGAGACTGCCTTAGCTGAAGTTTCTCGATGTCTAAAGGTTGGAGGCCGTTTTTGTATTTCAATGCGTCCGAATAATTTTGAGATGCATTTCAATGAGTGGTATTGGAAGTGGAAACGACGAGGCCAACCTAAGAGCATGCCGGTTTTCCATAAATGGTTGGTGAATTCTCCGGAATTCAAAAAAATGCTCAAAACTTGTAGGTTGCACACAAATCAAGTATTTTTGGCGCGCAATGTTTCGCTTTTTTACCGTATCCCATGGTTGCGTGAGCAGATAAGTGATGAGGCAGAACGACGCGTGAGGGGGTACCGACTAAATGTCCTTGGACAATTAATTGATCGGGTCTTTGTAAGTCTTCTACCTTATCAATTCTGCAATGTCTTAGTATTCATTGGATACAAGGAAGAATGAAATATGGTGATTTGGTTGATTGGCATGGCTGGCGCGGGCAAAACAACTATTGGCCGCGAATTGTATTCCCGCCTTAAGGCTAGGAAAACAAATGTAGTTTTCCTGGATGGTGATCACGTTCGAGCGATTATGGGTGACGACCTGGGACATACTGTTAAAGATCGCCGTAAAAATGCCTGGCGCATTTGTCATTTGTGCGAGTATCTAGATAATCAAGGGATAGATGTAGTCTGTGCCATCTTGTCTATATTCCATGACACGCAAGAATGGAATCGTGATCATTATTCTCAATACTTTGAGGTTTTTATTGAAGTCCCCATGGAGATATTAATCGAGCGTGATCAAAAAGGTTTGTATAGCGGCGCGCTGAATGGAGAGATCACTAATGTTGTTGGAGTAGATATACCCTTCGAACCTCCACCATGTGCCGACATTATTGTGGATAATAGCCCTTCCAATATACCTCCAATCGATCATGCCGAAAATATACTAGCGGTTGTGGATGAGGAGTTCTCATGGTAGTCGACCCTGTATCATATCGCTACGTAAAAACAAACTTGTTAGTTGAGCGTTATCATTACATGTATACTCCTCACGAAGGTCTAGACTTCTTGCTGGCTTACCGCCTGCAACGCCAGGAGTTGCGGGAAAAATTGCTTGCTGAATACTATCAACTGCAGTTTGAAGATTCTGCCAATATTGCAATTGCGCTGGAAATTCATGACGCAATGTTAGGCGATTCATCTGGTAGGAATATGTCTCCTTTAGCAGGCCGAAAAATGGAAGTGCTGCCAGCGCAACCCGGAAAAGTTGAATTTTTTACGAACGCATTATTGCTAGATCTTTGGCAGGGTTATCTTCACGATTCCGGGCTTGCAGACCACTCATGTCTATCATGGGTGGAATTTCTGATGAAAAAATTTGAGGTTTTCAAACGACTGTATGTGGGTTATTCTTCCAATCTAAAACCGTTGACAAGGGACTATCATCATCTTGATAATTACGCGCTCATGGCAAGTTTATTGATGTACCTCAATCAGCAGACACCAAGCCTCAGGTACTTGAATGCGACATTAAAACTAATCGACTTACTCGCATCAGTAGATGTGGATAATGACGATGAGCTTACAAAAATCGTTTTGCTGGCAGCTTCAGAGCTGGAATTGTCTGCCATTGAAGGGTTACTATTGGAGCACAAGATTAAATTATGACATTGCAAAACGTTGGTTTAATTGCTATCGATTCTAGCCGAACTCGCGCTTATCTAGATGCTTTGACTCAAAACGATTTGTTGCCTGCCCATGTGATCTATTTGACAGGGGGACCTGGGAAAAAGAAAGGTATATTTTCTACTGTGCCGTATTTTGATAATCTAACGCCGGCTTTAGATAAAGTTAGGGCGTTGGAATTACCCTGTAATGTCATTGATACGGGTGATATAAACAGCGATGAAGTAAGAGCCGCAGTCGAGGCATGCCCAGTAAATGTTTTAATATATTCGGGTCCAGGAGGGGCAATATTGAGACACGATATCCTCAATACTGGAAAACAATTTTTGCATCTACATCCCGGGATAGTGCCGAAATTTAGGGGGAGCACTACAGTTTATTATAGTTTACTAAGTGAGGAGAATTGCGGCGTTTCGGCAATATTCTTGGATGAAGAAATCGATACTGGCCCAGTATTGGCGACACGTGCATATCATCCTCCTGCTGACCGGAGGATGCTTGATTATGGGTATGACCCCTATATTCGTTCAGATTTACTGGTACGAGTTTTACGTGAATACCAGAAAATTGGGGAGTTTATAACTCGTTCTCAAACTAGTGATGGTGGAGAAAATTATTTCATTATGCACCCTGTATTGCGACATATTACAATCTTGAGTAACCGCGAAACTTAATTGCACGAAATAATGTTTTTTGATCTTGTTTAGGCTGAAAGTCCATGTTACACAAAGTGCAAGTGTTATTTGAGACTTGATATTATAGAGAACCCACATATATAACATTCGTACATTTCCTCAAAAAAATAATTTGATTACTAAAGAATAATGATTGCAATCTTCGGTACTGGAAGAAATGGTTCGACTCTCTTGATGAGACTGTTGGATGGTAGCCCAGATCTTTGGGTACATCCAGTAGAAATGAATTATCTATCAGTTTTCAGTGACTTATTGAAATATGGCCGTGTTAGACAGGAAACCGTTTACAACGCGACAACTAAGAAACCATTATTTCTTAATGGCACTTTAAGCACAGATGCGTTGACTCAGTTTTACGCATTCCATATCAAAACAATAGAACACGATTATCGTGATATATTGTTGGATGCACCTGTAAAGAAATCAAATCCGCTCGAATCTCTCAAATCTATTGAATTTTATTCGCCTAGTGAGTTTTTGCCCAAATTTTTGGATGGCATATGGCAAAAGTATGATGATTTTGGGCATTCACCAAAGAACTTTGTTTTCAAAACAATTGAGACACCTTATATATTGGAATATGAAAACACATTTCCTGAGATGCGATTTCTCCATATTGTTCGAAATCCGATATCTAGCTATAGTTCCTTAAAACGAACGAATATGGTAAATAAAAATTGGCCTTTTTGGCAGCACGGGGGTGATGAGATGCGAATGTTTCTCGAAAAGAGATGGCTACCTCATGCTAGATATTTAGTGCGTGGTGAGGGGATGTTGGATCAATCTAAACATTTTGTCCTCAGGTATGAGGATTTGATTATCAATTCAGGAGCTACAATACTTGAAATCTTTAATTGGTTAGGTGCTACTCCCCCAAGCGATCCAACAAATCTGACAGTACTTGGAGGAAAAATACCTAATAAGCCATCCAATCTAAGCGCGATAGGGGTAAAGACACCTGCTAAAGTCGTTCAGGATATGGCTACCAGATTTGGTTATTATGATGTTCTCCCTACACGTGAAAAGAAATTTATCTTGTTTCGCACACATAACATAGCTGGGAAATTAGGCTATTTTCAAGAAGAACCACGGCCCGGATTATTAAGCAGGTTGAACTTAGTAACGAGATGGATACTCCCAGACTACTGGGAAAGACAGAACGTGTTTTCCTCGACTAGTATTTTCCATAAATTGTATCGGATTGTTTTGCATATTAAGGCACTTGTTCGTAGGAGGATATATCTTTTGGCTAGCCTGTTGCTCCAATTCCGTTAGCAACTTAATCATGAAAAATTTAGCAATTCGAGTAGACCAAATCGGCAAACAATATAAAATTGGCCAACGTGAACCATATAAATCCCTTAGGGATTCTTTGGCAAAAACCTCACTTTCCCTATTTCGGCATACTGCGAATGTGGTAAGAGGGCGCGCTGCACGGGAGGTAAATCAGACAAGAGGCAATTTTATCTGGGCATTAAGAGATATTTCCTTTGATGTTGAACGTGGAGAAGTAGTCGGAATAATTGGTCCAAATGGAGCAGGAAAGAGTACTTTATTAAAAATATTATCTCGCATCACATCGCCAACAGAAGGCCGAGTTGAAATCTTTGGTAGTGTGGGGTCATTGCTAGAAGTCGGTACGGGATTCAATCCAGAGCTGACTGGACGTGAAAATATTTATCTCAATGGTGCTATTCTTGGGATGAAGCGCTTTGAAATTGTAAATAAATTTGATGAAATTGTTGACTTTTCCGGTGTTGAGAAATTTCTTGAAACACCAGTAAAACGCTATTCGAGTGGCATGTATGTTCGGTTGGCTTTTGCTGTGGCCGCTCACTTAAATCCTGGAATTTTACTCGTGGACGAAGTGTTAGCTGTTGGTGATGCAGCTTTTCAGCAAAAATGTTTGGGGAAAATGGACTCGGTTGCCAGAAGTGGAAGAACCGTATTGTTTGTAAGTCACAACATGGGGGCTGTTCGGGACTTGTGCTCGCGGGGAATTCTTCTCAAAGGTGGGAAAGTTCAAAAAATCAGTGATGTTGAATCCGTTATTCAAGAGTATATGCACAATACAGAAGTACTTGAATTTATGGGTGAATTTGATCTAGCTGAGCATGAAGATCGCTCAGGTAGTGGTCGTGTTCGCATAGAAAAATTCAGTGCACAAATTAGTGACAGTCGAGGAACTTTACCCCACACCGGAAGTGATACTGATTTTATTATTGACTATATTGCTCAAGAAAATCAACCACTGTATAAACTTGCAGCTGGGATAAAAGTTATTGATGCTTATGGTAATAGCATTTTTGGCTGTACAACGAGCATGAATTATAGCGATTTTCATCAGGTTCCTCCAAAGGGGAAATTAATTTGCCGGGTAAAAAATCTACCGTTGATTCCTGGACAGTATAGGGTTGACATTTTTCTGAAAGATGAGCATGGGCTTGTCGATATGGTAACAGGGGCCGCCGGTTTCCCAGTAATAGATTCTGGCAACAATATTGTTCCTTATATGCCGTCAAGAAGGTGGGGAAATATTGTGGTTTCGCAAGAATGGGATTTGCTACCTGGTGAGGTAGAGGTTTAGGATGAATGAAACATAATCCATTATTCTCCCTTTACTGTTTGTGCATCAGACCACCAGCCCGGTTCCCGCGTCTTAGTTCTTTAATTATTTTCCCTCTTAGGATTTTCTTTTCAATATATTTTCACATAAAAGGTATTCGGGATGGGGTAAACGATGAAGGAATAAGATTTTATATTCGCCAGAAATTTGGGATAAGTATTGGGAAACATACATATGGATATTTTCAACTATGTCAAAAATATTCTAAACTAAAAAGCATTGGTTCGTTCTGCTCAATAGGAGCAGAAGTAAAAATAATTGGAATATCCCACCCTCATAACCATGTGACGACTAGTCCTGTATTGTATTCTAGCAAATTTGGGTTAATCAAAGATAATGTGGATTTACTAGATTTTTATAATCCTGCTTGGGATATTCATATTGGAAATGATGTATATATTGGACAATATGCAAAAATTTTACCAGGAGTTCGTATTGGAGATGGTGCAGTTTTAGGCGCTGGTTCTATTGTTACCAAGGATATCCCAGCCTATTCAATTGTGGCAGGAGTGCCAGCGAAAATTATCAAGTATCGTTTCTCTCCAAAAACTATTTCTGCACTGGAAGAAATTAGGTGGTGGGAATGGGATGATGAAAAAATCTCAAAAAATATTTCAATAATGCAAGATGTAGATGATTTTATTAATCTTTTTAGAGATGAAAGCGTATAGGATAATTCGGAGATTATGAGAAAACAAATCTTAGGAATAATTCCTGCTAGAGGAAACTCAAAAAGTATTTCCAAAAAAAACATTAAATCTTTCGCCGGAAAACCATTACTTTATTACTCGATTTCCATGGCAAGAAAATCCAAGCACATTGATCGATTGATAGTATCCACTGACGATCAAGAAATCGCCGATATTGCTCGATACTATGATGTTGAAGTTGTAATTAGACCACTAGAATACGCCACAGATACGGCACCTACGGAACTGGCGTTAATACATGTTATAAGATATTTGAAAGAGCGAGATGGATATAATGCGGATATTGTAGTAACCCTAGAACCTACTTCTCCTCTTCGTACAAATACGTTAATAGATCAGTGTATCGAAAAATTGATGCACTCCGATGCCGATTCTGTGATTTCTGTCGTTAGGACAAGTTCGTTAATTGGAAGTGTTTGTGATGGAAAATTTGACTACCTAATTAAAAATCAGCCAAGAAGGCGACAAGAGCGGGAGCCAATTTTTCGGGAAAGCAGCGCAGTATATGTAACGAAGAAAGATACACTGATAAAACAAAACTCTGTTCTTGGGAAAAACCTCTATGTGGTTGTTGCCGAGGAGGATGAATCTATCGATGTAAATACGCCATTAGATTTTGTGATTGCTGAGGCGGTAATGAGATGGAGACAGCAAAGAGGAAAAAATGATTGAACCCATTCAAATAGGAAATCGTCTTGTTGGACCAAGTCAACCACCTTTTATCGTAGCTGAAGCTGCGATTAACCACCAAGGGGAATTCGAAATTGCTGAAAAGATGGTTTATGTCGCACACTCTTTGGGAGTGGACGCGATTAAATTTCAGATTCATGTTCTTGATAATGAAATGCTAAGAGAGACGCCGCAATCTGATAACTTCGATGAATCGCTTTATGACACATTGGATCAAACCAACCTCACAATGGATGAGCATCAACGTCTAAAGCACTTGTGTGAAAGCCTGGGGATTACGTACCTGTGCACACCTTTCAGCCGGGATGGAACTGACCTTTTGGACCAATTGGGAGTAGGCGTCTTTAAGACCGGCTCAGGTGAATTGACCAATTTGCCGCTCCTGGAGCATATTGCAAATAAAGGGCGTCCAATGATTATATCGACTGGAATGAGCTTGGTTGAAGAAATTCGAGAGACGGTTGATTTGGTTACGTGCATTGGCACCCCTTTTATGTTGACGCATTGTGTGTCGGCGTATCCTTGTCCATATGAGATTGTAAATCTTGGGATGATTCCTAAGTATTTAGAACTCTTTCATGTTCCAGTGGGGCTTTCAGACCATTCTCGTGGAATCTATACGGCTCTCGGCGCAGTATCGTTGGGAGCGAGCCTGATTGAGAAACATTTTACGCTTGATAAAATGCAAAAAGGTCCCGATCACGCGAGTTCTATTGAGCCCTTTGAATTGGGTGAACTTGTAAAAGGTGCAAATGCAGTATTTTACGCTTTAGGAGATAAAAGACAAATATTTGAAGAGGAAAAGCAAATTGTAGCTTGGGCCAGGGAGAGTGTGGTATCTGAAATAGACATAAAAAAAGGTGCGATTATCTCTGAGGATATGGTGTGGGTGAAGAGGCCGAGCCCTGGGCCAGATGTGGTGCCAGCAAAGGACCTGATTAAAGTGATTGGGAAAAAAGCCAGAGTGGATATTCCCAAAGATGTTCAAATTATGTGGAGTGACCTGGAAGCATGAATCGAAAAATCGCTGTAATTGCTTCATCGCGCGCAACCTATGGATACAAGCGGAGATTGATCGGACTCATTAACGATTCTCCCACATTGGAATTACAACTTATTGTTACTGGGATGCACCTTTTGCATGAGTATGGATATTCGGTTCAGGATATCGAAGCTGATGGTTATCCAATAGCCGCCAAGGTAGAGATGATGTTAGGTGGCGATACGGCTTCAGCATGGGCGAAATCACTTGGTGTAGAAATACAGAATTTAGCACAGGTGTTTAGCATGTTAAATCCTGATATTGTTTTAGTTACTGGGGATAGAGCAGAGATGTTTGCGGCATCTGTAACAGCAGCCTATATGAGTATTCCTGTGGCCCATATTCAAGCAGGCGATTTGTCGGGACATATTGATGGATCTGCACGCCACGCCATAACCAAATTGGCGCATATTCATTTGCCGTCTTGCGAAGATTCGGCAAAGCGTGTCAAAAAAATGGGAGAAGAAGAGTGGAGAGTCTTTAATGTGGGTGCGCCCCAGTTAGATGATATTGTAAAAGAAAAGCGAATATCAAAGGAAAAATTATCTAGCTTATTAAACATCGACTTTTTCCAACCCGTATTAGTCGTTGTTCAGCATCCAGTTTTGACAGAAACTGCTAAGGCATCCAGCCAGATCAGGGCAACAATGGAAGCTGTAAGTAATTCGGGATATTCGACAATTGTAATTTATCCTAATGTTGATGCCGCTGGACGCGAGATAATTGCTGTTATCCGTGAATACGAACGATTACCCCAGATTCATGTTTTTAACAACCTTAGCAGAATGCGATTTTTGAGTGTGCTGGCACACGCTGGTGCACTACTCGGCAATTCGAGTGCCGGGATATTAGAAGCTCCATCGTTTAAGTTGCCGGCAATTAATATTGGCACGCGGCAAACTGGCCGTATGCGAGCAGTCAATGTAATTGATGTTGAAGAGTTCGAACCAGATTTGATTTCAGAGGCAATCGAAAAAGCCTTGATGGATGATGAATATCGTTCTGTGCTAAGTGAATGTGTCAATCCATATGGTGACGGGCGTAGTTCTGAGCGAATTTGCAAAATCCTGGAAGAAATTGATTTGCAACAATTTCGTGAAAAAATGATGACGTACTGAATTGAGGTGATATGATGAAGCATCCTGTACTTGTAACGGGAGGGGCCGGGTGTATTGGTCTCCAGGTGTGTAATGAGTTGGTTAACAATGGGATGGTAGTCCACTTGCTTGATTTGGGAGAGCAGATTTCGCGTGTTAGTTCGGCAATTCCTGAAGGTGTAAAAGTGTTTTATGGGTCAGTCCTCGATGTTTCCTCAATCCGCGAGGCAATGACAGGGTGTAAGTCAGTAATTCATTTGGCCGCTATGTTGGGAGTTAACCGAACCGAAAACAACCGCTTGCGATGCCTTGAGGTAAATATTTCGGGAACGAAGAGAGTGTTGGATTGTGCTATCCAACATCGAGTGGATAAATTTATCTTTGCATCGTCATCAGAAGTGTATGGTGAGCCGCTTGAAAATCCCATCTCTGAGGATGCAATTACACAAGGCAAAACGGTTTATGCTATCAGTAAGTTGGCTGGAGAGGAATTATGCAAGGGATATGCTCAGCAATATTCGGGATTTTCCCCAGTTATTTTGCGAATTTTTAATACATTTGGTCCTTACCAAGCTGCACAATTTGCAATCCCTCGATTTATTATGAATGCCCTTTCGGGAATAACTTTGACACTAAACGGTAGTGGGAAGCAAACACGTTCTTACTCATATTCCAGTGACACTGCTCTGGGAATAGTTCAAGCTTTAGTGAGAGATTTAGGTGTCAACGAGGTGGTCAATCTTGGAAACGGTGCCAATCCAATATCACTTGAACAACTTGCGAAAACTATTTTATCAGTGGTGGGAAGACCAGAGTCAGATATTCGTTATGCACGCGATTTTAAAGATTCAGATAGGATCGAGGCAAGAGAAATCTATCATCGATATTGTTCTGGAGAAAAGGCGAAGAAACTATTGGGTTTCAAGCCTACGATTGGCCTGGAAGATGGAATTGCAAAGGTTATCGAATCAAACAGCATCTTTGATAAATGGGAAAGCTCTGAGCAGATTTATTATGATGATGAGTTAACATAGTATATGAAAAAAGATAAAAGCAGAGATTTGAAATCAATAGCAGTAAAATTTGGACTTTATAAAGGAATACGTTGGCTATGGCATCGTGTCAATCCAGAACTTCACCGACTAGAAAAAGAACATCGGCGTGAATACCTAGATTTTCGGAATCAATGTGGTGAAATATTTGAAAAATCTTTGCTACGTGAACAAAATGGAAGTAAGCGTGCTTTGGTTGTGAGCACTGGTTATAGTGGGGTAAAAATTGAATTGGGATTGATAAAAAGTCTTGAGATGGCCGGTTATCAACCGATAGTTCTCACTGATCGCGATCCTTGGTTGGTGAAATATTATCAACTTGCCGGGGTGCAACAAATCAGATTTTGGGATCAGTATGTTTCTAAAATTGATCCAACGGATTCTATGGCTTGGTTCGATGACTGTCAAACACTTGACGATTTGTTAAGATTTGAATGGGCAGGAGCACGTGTTGGAAAATATACTGCATCTACCGCATTGCGCTACTTGCGCTTAGGTGAATTAAATTTGCATTTGCAAGAAATTCGCCAACCAGTGTCTCAATATTTTTGCTCTGCTGTTGAATATGCAGAATCTGCACAGAAAATTGTCAAGGACATTCGTCCAAAAATAGCCTTGACTTTAGATCCAGGGTATACGCCACGAGGTGAGTTATATGATGCTTGTATGGCGGCTGGTGTCGATTCGATTACGTGGAATGCAGCACATAAAAGCAATACACTAATGTTAAAACGCTATTCTAATAATAATCGGGATGTCCATCCCTCATCCCTTTCCGATGAAACCTGGCAACAAATAATGAAGATTGAATGGAATGAATCTTTGAGTCAACAACTTCATCAGGAATTATTTAGGACTTATGCTAGTGGTGATTGGTATAGTGAAGTGGGTACTCAGTTTAATACTCGGATTGTCGAAAAAGCAGATTTGACACATCGATTAGGACTTAATCCACAGAAGAAAACAGCAATCATATTTCCACACATTTTTTGGGATGGAACATTCTTTTGGGGAACTGATCTTTTTGATAGTTATGAGGAATGGTTCTTAGAAACCGTTCGAGTAGCATGTAATAATAAAGAAGTAAATTGGGTTATCAAGGTACATCCTGCTAATCTTGTAAAGAATAAGCGTGATGGGGTTCAAGGTGAACCTTCAGAAGTGACTGCGATCCGAGAGAAGATTGGTGACTTACCTGCGAATATGTTTATTATTCATGCTGATAGTAAGATAAATACTTATTCTCTCTTTAAGCTAATGGATTATTGTGTTACTGTGCGAGGTACCGTAGGTATTGAAGCAGCAAGTTATGGTGTTTCTGTCATAACTGCCGGTACTGGTCGATACAATGGTAAGGGATTTACTTTAGATTCACAAACTCGAGAGGAATATCTTTCCAGAATCAAGTCTATTCACACTTTATCTTCAATGACGCTTGAGCAACGCGAGCTTGCTGAGCGCTTCGCTTTTGGTGTATTTTTATTGCGCCCGCTAGACTTAGATACGATAAAGCTTGAGTTTCAACAGAATTCTAAAGCAAGTAGTATGATTTACTTTGAGCGAAATACTTCGAATGATCTATCGAGCGCGAAGGATTTAAAAGCTATTGCTGAATATATCGTTAGCGGTCAAGAAGATTTTGCAAACCATGGCAAAATTAGAATCGATTCATTCAACTCAGAAAAAATATAATTGACAGAGTGAGAATATTGGTGTATGCGATTGTTAATTCTTGGTGGTAACGGATTTATTGGTTCGCATTTGCAAGACGAGCTAATTTTGCAGAAGCAAAACGTAATTGTTATTGATCGTCAAGCCGAAAAATTTCGATCGGAGCTGGATGGAGTAGAGTATATTTATGGAAATATTAACGATATCGATCTCCTAAGCAGTTGCCTAAACGTAATTGACTGTGTTATCCACCTTGGATCTAGCACACTCCCTGCTGAATCGAATTTGGATCCATTACAAGATATCCAATCAAATTTAGTCACAACGGTCAAATTATTGCAAACAAGTGTAGATTTTGAGGTCAAGAAATTTGTTTATGTTTCCACCGGCGGAATTATCTATGGAATTCCACAGAATTTTCCTGTTGACGAGAACCACCCTACCAATCCAATCTGTTCTTATGGGATTATTAAACTTGCAATTGAAAAGTATATCGCCCTATTTTCACATCTTCATGGACTAGATTATGTAATTTTGAGACCATCAAATCCATATGGTGAGCGTCAAAATCCATTTAAGTCACAGGGAGTTATTTCGGTGTTTTTATGGCGCATAATTAACAACTTGCCAATCAATGTTTATGGTGAAGGAGAGATAATAAGGGATTATCTTCATGTTGGGGATTTGAGCAAGGCGATCTATTCTGCAATAGCCTATAATGGACCATCAAAAATATTTAATGTTGGAAGTGGTAAAGGTTTATCGATAAATGAGCTTATTAATTTAATTCAATCCAACCTTAATGAGAGAGTAAATGTCCAGTATTTTCCAACCAGAGCATTTGATGTCCCAAAAATCGTTCTAAACAATGACCGAATTCGTAGTGAAATGAAATGGAAACCTAAGATTTCATTGGATGTCGGAATTCAGAGAACTTGGTCATGGCTGAAACAATTAAAGCATAGTCAATAAGTTGATGAATATAGTTCAGATTAATACTCACGATTTTGCTGGTGGCGCGGGGAAATTAACCTATCAATTGCATCAGCAATTTCAGATTTTGGAACATACATCAAAAATCATCGCGGCAACGAAATCGACTAGGGATCCACAGGTAATCAAATTAAACAGTCGACCCTGGGTAAATACTATTAAAATGCGATTTGAAAATTTTGTGAGTTTGCAATATGTTTTTCGTAGATTCCCTTTCAATTCATTGAATGATGAAGTTATTCAAAGTGCCGATGTAATCAATCTGCATGACATAATCGGAGGATTCTTTAATTATATTGCTCTCCCGAAATTGTCATCTTCCATTCCAGTGGTCTGGTCACTGCACAATATGTGGGCTTTTACAGGACATTGTTCATACAGCTATGGATGTGAGCGATGGATAACTGGTTGCTATCAATGCCCATTATTAAAGCTTGAAGGCGAAGAGATTGGTTTGATCGGACCAGAACCAACAAAAATTGATTTCACAAAATTGATTTGGAACATAAAAAAGGCTCTATTTTCAAGGTCGCAGCTTTGTATAGTTACAGGGTCAATATGGATGAAGAATCTCGTAGAGAAGAGTATTTTGGCGGGACAATCAAAAATTGTTCATATTCCCGATGCTGCAAATATCGATGTATTTAGGCCAGTAGACAAAAAATTTGCCCGTGCAAGTTTGAATATTCCAACTGATGTCCCCGTTGTGATGGTTTATGCAACAAATAATCCCAGAAAAGGTCTGCAATATGCAATTAATGCGTTGGAAAAACTAGATGCGGAAAATAGGCCCTGGATAGTATCAGTTGGTCAACTTGATGCACTTCAGCACCTTGAAGAAAAGTTTCATATTCGAGATGTTGGTTATCTCCAGTCTGATATTGTGAGAAATCTCTGCCAAAATGCTGCAGATCTATTGCTCCTTCCCACATTGGCAGACAACTTACCATTAACCATTTTAGATTCATTGGCATCTGGAACCCCGGTTATTTCTTTTGATGTGGGTGGTGTGCCAGATGCCGTCCGCCACATGGAGACCGGATATCTTGCCAAGTATAAGGATGCCAATGATCTTGCAAATGGCATCCGCATATTGCTGGATGATGACACTCAACGCTTGAAAATGAGTAAACGATGTCGTGAAATTGCAGTTGCAGAATATTCTCTTGAATTGCAGGCCCAGCGCTACGTTCAACTGTATGAAAGCTTGATAAGCTAAAGTATAAGAAGAAAATTAGGGAATACGTGAGTTCGGGAAATCTGCAAAAAAATCAAAAAAATCCGATCCAAATTTGAGCATTTTTGCTATCTTTCATCGGTTTATTAGCTCTTTGAAGTGAATATGTCCCAACAGCAAAGCATTCCACCCATCCCATTTCCTGAAACAACCTACGGAGTTGTGAAGCGAGTATTGGTGTTTTACGACTGGTTGAATAGAATAATGGGAAATGGAGAGCCTCAAGATATTAAGATCTTAGATTTTGGCTGTGGGACAGGCACATTGGTAGCAGTCCCGTTAGCCTCCATGGGCTTCCAAATCCATGGAGTAGATTCGCATGATCTATCTATACATTTTGCTCGCCAAAGGAATGCAAGCTCCAATTTAAGTTTTAGCAGTGAATCTACCGTTGAGTTAATTGATCGACAGTTTACTTGCGATGTCATCATTTGTTCTGAGGTATTAGAACACTTAGAAAAGCCGCAAAAAGCATTGGATGACTTCCATACATTGCTTTCTCCAGGAGGAGAATTGTTTATCACAGTGCCCAATGGCTATGGCAGCTAAAGCGACGTGCGTATGAACACTCAAATGTAGTGATCGTTCCAACTAATACCTGGATGAAATCTTTAATAGCAGATAGCCCGTTGCTAGAGCGTTTCCCTCGTCGTTGGATTCCTAATGGCGTGGATACGCGCATTTTTCGCCTTATAGATAAAGATAGCGTTCGCACCGCACTTGGAATTCCTGGTAAAGCCAGGGTTGCACTGTTTCTGGCGCATGTCGCCCAAACTGGTACGCGTAAAGGAGGGGAATACGTAAACAGGGTGATGGAAAAAGTAGCTGCCAGCGGGGTTAAGAATCTTGTTTTGATTGTTATGGGGTTGAGTGCAGAAACCTGGGCCGAAAATGATACTTATTCAACAACGCGGATAGGGTTTACTAACAGTGACCGATTACTGGCAGCCGTATATTCGTCTGCAGATGTCATAATTCATCCAGCTCTGGCGGAGAATTTTCCTAACAGCATTCTGGAAAGCATGGCCTGCGGCACCCCTGCTGTGGCATTTGATACGGGCGGGGTGGGGAGGTTTGGTTATCTACATATATTCCTCCCCACGTATTTATTGGTGGGCTCTCAGCCAATATCATGTTGCTCAAAATAACTGACATGATATTTAATCGCCTTCCTTTGCTCAGAAAAGCTGGTGGGGTGATTATTTTTGAAGGCATGAAGGGGAACTTCTAGGAAAAATAACAATACAGCCTAACATTCCCTACTCTGAGTTGATCTTGAAAATGATGCGATTATTAATTCTACATATTGAATTATGAAAGAGATTTCCAGATAAATTGAGTTATGGATTTTCCAAGAGTAGTAATCGTAAATTCAGACGCGTTTAACTCATATACTGGCGGAGGCATTACGCTCTCTAATCTGTTTCGCGGGTGGCCCAAAACCATGATTGCTTCTGCCCATACTGAATCGTTTGATCTTGATAAAACTATATGCGAAAAGTATTATCGCTTAGGACGAGAAGAGTTGAGATTTTCATGGCCTGCCAGTAAAATTATTAATAGAATTTGGGGATGGCAACCGGGAAAAATTAATGCCATGTTATTGGCAGGAAAGAAAAGAAATGCAATAATTGAGAATCGTAAGGGAGAGTTTCTATTATCAGTTTATAAATTGATATCCGAAGATGGATTACAACATAACGCAGTAATTTCTGAACAATTAAGGTTCTGGGTTCAGGCTTTCCAACCAGATATTGTATATGCTCAATTAGGTTCATTAGGCTTTATGCGTCTTGTACAAAGTTTGGTTGACTTTACCGGTGCGAAATTGGTTGTGCACATGATGGATGATTGGCCATCCGTTCGCTATCGCAGGGGCATCTTGTCTGGGATATATCGACGTCAGATGGAGAAAGAATTAAATCTTGTTTTTAGAAGGGCCGCGATGTGTATGGGTATTTCGCCAACCATGTGCGAGCACTATGAGCAGCGATATGGCCGGGAATTCCTAAGTTATAGCAATGCACTGGATACAGCCACTTGGATGCGATTAGCCAAAAATGATTGGCAAATCAAAGGGCCTATAAAAATCCTGTATTCTGGAGCTATTCTCGCGGAGGCACAGCTTTCCAGCTTGGTAGATATTTGCCAAGCAGTGGAGGCGCTTAACCAAAATGGTATTGCTGTAGTTTTTGAGATCCACTCCCCACTGCTATTTGTAGACGCTCATCGGGGAGCATTGGACATCTATCCCAATGTTAATCTGATGAGCCCACTTGACGATGCGACCATTGCAAGAACTTTAGCCGAGGCAGATATCTTGGTTCTGCCCGTGAATTTTGACTTGCATACCAGACGCTACGTTCGCTATTCCAACCCAACCAAATTGCCAGCCTATATGATCTCTGGCACCTCAATTCTGGCATATGGTCCACAAGGGGTTGATCAGATCGATCGTGCAAAGATGGATGGCTGGGGTTATGTTGTCTGTGAACAGGGGGTTGAGAATGTCGTGGGAGCTGTTCAAGTGCTTGCCCAAGATAAAGATCTGCGCCAAAAGATTGGTCGCAAGGCTCAACAGATAGCTCAACGCGATCATGATGCTGCCAAGGTTAGAGATGAGTTTCATAATTCGTTGATACTCGCCGCACAGAAGTAATTATTGTTATGGATAAAAATAGATGAATCTGCAAAACAAATCGGATCAGGCGTTAAAGAAAGAAGTATATAAATTTTGGGAGCGTGAAAGTTGCGGTACAAATGTCACCAAGCAACCCAGATTTTCACGGGCCTATTTTGATGAGATCGAAGCCTACCGTTATCGAGTTGAGCCTGAAATCCTTGAGTTTGCCAAATTCTCAGATTGTAAAGATAAGAGAGTGTTGGAAGTGGGCATTGGGGCTGGAACTGATTTTTTGCAATGGGTGAAAAATGGGGCGCGAGCTGTTGGGATGGATTACACCCATGAAGCTATCGAAAATGTGCGCCATCGTCTTGATGTTTTTGAATTAGTAACCCCCCTTTTACAAGCGGATGCAGAGAATCTACCTTTTAGCAACGATTGCTTTGATCTTGTATATAGCTGGGGTGTGATTCATCATACGCCAGATACCTGGCGCGCACTGGATGAAATTGTTAGGGTGACGCGACCCGACGGAAAAGTAAAACTGATGCTTTACAATCGTCATTCTGTTTGTGCTTTAGCAGTGTGGTTGCGCTATTGTCTGTTTGCGGGTAAGCCCTGGCGTTCGATTTCATGGGCTTTACATAATCATGTAGAAAGCCTTGGGACGAAAGGGTATACGGTTCAAGAAATTCAGAAGCAGCTTGATTTACGACCGGTTTCACAGATAGATTTGCATTCTAAACCTACCTTTTATGATAGGGTTATTTCAACGGGTTCATGGAAAGGTCGAGGGCTTATCCGCCTCACTCAAGTCGTTTCTCGATTTTTAGGGTGGCATGGAGAAGGCTGGTTTATTCTGATTGAGTTCACGAAATAAATGATTTGATCTTGTTATTTATGCGGTATATTGTGCTGAGTGAAAAATTCACATATTACGTTAATCGAATTCAATCAATTCCAAAAAAACAATTAGTTGCAAGGATATTTCGATTTATTTTGCGCTCTGCACGTGATATTGTTCAAGAATCCAGGATTCGGATTTTCCCACCACGATTGTCTCCCGAGGTAGTCTTAGAGGCTCAAAGTGCACTCCAAACTTGGCGTGAAGGGAATGTGGGCGGCCTGTTTATAAACGTTGAAGTGTGGCAAAACCGCATCCAACTGTTGAATGATAAATTCCCCAATACGATATCCTTAGTTATCGCAGAAGCTGATCAGATTTGCGATCATATTGTTGATTTGTTAGGTTCAGGCCCGTATCAATTTGGCGAAAGCCTCGATTGGCACCTTGATTTTAAATCGGGTTATCGATTTGATCCAAACATTTATTACAAGCAAATACATCCGGCACCTTATCCCGGTGGCTATGATATCAAAGTGCCCTGGGAATTAAGTCGCTGCCAACATTTACCTCGGCTGGGACAAGCTTATCAGATTACGAGAGATGAAAAGTACACCCTTGAATTTGTTGCGCAGTTAACTGATTGGATCGAGAGCAATCCATGGCCTTATGGGGTCAATTGGAATTGCAGCATGGAAGTAGCTTTGCGAGCAATCAATTGGTTATGGGCATTAGCTTTTTTTATTGAGTCTCCACATGTCGGCGAGAAATTTGTTGAAAAAGTAGCTCATAATTTGTATACTCACGCCGAACACATATTTCATAATTTAGAAAGAAGCCCAGAAATTGGATATGCTGGCAATCACTATTTTTCAAACTTGGTGGGGTTGATTTACCTGGGAATCTGCTGTCCCTTTTATCATAAATCGAAAACTTGGCTGTCATATGGAATTGCCGAATTAGAAGAGATAGTTAAATTACAAGTTTGGGCAGATGGGGTGGATTTCGAAAGTTCCATTTCCTATCACCGGCTAGTTACCGAAATGACTCTTTCTGTTGTTTGGTTGTGCCGACAAAATTCTGTTATCGTTCCTGAAATTGTGTTGGAACGCCTCGAAAAGATGTTGGAATTTGTTTGCTATTACACAAAACCCGATGGCACAGTTCCAAATATTGGCGATCAGGATAATGGCCGCCTGCATCGCCTGGGAGTCTGGCAAGAATTGGGGCGTGAGTGGCTAGATCACAGTTACTTGGTAACGATCGGCAGGGAATTATTGGGAAAAGGTAATGCAACTTGGTATGCTAACGATATGGATAGCGAAGTGATCTGGTGGCTTGACGAAATGTATCACCAACATATGCCAGAATCCAGGACCAACTTAGTCATTGGTTCGCGAGCCTTTCACAATGGTGGCTTCTATTTCATGCGGCATGAAGATCTGTACATGGCATTGAGGGCGGGAGCGAACGGCACATGCGGGTTAGGAGGCCATGCGCATAACGATATATTCGGTTTTGAACTTTTTGCTTATGACAAAACCTTCATCGTTGATCCGGGAACTTTTGCCTATACTGGTGATTTCGAAGCCCGCAATCTGTTCCGATCGAGTCGCTATCATAATTGTTTGACCGTAGATGATAAAGAATTGAATCGGATACCTGAACAAGAGCCTTTTCGAATGGAAAACGATGCTGGAGTGGAAATTCTACACTGGGAAAGCAATCATGAATTCGATTATTTTTCTGCCCAACACAATGGATATGCTCGTTTGGCTTCACCCGTTATCCACCGTAGATGTATTTATTTCGATAAAGTTGAAGGGTGTTGGCTGGTGCGCGATTGTGTTCAAGGTGAAGGGCGGCACAAACTGGCTTTGAATATACATTTTATGCCCATGCGTCTTGTTCGCGAACATTACGATGGAGCTTTAGTTTTCACAGATTGTACCGAAGGTGCTAACTTGGCACTATGGTTTAGAGGGCAAAACCCAGATTGCGTGAGCTTAAAAGATGGCTGGGTATCTCGAAGCTATGGGACTCGTATAAAGGCGAAGATAGTCAGTTGGATGTCTGTTGTAAATTTGCCTTTTGAATTGCAAACAATTATTTATCCATACGAAAATAAACTACCATCAAATAGTAAACTAGAACGATTGAGTAATTGGGGACACGATGAATTTTTTGCCGAAACATCCCACTTCTATAAAATTTGATTTGTGGACGAGTTCAAGAACTTTATTTCTATTATGTATTGTTTACGCTGTCATTGTCGATATGCCATTGGCATTAGAAAATCTTCTCGCCATTAAAAGCAGACCACCAACTTATCATTTTAATGCTCCAGAGTACGCCTATACTTTCACATCTCCGTCATGGGTCAAACTTGGGAAAGATGCATTATTATTGATGGCTATCATTTATATTTTGGCAATTATTGCCCAGAGGGGTTGGCGGCTACCCATTTCGAAATCATCACCAGTTTGGCATTCTTTTGTTTTTCTTTTAGGGCTAGTTGGCATCCTTGCTATGATTGCTCTGGTTAGAGATGGTTATTTGGTGGCCCTTATTGGTGCTCGCGCACACATTGCTCTGCTGGCTTTTTTTTTTGGATTGTTTATTCGAAGAGAAGATATCGAGAAAATTTGGGATTGGTGTAAATATTTATTAATATCACAATTTATTTTTTCAATATTGGCAGTAATGAATTGGGAAGGGCCGTATTCTCGCCAATATTTTCGCTTGACTGGAACTTTCCATAACCCAAACACCTTAAGTTTGTTTTGTGCAACTGCTTTAATCATTTTATTTCAAAGCAAAATTCCCAATAAATCACGCTGGATTTATTGGGGAGCAACAATATTGCTAGTTGTTTTTACAGGATCTCGTACAGGTATCGCTTTGGCCACAATTGTGACAATTACATACGTATTTACGTGTATTCAGAGAGTGAAAATCAAGTATTATTTCGCTGGGATACTCCTCTTGTGCCTACCATTTTTTCCCATGTTCCTGGAACGGACTTCGGGACGACCAGATATGTTTACTCATTTATTTGATAATGGATATCGCCTTGGCGCGACCTGGAATTATTTGCAAAATACTGCGCCCCTTCAAGCCATATTTGGGCAAGGGTTGGGGAGGGGAAGCACTTTACTTTGGTTAATGCAAGAATTTGTGGACATTCCACCCGTACATGGATTCGATCAACTTCTGGGAATTGAATTAGTACAGGGCGGTTTACTTTTACTCACCACTACATTGCTTTTCATAATTTCTCCATTACTTCGCATCTCAAATTCATTTTTATCTTTAGTACTGCCAGGAGTTGTTCTAGGCGCATCGATAGCTCTTCCCGTTTGGGAGGCTTGGCCAGCAAATATCATCTTAATTTCATTATATGGATACGCAAGTAGTTCGATCATGAGTCAATAAAAACTTCTAAGGGATGGACTTTGAAATGGATGTAGATACTTATTTTCTTGTAGTTGTTGTAATTATCATCATTGGTTGTCTTTGGAGTCGCAGGGATCCTTTTCGGCTTTTCCTTTTGGTGGTGGCCTCATTGCCTTTCGAAGGAGCCCTGGTTTTAGAAGTAGGGTTTACCATTCGGCTTGCCTATATATTTTTAGCACTGACAATGCTAGCCTTACTGATACGTCGATCTTGGGCATTACCTCGTACTCCATTGGATATTCCATTGTGGATTTATTTTGCGATAGCAGCGATTTCATTGGTACAGCCAATAATTCATTCTCCCCCTGTAATTGAATTAGCCGAAACGATGTCATTTCGTGCAAGCAGCTTTCGTGGATTGATCCAGCTTGCCTTGTTAGCAGGCATGATGATTTGTTTTTACATGACCGTTTTTTTTGCGTCGGATCGAAAACAGTTCGAGAAATTAATGAAATTATTTATTTTAACAGGAATTTTTGCTTCCCTTTATGGCATCTATCAAGTTGTTGCAACTACCCTCGGTTTGCCATTGGAGGATATCAACAACTCAATCCGTACAGGTGGCCAACTTGTATATGGCGCGTTGGCTGGTTGGGGTCCTCCCACGGGTGGGATAGGCTTTTGGCGGGCACATTCCGTTTTCCAGGAACCATCTAATCTTGCAGCATACTTGATTGCTGTTTTCCCCCTTGTGATTGTATTGTTGCTTTCAAAAAATCAATCATCTGTTTTCTCTCGACGCAATTTATATATTTTTGCAATAATCATATTACTAGGGATTGCGGTAACATGGTCTCGGTTGATATTTGTTGCTTTAATACCTGCATTGATACTGATGCTTTTTCTCATAAAAACACCAACCCAATATTTCTTCAGCGTATTAAAAATTCTCCTCCCCGTTATTCTAGCTGTGATAGTGATTTACCAAATATTTGCAATATTCATCCCAGTGATTACTCTTGATAATCTATTTAGTGCCTGGATTTCTACGGGGGGATTTAGTTTTCAAGATATTCGTTTTGAGTTTTGGAAAATCGTTATTGATGTTTGGAAAGAGCATCCTATCCTAGGGGTTGGATTAGGTGCGTTTGGATATTATGGCGCTGAAGTTCTAGGAATGAATATATTGATGAGCGCTCACAGCTGGGTTTTGGGCACACTTGCTGAACTCGGCATCGTCGGATTATCAGCTTGGACATTTTTGTTCGCATCGTATTTTTGGATAATGAAAAAGGCTATCGTGAATAATAAACACGGATGGACATCACCATATCTTATTGGTTTTTTGGTTGGGTTTTTTGGTACGTTGCTCGCTTCGTTAACTTTTGGCGATCGCCTCTCTCAGTATGCCTGGTTTTATATGGGGCTTTCAATGGCCGCGGTGAGTATAAGTCCGGTAGAAGTAGATAAATAGATCCTCAAAGTGTATTTACAATGAAACTGATTGTAGATTTTCCCAAGGATAACAAAAGGCAAATTGGAGCTAGTAGTAGGATTAGAGAAAAGTTAGAACATTCAAATGAACAATCGTCAAAAGAAGATCCTTTTTGCAGGCAGTCAGGGCCCCAGAATATTCACAAAAGTAGGTGACCATCACTACAGCAATTTCTTTCTGAATGATGGTTACCGGGTTTGTTGGATGACACACCCAATATCGCCTTTCCACTTTATCGGTGGCTCTTACAAAAATCACGCTTCAGAAATCAATGACAAATATAGTTTGTGGAAAAATAAGGGTGAGTATCATAATGGTATTTTCTATTATTCACCATTCACAATATTTCCATTTACCGATCGACCCTTTCTCAAGAGCGACTGGGTACTGCACAATAATCTAAAAATCACATTTCCAAATCTAAAACGATTCCTGAAGCACAAGGATTTCAATCAAGTAGAAATTCTTTGGATTTCTAATCCGCTGTTATTTCAGATTGCAGATATCGTAGATCACAAATTGTTGGTTTATAGGATTGCGGATGATGTGCCAGCATTCCAAAGTATCCCGGGGAGGGCGGATCAAGTAGTCTCCAGCCTGGTAAAGAAAGCCGATATTGTCTTCGCAACTGCGAAAACTTTGCTGGAAAAATATTCCTGGGCTGGATCAAAATTGCATTATCTGCCCAATGGTGTTGATTTCGATCATTTTTATAACTCGGGAGATACACTTCCCGAAGAGTTTCATGCGATTCCGGCACCTCGTGCCATTTATGTAGGCATGATAGCGGATTGGTTTGATGTGGAAATTATCGAAAAAGCTGCCAAAGCGTATCCCAATGTTTCGTTCATTCTGATTGGTGAATCCGCCATTGATCTTTCTGCAATAAGGTCACTACAAAACGTGTATATTTTGGGTGGAAGAAAGTACACTACCATTCCGACATATCTAAAAAATTCTGATGTGGGCCTGATACCCTTCAAGCGAAACCGCTTGGTGGAATCGGTAAACCCCATCAAGTTATACGAATATATGGCCTGCGGACTACCAGTGATTTCTGCCCGGTGGAAAACTGTTGAAGGGCTTGGTTCTCCAGCATATCTTTATGATACATTTGAAGAATTTGCGCAAATGCTGGAATTGAGTCTGGCTGGCCAATCAGATCCACAAAAATCAATCGAATTTGCACGTCAAAATAGTTGGGAAAAACAGTTTAAAGAAGTAATTCGAGTTTTGAATTCGATCGAGAAATGAAATTGGAGCACCCTCCATATAAAGGGTGGGAAACCCTTACCAAAAAATTCATTACCGGACACTTTTTCCGAACGGAGAGAAATGGGACACGGATTGCGCGGATACCACGGATTTTTTCTGTTCTGAAAACTGATTAGGCACGTGTTGTGCGGAATTGCGCTTCTCAAGGGAGTAAGTGGTGACAAATCCTGTCAAAATGAGCAGTTTTTATCCCTGCGATCCGTGCAAATCCGTGTCCGTTTTAAAAGTGTCCGGTAGTGAACCAAAAAATAGAAACATGATGCGTGTACTTTTCGTAACTCCGTTTTATCGAGAGTCAACAGCGATGGGGGGTATGGCAATCGCTCCAGCGTTGTGGGCTGAAGCACTGGTGTCTAATGGGATCGCGGTAGATGTCTTTACAACCCCAGCGAATGGGCCAAATGATCTCCATGTACCCTTAGGAGAGCCTGTAGAATACAACGGAGTGAAGGTAATATATTTTCCTCGACGAAGAGTGTCTGGCAATTTTTTCTTCTCATGGCCCATGTATGTGGCGTGCAGGAAGGCAATGCCCAAATACGACGTTGTTCACTCCATCGGCCTGTGGACATTCCCCAGCATTGTTTCATCCATAATTTCACGACGTTCAAAAATTCCCTATTTCATTTCTTTGCACGGCATGCTGATGCCCTGGGCGTATAAGCGGCACGGGGGGCGTAAGCAAATATTGATGAAATTGATTGAGAATAATCGCATCGCCAAGGCAAGCAGTATTCTATGTACAAGTAATTTAGAGATGCAAAATTTTCAAAAACTTGGCTTTGAGACAGCGACGATCATGCCCAATGTTGTATCTCCGCCAAAAATGGATAAGGGGGAAGCTCGAGCCCGGTTCCGAAAACGTTTCAAACTCAACAATGACCCTGTTATTCTTTTCGCGGGACGGCTGGTTCGCAATAAGGGGGTCCATCTGACTATCGCAGCTTTCCAAAAAATTGTGAGCAAATACCCAAAGGCGAAATTAGTAATTATTGGACCATTTGAAGATGCTTCCGGTCAGTTAGCCCAGAATCAGGTGCGTGAACTAAAGCTTGATCGCCATGTGTCGTTCCTGGGGCTTCAGGAACGAGAAGATTATTGGGACGCAGTCGCAGGTGCAGACTTATTTGTGCTCAACTCATATTCAGAGAATTTTGGCATGGCCCCTGCAGAAGCGCAATCTGTTGGTGTTCCAGTTTTACTTTCCGATCAGGTTGGAATCGCTGAACTGGTACAGCAGTATCAGGCTGGATTAATTGTGGATTTAAACGAAGATGCGATTGCAGGCGCTCTGGATACAATAATAGCTGATGAAGAACAACTTGCCGCGATGGGCAGAAATGGAATTCGTCTGGTTCAAGAACAATTTTCCCCAAATGTGGTGGGGGGACAATTCGTCGAATTAATTCATGCTTGTACTAATAAATAGAAGATTTGCAACATGGGGAGCAATTCATCCACCAAGTTATTGAAAAATAAAATGCGAGTTTTGATTCTCTCTCAGAATTATGATCCGGAGCCAATTCCTAAGCCTTCGGATTTAGCCAAGGAATTAAAAAATCGGGGGCATTCTGTACACGTCGTTACAGGGTTTCCGCATTATCCTCAAGGGAAGCTTTATCCAGGGTATAAATTGGGATTAATCAAAAAGGAGTGCATAGAAGGGATTGATGTAACACGCACATTTGAGATTCCATACCATGGGAAAAGCGCCATTGGACGGATCATCAATTATGCTTCCTTTATGTTAACCGCGCCCCTGGGGTTATTAACATGTGGTCCGTTTGATGTGATTTATGTGTGGCATCCACCTTTGACGATAGGGATAGCTGCGTGGGTAATGGCCCGAGTTCGCCGGGTGCCCTTTGTATATGATGTGCAGGATATTTGGCCTGAAATATTGATCCTATCCGGCATGTTGCAGAGAGGCTTGTTTGCGGATCTACTCGCCAGGTTGGAGAAATTTGTTTATCGACAAGCCGATCGAATATTTGTGGTCACAGATAGAGCTCGCGAAAATCTAAGCGGGAAAGATGTGCCGAGGAAAAAAATAGAGGTTATGCCTCATTGGATGGATGAAAGCATATTTGAAGCTGTTGACCATACCGGTGAAACGTTGCTGCGTGCGGAGTTAGGGCTTAGCGATAAATTTGTGATTCTATTTGCAGGCAATTTTGGCCTTGTTCAAGGCTTAGATACGATTATTAAGGCTGCTGAAATATTGCGAGAAAATGAGAATATCATCATCGTGCTCGTTGGCGACGGCGTGGATAAGGAGCGCTTGGTGAACCTGGTGGATTCTCATGATTTGACTAATCGAGTGAAGTTTATTGGGCGTCAACCCATGGAAAAGATACCCAGCTTCATGGCAGCTTCTGACGCTTTGTTAGTTCATTTAAAGAAATCGCCAATTTCTGAATATGTGATTCCGACAAAAACCATGGCTTACCTTGCAGCAGGAAAACCCATTATCATGGCTACCGAAGGTGCCTCAGCAGAAATCATCAAAGAAGCAGGAGCGGGAATAACCGTTGAACCGGATAACCCAACGGCATTGGCTGAAGCAATCAATAAGCTTGAAGCATTATCTGATGAGGAAAGGGCGGCTCTAGGACGGATAGGTCGAAAATATTTTCAATCACATTATTCGAAGACTATTGTGACTCAGCAATATGAAGATATTCTCAAAGAGGTTGCTACAAAATAGGGGAGCTTTAGCATAATTATGTCTACTGGATCACTACGCTATT
The DNA here is from genome assembly GCA_964560795.1 of uncultured Anaerolineales bacterium. Classification (GTDB taxonomy): domain Bacteria; phylum Chloroflexota; class Anaerolineae; order Anaerolineales; family UBA11858; genus NIOZ-UU35. The sequence continues at coordinate 2,590 of CAZLNX010000007.1, read as the reverse complement.
CTGAACGAAAAATACTGCTGGTCTTTATGGATTTGGTTTTTGTTAATCTAACCACGTTCTTGGCACTATGGATCCATGCTGTGCGAAATTTCACCCCGTTTAATCTACTCTTTTTGGGAGAAAATTTTCAATGGTTTGTTTCTCTTACGGGGTTGTGGCTTATTTCAGCGACAATCAATGGTTTTTATGCGACCAAAAAGGTTTCTACGTTTATTGGATCTTTACAGGCGTTATTGGGTACTGAATTTGTATTTCTCATTGTGTATATTGCAATATTCTTTTACTCTGCACCCTTGAACATCCTTCCCAGGGGAATTGTCTTGTATCAGGGTGTTAGCAATTTTATCTTGGTGGGGCTTTGGCGGACTCTATTTGTCTTGTTGGCGCAGCGTCCAGGTTCTGGGCGCAGGGCAATCATTGTTGGTGCCGGCTGGGCAGGAGAGACCATTGCCCACGCGATTATCCAATATGCAAGACATGAGTATCGAATTTTGGGGTATATTGATGATGACGAAGACAAAAATGAGTCTTCTGTTATTGTTAAACTAAATGGGTACTCCCCAGCTCAGGGAAAAGTAAAAAGTGCTAACTTGGGGTCATCAGTCCATATCCCTGTGCTTGGTACGTCAGCTGAATTAACAGAATTGTTGGTCACGATGCACATTTCCGAAGTGATTCTTGCCGTGACCCATGATATCAGCGCACCGCTTTTTCAGTCTATATTGGATTGCAAAGAACAGGGGGCGCAAATTACTCTGATGCCAGTGCTCTATGAACAACTCACCGGACGCGTACCCATAGAGCATATCGGGGACGATAATTGGTATGTTGCTTTGCCGCTAAATTCTGCTGAGGCGAGTGGCTTCTACCCGTTTGCCAACCGCATCTTCGACATAGTGGGTGCACTGATTGGGCTCTCAATTTTGTTGCCCATTTTCCCATTAGTTGCACTGGCAATATTCTTAGAATCGCCGGGGCCGATTATCTACTCGCAAGAGCGCGAGGGCAAAGGAGGGCGCAGGTTTAACTTATTGAAGCTGCGCACAATGATCCCTGATGCTGAACCTGGCGGGCAGGCGAAACGCGCCCTGGCTGATGACGCTAGAATTACGCGCATTGGAAAGTGGTTGCGCAAGATGCGCCTCGACGAAATGCCTCAGTTGATCAATATTCTCAAAGGCGAGATGAGTGCAGTTGGTCCGCGCCCGGAACGCCCTCAGCACTTGCAAGAACTAGAGCGGGAAATCCCGTTCCATCGTTTGCGCAATGCTGTCAAGCCAGGGATGGCTGGATGGGCGGTTGTCAATTATGGCTATATTGAAAGCATCGAAGATGCCAAGATACGTTTACAGTATGACTTATATTATGTCAAACACCAGTCATTGTGGCTGGATGTAACTATTTTGCTACGCACTATGGGGCAAATGCTGACTCTGAAAGGGCGGTAGGCACCTATTGTTTTGATATGCTTCCACGAAAAAACATCACAGCAATCAACCGATTAGTAATGTATAATACTGCCCCTTATTGATATTCAGGAGGAAATAAACTTTGAAATTCGACGTTATTATTATCGGTGCTTCATCATCGGGGTTATATGCTGCTGAATTACTTGCTCGAACGGGAAAACATGTTGGTGTTTTCGAGCGCCAAGTTGAGATCAACCCTGCTCGGCGTACCTATATCATTACTCGAGAGATTAACACATTTTTGAAAGATATCCCCTCCCTAGCTACTCTTTGTCAAACCAGGGTCATGTCTGTTGATTCTCACACCCAAAATGTAGATATTAGTTTTCGAAATCCAGATCTAATTATTGAGCGCAACCTGCTAACTAAGGGACTTTACGCCCGCGCCCTCGATGCAGGTGCAGAGATTTATCTTGGCTACCGTTTCCTGAGATTTGAGCAAAATGCAGGGGATGTCGAACTCATTTTTGATTCAGACAAAACTGAGTATAAAGCTACTGCTACTGTTGCAATTGGCGCAGATGGACTGAAGAGTCAAACTGCTGAAGCAGCTGGGATGCCCACCCCGCCTTCTGTGGCCATTGTGCAAGCAGAGGTTGACTTACCTTCAGGGTGGGATCCCGGGGTGACTAAAGTCTGGTTCGATGTGGAAGATACTCAATATTTCTACTGGTTGATTCCCGAATCATCTCAACGAGGCGTGCTAGGTTTGGCCGGGGAGAATGCTCGTCAAAGTCGAGTGTTGTTAGACCGCTTTTTAGAAAAACAGAAACTTACTGCGATACGCTATCAGGCATCGCAGGTTGCCTTGCATCACCCTGCGCTGCGCCCATGGGGGAAAGTCGGGTCAATGCCAGTATATCTGGTTGGTGATGCTGCAGGACAGGTCAAAGTGACGACTGTTGGCGGAACAGTGACTGGATTTTGGGGTGCACGTGCAATCGTGCGGGCCATTCTTCAGGGCACTAGTTATGCCAAAGAAATACGCCCACTCAAGCGTGAATTGGATCTACACTGGATTATACGTTTCTTATTAGAGAGACTTGATAATGTCGGATATGATCGTCTGGTTAAATGTATCACACCCTCTGTTCAACAGTTTTTGGCAGAACGCAATCGCG
>CAZLNX010000006.1:0-46257 GCA_964560795.1 uncultured Anaerolineales bacterium | reverse complement strand
ATACACCAGCTCAATCAAATAACCTTCCGTGCCTTCATCGTTGACTGGATACCACCCCCCCATCGTCTCCACTCGCTCTGCCGGATCATCGCCATCCCCCACTTTCTTGATCTCATCCCCAACCAGCTTATTGAAATCTTGTAGCCTGGTCCCGCTCTCTGGGAATAACGCCTTGGCAAGCTTCGTTCTGTAATCATTACGAGCTGTCACCGGCATCTTCGCAATCAGTGGCAGCACAATCTTCAAAGCTTTCTGGCGCCCTGCCCCGTTGATCGAGCCAGCATACTTCGCAGCCAGCAAAACGATAGGAGCAGCAGCCTCGAGAACCTCTTCCACCGCTTCAAACTCTTCATCCTGCGAAACCCCCTGGTCCCGGTAATACTGCCGCAAATCATTTGCGTCCCGGCTTTCACGTTCTTTGCCGTCAATTCCCACCCATGTATGCTTAGGCCAGTGCGCCACCCACAGCATCGGGCCAAAATATCCCGCCAGCGGAAAATCATTGTCCCGCCCCGTGATCACAGCCTGCCCAGCTTTATCGCTGTCCGTAGCAAAATAAATCGTCTCATACTGGTCTCGCAGCGCTCCAATCATCTCTTCAATATTGCGCCACGAAGAACCAGCCAACGCCATCGCCGGGATCCCCCATTGCGCCAGCGTAATCGCACACAACTGCCCTTCCACAATCATCAACCGTTCCCGCCTGCGCAAATGTAAGTGATTGAAAAAAGGCATTTTCGGCCCTGCCAGTGCGTGGGTAGGATTAAATGACTTCCATTCACGTGGTTTGCCATCCCTGTGAAAGACATCATGCCCTGGGAGCTGTCTGCGAGATAAGTAGGCGATCCTTCCCTGGATCCTGTGTGGGTACACCAGCCCCGGTGTGCTCATAATCCCGTGGATCTTCTCGTTATTCACCGCCTTAGGGTCGATCCTCCACTTCGAGCACCAATTCGACATATGCCCCTCGTATCCCAAGATAGCAGCAGCCTGCGGGCTTTCCGGGTCAATCCCATACATCGAAAATTCGCCCCGCATCCGTTCAGCCTGAGCAGCAGAAGAGCGCCCACTGAACCCCAGGCCGCTGGCCTTGATCGTCTCATTACTGATTCCCCGGCTGTGTACATAAGCCAGCGCCTGCTCATCTTCAAGCAGCCACTCATTCATCAATCTCGCTGCAATCTGAAAGGCATCCTCTTTCTTTCGGGACGCAATACGTTCATCCAGGCCACGCTCATCATAGCGTTCTAAAGGGATATTGCCCTTCTTAGCCAGCTCCGTAATCGCTTCCCGGATATCCCAACCAGGGTTTTCCTTCAGCACCCAATCAATAACCGAACCACCTTCATTGCATGATCCAAAGCAGCGCCACGTCCCTGTGTCTGGGAAAACCACCAATGCAGGCGTCCGAGAATTCGGGTGAAACGGGCAATACCCCGTGTAATTCTTCCCAGAGCGCTTCAAATCCACCGAAGCACTCACAAGATCAACAATATCAATCCGTTCTTTGATTACATCAATGACAGTTCCCATGTTCCCGTCCTAAACCTTTTCTCTCCATCATGTCAAATTTCTCGAGCCACTTACCCCACCCCAAAAAGAAAGCATTGAGATCTGCGAGGGACCCCCACCAAGAAGATGCAACATAACCCCCACTTATGTTGCACGTTTTTAGGGGTGCAAAAAGCCTTTTCCCACGCCGCCAAGCCCACGCCTGGCATGGCAGCACAAATCCGAGGTAGGCGATTCTCTCTACTACTGCATTGACCAGTGGGCATCTGCATTTACTCTCCTACCAGCAGGGCCAGGGCTGCGTCCACCTGACGGCGGGCATCCCCTATGGCCATGTTGATCTCATCTATCTCTTCGAGGGCTGGGGCTAACAGGCTGACCAGACCAGAGCGGCGCTGTGCCTGCACGATGCGCAGCCTGGCTATGCGGTAGGGGTAGCCATCCACTTCACTCAGGGTGAAGGAAGCACCCTCTAGCTTCTCTCTGATGTCGGTCAGTTGTTTATTTGCCCGAGGCATGTACGGTTTCTCTCAGGTCGCTGTAGACTTCGCTCTCACGTTCCAGCGCATCCTGCCCATCGAGGATCTTCTTATGTAGCCAGTCGGCAAAGTAGGAGATAGCCACTGCTGCACCACCAGACAGGATGACACTCCACAACACAATAACCTGGTGCGCCGCTCCTTGCATCAGCATCCAGGCTGAGTATGGCAGCATCAGGCCCAGCACACCCAGCGTGTAGCATAGGACCGGGTGCATCTTGGGAATGAAGTGATAGCGCACATAATGGAGCAAGCCTTCGATCATAAATACCAGAATGCATAATGTGATTTCGTTCATCGGACACCTGCCAGCTTCTTGGCCATCTTCCCACCGCTGGCCACGCTCTCTTCTACTTGATCGCCACAGCCATCACACAGGGGCATCTGCATCTGCTTGAAACGAGTGCGCATAAAGGCGTTGATCTCCACAGTGATGGCAACAAAGCGAGTGGCCTGCCGACGCTCACAGGCTGCACAGTTGACTACGGTGACAGCCTTGGGGATATCGGCAAAGGATTTGATCGGAAGTACACTGGTCATCACATGGCCTCCACTGCAGCACGGATCTGGCTTTGACGTGCTCTCAGGTACAGCATGGTGGTCTTCTCATCGCCGTGCCGGGCCTGCTTGCGCACCGCATCCAGCGCCACGGGCATGTGCAGGCCCTGCTGGAGCATGGCATCTAGCAAGCCATAGACGTAGGTATGGCGCAGGTCGTGCGGCTTGACATCGACTTCGGCAGTATCACGGACCAGGTACAAGCGCCGACGCACCTGGTCGCTGCTGATGCGCTCTCCGCTCCAACTAACTATCAGGGCACCATCTACGGAAAGGGGCATCTGCTGCAGCCAGGTACGCAGGATCTCAACCAGGGATGCGGGGATAAGCACAATGCCTTTGCGCTGCCCTTTGCCAAGCACATGGATCTCGCCGCTCTTTAGGTCGAGATCTCTGATATCCAGGCCAGCGATCTCTCCGACACGCAGACCGGCATCTTTGAACAGGTACCAGATGACCACATCTCTCAGGCCAAGCAGTTCGTGTTTGGGCGTAGTACACCGTAAATGATCACCACTCACCACAACCCCTTCCAGCGCATCCATCTCCTGCGCTGATTTGTCTCGGGGCCTGCTCTCCACATCGACACGTTTGATGGTCACTGTGGGGTCATATTCCAGATAGCCCACTTCGGCAGCCCATTGGACCAGCACTCGCAGAGAGGCCAGCCGTCGGTTGCGACTACGCGGCGCTACGGCCTTATCGGCATCTTGCGCACGGAAATAGGTTTTGATATCGGCACTGCTGAGATACTTGGGCGAGAAGGGCTGCTGGTTTACCTGTATGAAGAATTTAGAAAAATGGCGGATATCACTCAGGTATGCAGCCACTGTGTTCTCTGCCCTGTCGTTCTCACGCAGCCAGGCGGCGAATTCTGCCTGCCAATGGGTGGCCACGGCCACCGGGAGTTCAAGCAGGGTTTGGGTCTGTGTGTTCATAGATACTCCTTTCATGATCTCTACATTCTGCTCGCCCAACTTGGCGTAAACGTCGGTTGTATTTCCGCTTGGCATATTTCCGTTCTCCAGCGCGAAAGTGTATGTATTTGCGCCACTTCGTGAGAGCATCTTGCTCTATTCCAGATTTCAATGGAATTTTCATAACTAATCGCTCTCTTCGATCAAAACTTCCATACACGCTTGCAGTCGACTCAGGCGATAGTGCACCAGGCGAGCATACCTGACAGCAGAATCAGCTTTGCTGAACTTCTTGCGGCTGACACGGGCGCCCTTGCCCATGGCGCCTTCGACCAGTACTGCCCGATACCATTTCTGATACTGGTTGTTGTAGCGGACATAATTCAGATTGGGGTGTTTTACAGAGGTAATCATTTTGACCATCCAAATATCACACAAGATTGAAAAGTGATGCTATCTTTAGGGAAGTGAGCACGCCACGCTCCTTCTCTCTACCTGAGCGCAATCGATCCCCCGTCCACGATTGCGCTCGGTCTTTATCAGGAGTGTTCTGTGCGCAGGAGATTATCGTTATCTGAATAGCGCCACTCAAACCATAGGAATGAGCCCAGGACCAACAAGATCAGGAACAGGGACGCCAGTAGATATTGCGCTACCAGCGCTCCCCAGGCCGCCCCCAGAAGGCAGATTATCAGGTGCAGCGCTATCGCTTTGGTGGCTGCCCATCGAAAGATGTTTTTCATGTTTGATTTCCTTTCGTGCTATAAGAACCAATGTTTCTATCGCCGCCCAATAGGCCGCTTCTTTATCCGGCGGGAGATCATCCGCAAACTGTTCTGCGAATTGGAAGTGTAGATCAGCCAATGCCTAACCCAATTACCAACAGTACAAAGGTGAGACCAGCAATGCCGATGGTGAAGATGAACGTCAACAAGGCGCTGGCAAAGGTCTCTTCCTGACGATCATGTTTTATATTGCGCATTTGCCACATAGTCCTTCTTTTTTCGCATCTTTGATATTAGATAGGGAACAAAAAGCACAACCAGCGCTATATATAATCCGACATCTCGCCAGTTGCGACGTGTATTGACAACCAAAGCCGAGAAGGCAATAAACCCAACCCAAAGCAGCATCAAGAGAAAAGCGCAAAATGTCAGCATCAGATAACCAACTTACCCAAAGGTACGCCCAAAGCGTCTGCGACTGCTTGCCAACCGCCGCCACTTTCGTAGGCATCTTTTGCGATATTGTGCGCCATTTGCTCGTAATACCGCATTTCGCTTTCAACGTCAGGGTCTACGCTCATTGGGTTATAGTTGTAACTGTGATATTTAGCGGTTAGATATGCTAAAGTTTGCTCGTAAAATTGCTCCAAACTGCCGCCTTGGATAATGATTACTTGTGTCATGTCACTACTCTCCTTCAATTCCAAAATAATCCAGCAGGATTTCCAACTGCTCGCGGCTCCAAAAGATGATGTAGCCTTCTGTGCGGCGGATCTTCTCCAGGCCCAGGTTGGTGGCGGCAAAGCCGACGTGGCGGTTCTGGATGCCGTAGCCCTGCTCTTGCAGCTCGGCGGCCAGCTCTGCCAGGGATGCGCGCCAATAGATTTGCTTATCCATGCCCATCTCCTGGTTCTCTACGGTGGAATAGGCGGCCAACAGGCGCACCAGATCGGGCACGAAGCTGACGCTGATGTTGGTACCCATGGGACGGGCGGCGATCAGCTTTTCGGTTGTTTTTTGATCAACGATTAGATACATGGGAGAAACCTTTCTTTTTGCTTGGGAAATACAAAAGCCCTGGCTAACTCAACACCAGGGCGTCTGAGAGATTCATCTCGATGAAGGCTTTGCCATCGTCGTCGCGGAAGATTTCATACCCCAGTTGGCGCAGGATCACACCAATGCCGTGAGAGGTATACCCGCTTGTGGCATTATCTTCGCTTTTGGCGCCGCCGTTCATCCTTTTGACGATCTCACTGAGATACAGCTTTTCACCTGCTGAGATCATCTGCTGGACAGTTTGCTCCACACTGGCTTCATAGGTCTGGCTCAGCGCATTTTGGAAGCGCTGCTGGCGGAGCCTGGAAAGCACCGGCCAATTGTCGATCATGTATTCCACCTGTCCGGTTTTCGATCGGCGCTCTGCTCCAGCTAATTCCTTCAATCTCTCGTCGTGTTCCACTGAAATTGGAACATTTGCTCTCTTGGCCATTTGGTCTCCTGTTTTGCTTATTATTATTAGCGATAGCTTATATTATACATAGTGCGTACAGTTTGTCAAGCACTTGCTTATTTGTATTCGCCATTGCTTATTTATTTTGTGGAATAATTAGCAAGAATGAACAACTCTTCAATATTTGCTGATTTTCTTATTCAAGAAATAGAAATTAGGGGGTGGAACCGCGCAAACTTGGCGCGGGCAGCAAAGGTCAGCCCAACTGCAATAAGTGATGTTTTAAATGGCCACAGAGATGCTGGTCCAGATCTATGTACAGCAATTGCGGACGCGCTAGGATATCCCCCAGATTATGTGTTTAGAAAAGCGGGATTATTACCAGATATTGAAGATGAAGAATTGCCAGGATTGGATGAATTGGTGAATGCCTATCGGCTCGCATCTGATGATGAGCGGCGGGAAATAGTTGAGTTTGCCAGGTTTAAAACTCGTAGATAGTACTCTTTCTTTAGTACATAATAACCACGGTTGTTTAACCACCGTATGATGAAATACCACCCTACCCGGTCAACGGATTTAGTAAATGACACCCAAAACTTAGAACGCATGTTCTAATTATAGCATGATTCAATTGTCGTCAAGAGTTACCATGGTACTAGATACTGGCTTTTTCCTGATTTGGCTCTACGCCTGGTTGCGCTGGCCTGTCTATCAACCTGAAATCATCACCGCTGCGGCGTTGTATTTCTTTATCAGGTTTGCGATCTGGGCAGCAATAACCGCCAATTTACATGAAAGGGGTTTGCTATGATGAAATTCTTCGGTCCTAAAACAACCATTGAAGGATTAGATGCAAAAACATCTAAAGCTGTTCTCAAGGCCGTAAAAGAGTTCGTCGATTCATCAGGTCTTACAATTGGAGATGTCGCTAAACTCATTCCATTAGATGATGAACATGCCTTTGAAATAGCTTCTTCCGAAATCTCACGCTATCAATCACAAAAGGAACAAACCAAAGCTGACCAATTAGCGAAAGATTTCGATGATGTCAGGGTGATAAAAACATGGCAAACATGCAATGACGATCTAGTTTGCAAAATTTGTGGTCCCCTAAACGGAGTGAACGTACTACACAATAAAGAATTTCGTGGCAGTGATGGAAAATTCTATAAACATCCACCTGCTCATGTCGGCTGTCGATGCTGGATGAGCGCAACAACGGATATTATTGAAGAAGCTATCTTGCAGTCAGAAAATGACGAGCAATTGCCGCCATCATATTGATACATTTGGAAAGGGGCTTCTAATGAAAGTGCGACACATTTTCCTGATCACTGTTGCGATCATGCTGTTGGCTGCCTGCACGCCGTCGGAAGCTACAATCCAAACGGCCATCGCTCAAACGGAAGCGGCGAAACCTACTTCATCCTTCACACCAGCTTCTACCGACACGCCTACAGTTACATTCACTCTATCCCCAACATTTACGCTGACTAGTTCCCTGACTCCATCACTCACACCATCGAACACGATTACACCTTCTGCAACAGCCACTAATACACCCATACCAGAAACTGCAACGGCGATTTCTGTTCAAAAAACACAAACTCAACAGGCTTCGAATAAAACTGCAACTGTAGATGCCAGGAACGCAACCAGCACCCAAGATGCGAAGAATATTGCTGCAACTCGTACCCAATATGCCAACAACATCCAAGCCACTCAGGATGTAAGAGACAAAATCAGTCATTGGAAAGGCATATGCCCAAAGATCAACTGGAGAGAACTGGCCGAAACAGAATATGCCAAAGATCATTTGGATGAATGCGTTTCAATTAGCGGCAAAATATCAGAAGTTAATTTAGGCGAACATCTTGTCGATATTTGGTTAGGAAACTATTCTGCTAATCTTATTATAGGTACATATAAACTGAACAACAAGGAAGGAAGGCTAGTCGAGGGCCAATGGATCACCGCATATGGGCATGTACGTTTTGGGGATTACTACCGCATAAACCAACTCACTGGACAAAAAACAAATGTTGCATCGATTGACGCTTTACTCATTGAAGGTCCCGGTTCAATAGTCTGGGTGAGAAAGTAGATCTCAAAGTGACAATAAGGAAATCCATATTGTCACTTTGGGCCTAAACTGATAATACAATGGCCCCCCAATTCGTAGTCGGCGACAAGGTACACGTGCGAGAACACAAATGTGGAAATCGTTTTACGTATGGCTTCAAGGCAATCGTCTTGTATGTCACGCTGGATATCGCCGTGGTGAAAGATTACCTGGGGCGCACCTGGGGCGTGCGCTTCAAGTATTTAGAGATGCTCGATCCGATCCCTATGATTGCAGCGGTCCCGGTCCCACGGAAGAGAATTGAGAGATAAAAAAAGCCCTCGCTTAGAGCGGGGCAAGAAAGGATACTTGCGTGCTAGACAGCATCTGTGTCAACAGCATTGGACTTGTTCTCGACATCATTGGTGCAATCCTACTATTTTTCTTTGGATTACCACCAAAGATCGATCCAGAAGGAAAAATTCGGTTGATTGCTTCTCAAAGAGATGAAGACGAAATAAGACGTGGAAAAATATACAAAATCATGTCACCAACGGGCATCATTCTGATTATTATCGGCTTCATCCTTCAATTGGTCAGCAACTATATTAACTAAAAAAGCCCCGCTCGAGGGCGGGGCTTTTATCGACAACTATCAGCTATTAGTCTTTTATGGTACGTGGATATTGATCTCGATTGATCTGTCAGCTTAATTAGTTCGTTTCTGTGATCCGTAATCACATCTCCTTTTATGCGAGAAGGATCTTCAGAAAGCTGTTTTTTAACTTCGTCTTCAGAGAGAAGTCCATACCAAGCAGTTCCGCAATCGAGATATGAATCATGTTTTAGGAATGTGTAAACTGATTGCTTGATTTTAAATTGGCGTTCTTTATGTTTCTTGCCGATCGCGGTTTGCTCCCCAGTTTTATTTATCTTTAGAAGCAACATTGGCGAGCTGCATACAACTACAAAATACTTGTCCCTATATTTATCATCATGCGGCATCAGAACGTTGATGTAGAGAATTTTCCCTGGCGCGATGTATTCTTCAATGCTCATTGTTCCCCCAGCAGGGATGAAGATTAACTATCTAAATATTCAAGCACTTCTTGTCCGTTTGGAATATCGAGCGATATGATCTTTCGGAGAGGGATTGGCTTATCCTGATCTGTTTCACTAAAAGCCTTTTCCATGTGAACAATCTTCCAAAGCCTTGATGTGTTCATATTGCCATATTTCTCAATGGCTTCATCTAAACACTCAATATCGCTCTCGCTTAACATATCGAAATGCGGCCCGCGTCGTGGAAATACTAACGTATTAGAACCATCTCTTTCGGTTCTGATTGCATCTTCTGCATGCACCTCGACAATTTTTTCATCATATGCGAACTTATCTCCCCTGGCCAGCTTGATCAAATCATATGCCCCACTAGGTACGGGACCATCATCCATCGCAATATAGTGATCACCAGATATCGTTCTTCCATACCTTTCAAGATGAAATTTATCAGCGTAATATAATGTTTTTACTAGGTTGAATAAATTACTCGTATTGTGGGAAACGTAAACGACACTTTCTAGTGCTTTCGCAGCATCTAAGAATTTGTGCATTACAACTTTCCTTTCAAACAATTTTATATAAGATATACAGAAAAGTGGAAGGTCGATCAATTTCATTATATGTTCCAAATATATATTTGTAAAGATATATTTACACCTTTTCATTTTAGCACATTCGTTCTATTATTGACAATAAACCTATGAACTCACCTTTCGAACCCGGATCTCATGTCGTTGGTTACATCCGTGACTCAGGCGGCGAACAGCAAGAACTCAGCGCCAAACAGCAAGAAAACTACCTGCGCAAATGGTGTAATGAAAATGGCCTGGTGCTCACGCGCCTTTTCATCGACGCTTCAACAGGCACCACCACCCGCGGGCGAGATCAATTCCAAGAACTCATAAATTATTTCAAAACAGATCCCCCCGAAGCAGGGCTGATCATCTGGCGCCACAATCGCTTTGCCCGCAATGTCCCTGATGCGCAGTACTATAAAGGCGATATCCGCCGCCGCGGCTACATCATCCATTCCCTTATGGATAACATTCCCCAGGGCACCTTCCAATACGTCATCGAGACCATGGAAGAAACCTTCGCACAGCAGAAATCTGAGAAACTCAGCGAAGATGTCAAGCGCGGCCTGTATGATAATCTGGAAGATTTCCAGACCCTGGGCGGCGTGCCCCCAAAAGGCTTTGTGCGCCAACCCATGCAGATCTCTACCCATAGAGACGGCAAGCCCCATATGTCCGCTAAGTGGGTGCCAGATCCCGAACTTGTGCCTACCATCCAAAGAGCCTGGCGAATGCGAGCCAGCGGAGCCACCTACGGCCAAATCAAAACAGCTACCAACCTATACAGCTCCGTCAACAGCTTCGCCACCTTTTTCAAGAACCGCCTGTACATCGGCGAGCTGGTCTTTGGCAGCACTGTCATCAAAGAGTACTGCACACCCATCATCGACCGTAAAACATGGGATGCCGTGCAGAAACTCAACCAAAAGAACAAACGTCAATACCGACCGCCCCGTCAGCGCAAATCCAATTCATCGTACATCCTATCTGGCCTGCTCACGTGTGGGGAGTGCGGGTCACCGATCGGCGGCAACCGCATCCGCTCCGGCGATGGCAAGGTCTACTACTACTATCGCTGTCTGCAACGCAGGCGTAAGCGAGATTGTGAAGCACAATCCATACCCAAGAAAGATTTCGAAGCTGAGATCCTGAAACTGGTCAAAAACAAGCTCCTAAGCCCTGAAAACATCGCCAATGCCCTAAAAACGGACGCTGAGACGCGTTCTACCAGGAAAACTGTCGTCGATGGCGAAGTAAAAGCGCTGAAAAAGCAAAAACGTCCCCTGCAACGCAAAATCAACAACCTGGTGGCCGCCATCGCCGACGCTGGCCACTCTCAGGCCCTGCTCGCTCAGCTCGAAGAACTCGAAGCCCAATCCCGGGAGCTGCAAGCACAAATCAACTTGCTCGAGGCGGAAGAACCCCCGGAAGTAGACGCACCCCAGATCCCACCCGCGGAAATCGGCGCCCGTCTCAGCTCCGCCCTGGATGCCGCCACCCCGCAAGAAAAGCGCATCATCCTGAGCGGCTTCATCAGTGATATCACCGTCAAACGGGATGGGAAAAAGGTCCAGGGAAATATCACCTACGCCCCGCCACCTGTGCTAGAATCAAAAAAAGAAAAGCCCCCTGATGGGGGCCAATCTTATTTTGTGCACACTAACAGTCCCCGTGGGGGCACTGTCGCAAAAGACCCGCTGAAATTTCAGCGGGTCTTTTGCTTACGGCCGAACGGCTTCAACACGAGCCGTTCTGCTAAGATAAATAGGTTGAGTTGTCTTTTCTCTAAGGAGTGGTAGGTGTGAAAGCACTTTCGCTATAGGAGTGCTTTCGCATTTAACGCATCTAAACCTCAGCGAATCGTCAAGAAGCAGGAAAACTCCTGACATTAATCAGGGAAAAAACCTTACATAAAAGGAAGCATGTAGAGTTTGAAGTATGCTACAATAACCGTGAAGTTGCAGTGAGCACATTATCAATTCAATAAATCCGATTTTGGTACCTAACTCCCCCGGATGGGAAGGTTCGGTAAGACAACCGTCGATACCGAGGCGAAGCCGGTACGCTTCGTGCGTAAGCACGAGCAAGTCCGGCGCTGTCCCGCAACTGTATGGCCCCAAGGGCCAAGCCAGGCCGCCCGCCATGATCGTGATTTCCACGTACCTCGAGGTAAGGAGGTGGGAATATCATTAACGAATTCAAATAACAAAACCCACCATCCCTGTCCAAGCGGCAGGGATTTTTAATTAACGTTATGTTACGCAGCGCCCTGTGCAGGGAGCCTGAAACAGTCTCGCATCAGAAAGTTCCAGGCTCGCGGTCGAAGGGGCAAGTGATTGTGTAACAGCAGTAAGAAACATAATATAAGGAGAACAACTATAATGCTACGTAAAAATCTACATATCATACTGATGTTGGTGTTCGCTCTGGTACTTACCGCCTGTCAACCAGCAGCACCTGAAGAACCTGTCGACACGATAGTGGAAGAAGCCGCCCCGGTAGAAGAAGCTGCACCCGCCGAAGAAGAGGCTCCTGCAGAAGAAGCCCCAGCGGAAGAAGCCGAAGCTCCGATTGAAACCGAGGCAATGTCCTTTACTGACGGCATGGGGAACACGGTTGAATTCACAGAATATCCTCAGACCATTGTATCCCTCTCACCCTCCATCACGGAAATCCTGTTCGCCATCGGGGCTGGAGATCAGGTTGTAGGGCGAGATGACTTCTCACTATTCCCCGAAGAAGCTCTGGAAGTACCCAGCGTCGGAAGCATGTGGGGTGAACTGCCCACAGAGACAATTCTGGCTCTTGAACCTGACTTAGTCATTGCCGCGCAAATTGTTGCCGAAGAACAGATTCTGGCACTCAAGGATCTCGGTCTGCAGGTATATTGGCAAAGTAATCCTGCAGATTTTGAGGGCTTGTATGCCAATTTGGCAACCCTGGCAGCCATTACTGGTCACGAAGCCGAAACGGAAACGCTGATTGCCGATCTGGATGCCCGCGTCAAAGCAGTGCAGGAAAAAGTCGCTCCAATTTCATACGCCCCTTCAGTTTTCTATGAGTTGGACGCCACCGACCCTTCTAATCCCTGGACAACAGGTTCGGGTACATTCATTGACTACATCATCACTATGGCGGGTGGTTCCAATGCCGCCGCAGCGCTGGAAGGCGAATATACCCAAATCAGCGCCGAGGAATTGATCGCCGTCAACCCGCAGGTGATATTGCTGGCGGATGCGTTGTATGGTGTGACTCCTGAAGATGTCGCCGGACGTCCCGGCTGGGATGTGATCATAGCTGTTGAAAATCAAGCTATCTATCCCATTGACCCTAACATGATGAGCGTCCCCGGCCCGCGGTTGGTCGACGCTCTGGAAGAAACTGCCAAGATCTTGCATCCTGACGTATTTGAGTAAAGCGAGCCCGGGTGCTTAGACGCCGAAGAGGCAGGAGCCTGGGAGATTCTATTCTCCCAGGCTCCCACTCCCCCTTGCTCCCCTGCTTTTAATCAATGATTCGCAACAATCCTTTCCTGTTCAATATCGGCCTTCTCCTCGCAGCCTTGATCTTCTCCATTGCGCTGGGAGCTGTATTCATTCCGCCCGGCACGATCTTGCAGATTTTCGCGGATCGACTTCCTTGGATAAATATCGAACCTAGTTGGCCGAATTCATCTGTGGCAATCATCATGGCTGTGCGTTTACCTCATACCGTTTTGGTAGCAATGACCGGCGCGGCATTAGCTAGCAGCGGCGCAGCGTATCAAGGCCTGTTTCGCAATCCATTATCAGATCCCTATCTGATCGGTGTGGCTTCAGGAGCTGGATTGGGCGCTGTTGTGGCCATGGTGATCAACTGGCCTACCGAATTAGGTGGATTTTATCTGATCCCCATCGCCGCTTTTGTTGGCGCAATTCTGACTGTGCTGATCGTCTACAACCTGGCCAGGGTCAATGGTTTGGTGCCCTTGACCACCCTTATCCTGGCAGGCGTCGCGGTGGGTGCCTTTGCATCTGCTATAACTTCGTATCTCATGCTAACCTCAGACGATCAAATCTACCGCGCCATTGCATTTTTGTTGGGCGGTTCCCCCATGGCTGGCTGGAATCCGGTATTGGCCGCGCTGCCCTATATGGCAGTCGGCATGGGATTACTCTCGATCTCAGGTCACAGTTTGAACGTGCTGCAGTTTGGGGAAAACGAAGCCCGGCAAATGGGCTTGAATGTCGATCGCGCCAAGATATACATCATTGTTGCAGCATCCCTGACCACGGCGGTGGCCGTCGCGTTTTCAGGTGTCATTGGCTTTATTGGTCTCATTGTTCCCCATATCGTGCGCCTTGTCTGGGGACCAGATTACAGACGGTTAATTCCCATTTCCATATTCTTAGGAGCCAGTTCACTGCTATTTGCAGATATGCTGGCCCGAATCTTACTAGCCCCCTCCACTTTGCCGGTGGGCATTGTCACTGCCCTGGCAGGTGCACCCTTCTTCCTGTGGATTTTACGCCGGGCTAAACGCGAGGTCTTCTGGTAGCGATGTTGAGAATAGAAAACCTTACTGTCGCATATGGCCAGAAAACCGCCGTCAAGGATATCACCTTAGAAGTCAATCCCGGTGAGATTTTGGCCCTGATCGGCCCCAACGGCGCAGGAAAAACTACGCTTGTTCGCGCTGTGAGCGGGTTAATCTCCACCCAATCGGGCCATATTACCGTTGACAATCAAGATATCACCAAAATCCCATCCGGTGAGCGCGCTCGAATTTTGTCCGTTGTTCCCCAAGCCCGGCATATGGGCGGAGCCTTCACAGTTGAGCAAGCGGTCATGATGGGCCGGACAGCCTATATGGGTTGGCTGGGCCGCGAGTCCCAGGAGGACCGAGAGGCTGTCCAATTGGCCTTAGAACAGACCAATCTGGGTGAATTCACCCAGAGATCGATTGCTAAACTCTCGGGGGGCGAGCAGCAGCGGGTATTATTGGCGCGCGCTTTGGCACAATCAACGCCGATATTGCTCCTGGATGAGCCAACCAATCATTTGGACTTGCAGCACCAAACCAGTTTACTATCCCTGGTGAGGCAGTTGACCAAGGAAAAACAACTGACCGTGATGATGGCTCTCCATGACCTGAACTTGGTTTCCTTCGTAGCAGACAAAGTGGCCCTGATCGTTGATGGCCAACTACAGTGTGTGGGCTCTCCTTCCGAAGTGCTCAGTTCAGAAAATATCAGTCGGGCCTACAACATCCCAGTCGATATCGTTTCCCACCCCAGCACAGGTTCACCAATCATCTTTCCTCAAGGAATCATAAACGAGAACAAGTAACACCATCAGATGTTTGATCACACCGAACTTTGAAGTATCCCTAACACGCTAACTCAAGGATAGCGTGTTTCGTTTTAATAGATTAGATTATAATTGCAGTAAAATAGCGATATAATACTTAAGCCTTTGAGTAAAAGGTGATGCCATTGGAGGGAGCAATATGCCTACTCATGATGAATATTTTTTTGATCTCAAGGATTGGTCAAAACGCAATCTCGGCATTGTCCAAAAATATTGGGATGATTTTGCCCGCATCCTAGGTCATGCATTCAAGGGTCGGTTTATTAGGTAGGGATTTTTATGCAAGCAACAAAAGCATCTAATGTATTCTTACAACCTGAAGCAGATGGCTTGCTCATGCACCAATCGAAAAGTTGGTCAACGATAAAATTGGATTATCTAACAAGGTATCTGGAAAGATTTATCGTGGCAATGCGCGTCAAGAAATGGCGAGCAATCCATTATATAGATTTATTCGCTGGACCTGGAAAAAACCGGATCAACGAATCCGACGAGATTGTTTTGGGATCGCCCTTGATCGCGCTGACTCACAAACGCCCCTTTGACCGATATTTCTTTTCAGACATTGAAGCCGATAATATCGCTGCACTTGATCAAAGATGTGCCGCCAGTCAACAACATAAAAAAGTAATATGTTCAGTAGGAGACGCTAACGAACAAGTAAACACAATCAAAGCAAGAATAGATCAAATTGATAGGAAGTATATTAGCGGTGGCAATTCTTGGTCTTCTTTGAATATCGCTTTTTTAGATCCCTTTGGACTGGAACTAAAATGGAGTACAGTCGAGACTTTAGCGCAAGTGAAATTCATGGATTTGATTATCTACTACTCTCAAATGGGTATAACACGTGAAGCATCGAAAGAAATATGTAAACCTACACCAACCATTATTGATGAATTTTTCGGTAGTACAGAATGGCGAACCATCTACCGCGAATATCAGAAACGTGATGAGATGTTTTACCACCGAAAGCTTTTGGACTTATACAAAGGAAAACTAGAGGAGTTCGGGTATGTGATTCGAGAAGTAGTTACAGACGAACCTCTTATTCGTAGTGCAAAGCGACGCGCACCTTTGTACCGGTTACTTTTTGCTAGCAAACACAAATTGGGTAACAAATTTTGGAATGATGTTACAAGAAAAGATGCAACTGGGCAAATGAAATTTAATTTGTAAACAAGAACTTTTGTGCTACAATCAAAGTAGTCTACATCAAAAGGCAATTCCAATGGCCAATTCTTCTATCGAATGGACTGAATCTACCTGGAACCCCCTTACCGGATGCACCAAAATTAGCCCAGGATGCAAACACTGCTACGCTGAACGCATGGCAAAGAGACTGCGCGCAATGGGCCAACAGAAATACCGTAATGAGTTCAAACTAACAATGCATGAAAATGTACTTGAAGACCCTTTGCATTGGAAAAAATCTCAAGTTATCTTTGTCAATTCTATGAGTGATCTGTTCCACGAAGATGTGCCGGTCGATTTTATCATAAAGACTTTCGATGTCATGCGCCGCGCACACTGGCATACATTTCAGGTACTTACCAAACGCGCAGACCGCTTGGCTGAATTAGATAGTCAAATAGTATGGCCAAGTAATGTTTGGATGGGCGTCAGTGTGGAAAATAGCCGTTACGCCCACCGAATCGATCACTTGCGCCAGACTCATGCACGAGTGCGTTTTCTCTCGTTAGAACCACTCCTGGGATCAATCCCAAACCTGGAACTGTCCGGAATCCATTGGGTCATTGTAGGGGGCGAATCTGGGCCAAGAGCACGGCTTATAGAACACAACTGGGTAACAGAAATTCGCGACCAATGCAAACAAGCCAAAGTACCATTCTTCTTTAAACAGTGGGGGGGAATCAACAAGAAGAAAACAGGGCGCTTACTAGAAGGACGCACCTGGGATGAATTACCTCTTCCCATTTCTATCTGATTTTGGCAAATTATGTTGCCCAAACAATAGAAACCAATGAAACTCCACAAACTCAAAGCCGATCTGGACGCTTTACAGTGCAATAAGGCTCTCTTCAAAGAGGCGCAATTCAACGCGCGCAAAGAAGCTTTAAATTTCATTGCCCTGATCGAAGAGCTTTACGCAACACACGATCCAAACGCTGAATTAGCCGACCTATACGAGCAAGCAAGGCAACTAGGTGATCGGATTCTTGCCTTCAACGACTCCCTATTTCAGAGTTTGCGCCATGAAATACTCGCCGGGGTGAAAGGCGCACACTTGCGCGATCTGATTACTCCGTTCACCAACTACTCCCCTGAGAATCACGGCCAACCTCACTATGGCTACGAAAACCTGGATAGCCTGATCGAGGGCGTGCTGATCCCCCTGCCTCATCCCGAACCAACATCAGACCGCGTCTATGGAATGGTGCGCTATGAACCCACACCAGTCAGCGTGATCCTTGAATTATTTGATCAAGTTCAATTTTCGAAGGATGACGTTTTCTACGATCTCGGCTCAGGGTTGGGAAAAGTGATCATGTTGGTACACCTTCTGGCAGGTATCCCCTGCATCGGAGTAGAGTTCGAACCAGCCTATTACAACTACGCTGTTCAGCGCACTGCAAACCTGGGTCTCACTGGAGCCAAATTTATCAAGGCGGATGCCCGAGAGGTGGATTTTTCGAAGGGGACAGTGTTCTTCCTGTTCAACCCCTTTGGCGGCGAGATATTCAACACTGTATTTGCTAGATTGGAAAAAGAAGCCCAAAATCGCCAAATCACCATCTGCTCCTATGGTGCCGGCACCCCACCCTTGGCTGAATTGCCCTGGCTGCAAGTTGCTGACCTGGGGACCGTTGACGAAGTCTGCCTGGCGATATTCCATAGCCGAGAATGAATTCTCAGGCTGAAAAACAAAAGTCGGATAGAATCCGACTAAAAAACCTGTTGAGGAAAATCATGAATCATAAAGTTATTAAAATCCAGGAGAAATTCAGCAAATTCAGCGAGCACTGGTCACCAAAGATCATCGCCCAGATGAACGACTATCACCTAAAGATCGCCAAGATCCAAGGGGAATTTGTCTGGCACAACCACCCCGAAACCGATGAAGTATTCATCGTCATTCAGGGAGAGATGCAGATTGCCTTTCGAGATGGTGTCGCCACGCTCAAGGAGGGCGAAATGTTGGTGGTACCCAAAGGCATCGAACACAAACCCATCGCCGAAGATGAGTGTCACATCATGATGATCGAACCAGCGGGCACACTCAACACCGGCGACGTGGGCGGCGATCTCACCGTCGAAGAGTTAGAATGGATTTAATCCACCAAGATCACGAAGAGCACAAAATTAAAATTCGTGTCGCTTCGTGCCCTTTGTGGATTATGTGTCAATTTTTCGGTTTCGTAATACGCGGACATGGATTACAGTATAGCTGTAGAATCAAGAACAGGAGCAAGAAAGCAAAATGAACCAGACCTTACCTACTACTGAAACCATGTATACCGCTCTCTTGGAAAAAGACAGCACGTACGAAGGCATATTCTTTGTTGGTGTAAAAACCACTGGCATCTTCTGCCGCCCCACTTGCACAGCCCGCAAACCAAAGAAACAGAACGTGGAATTCTATCCTTCCACCCGTGAGGCATTAGTACACGGCTACCGCCCCTGCAAAATTTGCCATCCCCTGGGTCAGCAAGGCGAATATCCCCAGTGGCTCAAACCCCTGATGGATGAAGTCGAAGCACAGCCCGAACTCAGGCTCAAAGATCAGGATCTACGGGAACGCGGTATTGACCCTGCACGCGTGCGACGCTGGTTCAAAAAGCACCACGGAATGACCTTCCAGGCGTATCTGCGCATGTTGCGAATCTCCGATGCACACGGACGCATCAAATTTGGAGAAAAAGTCATCGATACTGCCTTTGAGACTGGCTACGACTCCCTGAGCGGTTTCGGCGACTCGTTCAAGAAAACCACCGGCTTTGCCCCCAGCAGAAGTTCGCAAAAGAATATCGTAACCACCACAAGAATCCTGACCCCCTTAGGGCCGATGCTGGCCGGTGCTACCGACGAAGGTATCTGCCTGCTGGAATTCATCGACCGCAGGATGTTGGAAACACAGATTGAGCGTTTGAAGAAATCGCTCAAGGCTGAGTTCATCCCCGGAAATAACGATCATTTCGAACTCCTGAGTAAGGAAATCGAAGCGTATTTCGATGGTGATCTCAAAGAGTTCACTGTCCCGCTCGTTATCCCGGGTACCGCGTTCCAGCAAAAAGTCTGGCGGGCGCTGCAAGAAATCCCTTACGGGGGGACTCGTTCCTACAAAGAACAAGCCGAACGTATCGGTAATCCCCAGGCTGTACGCGCCGTGGCCAGAGCCAACGGCGATAACCGCATCTCCATCATCATCCCCTGCCACCGGGTGATCGGCTCCGATGGCTCATTAACCGGTTACGGCGGCGGTCTGTGGCGCAAGCAATTCTTGTTAGATATTGAAAAAAACTAACCGCTGACGCCACGCTATGCGACCCTCGCGCCTACGGCGGGGCAGGCGTGCCGTAAGCAAAGGCAGATAAACGCGGATCAATTTAAACCATCAGCGTCTATCCGCGTATATCTGCGGTTATGCTTTTCACCGCCAAATTGGCGGTGTTTTTGTTTGACCAAATTTATTTGACCAAAAGCCAAGCTTGCTCTATACTGAGATAGTTCCAATTATCACTTCATCACGCAGGAGCAACCCATGAACTGTTGGCATTGTGATCAACCCGCCCAAGCCGTCTGCCGCTTCTGCGGCCGCGCCGTTTGTAAAAGCCACACCCAGACGATGAACTACATTGTCAGTGTATACCCCAGCGAGAGCAAAAAAGTACTCAAATCACTGGTTGTAGCTGATACGGTCTACTGTGGCGTTTGCAAGCCGCAGCCTGAACCCTTAGAAACTCCCTACTTAGACTGATGTCAGCCGCACGCATCACCTGGCAATTTCCCGAAGGGCAACAGCACGAGCTCACGCTGACGAAAGAGCTAACCGTCATCGGGCGGGGGCGCGATTGCGATATCGCATTGCTCGATGAGCGCGTCTCCAGGCAGCACACCGAAATCCATTTTGATGGGGACGCGTATCTGGTATCGGATTTGGGTAGTTTCAATGGGACGATTCTTAATGGGGAAATGATCGGGGACACGCGCCCGCTCGAACATGGCGATCAACTCCAAGTCGGCCCCGTCTTGCTCCGGTTTGAGTTGGCAGCAGTTCCCAAAGAGGCGCCTCGTTCCACACTGGTCGTCCCTGATTCCGACATTCGAGCATTTCTTGAAACCCATGATGGCACTCGCTTTGCGTTAAACAAAGCCAAAAGCACCATTGGGCGCGGCCAGGGCTGGGACATCTGCCTGAATGATCGTGCCGTTTCCCGCCCCCACGCAGAGATCACTCGCCAGGAAGATGGATTCACGCTAACGGACCTGGGCAGCGCCAACGGAACCGTGGTCAATGGTCAATTGATCACCGAGTCACAGGTTCTTGAAGATGGAGACACAATCCTTTTTGGGGAGCACCCCTTAGTTTTCAAGCTAGAGAAAAGCCAATGAGCGCGGGCATTTGGTCGGCTCTACCCACGAAAAACGCGAGTGGGGGCATCTGGCAGCAGGTTGAAACATCAACATCCCCAAGTGGAGATTTCAACCTTTGGCTGAACCTAGGAGAACGACCGGGGGGCATGTGGGGGAATCTAGAAAAAGAGACCCTATTGATCAGTGAACGTCAGGCAAGCGATATCTGGAGAGAAGTTGACGACGAAACCCTGATCATCCGGCCGCGCACTGATGTGTGGCGCGAACTCCGCCGCACACCGCACTCGCGAAGCATCCCCGTAGGGGGACAAGCACCCGGCATATTGAGCATTTGGGCGCAGGTTGGAGATGAGACTCTAGTGCTAGCTCGTCAGCCCAGCGATGGTGTATGGAGTGCCACAACACAGGCGGGTGACTACACCCAGCGAAAACCCTTGCGTCGATTGGGCTGGGCACTGAAAAAACTGCACACCGTGGAGGGAGAAGAATATTATATTCTCAAGAATACCCGGGCAGGCACGTATTTGCGTCTGAGCGAAGAGCAAGTTTTTCTTTGGAATTTGATGGACGGCCAGCACTCCATCCGGGATATGGCTGTGGCCTACTTTGTGCGCTATAAGTCCCTGGCTGTCGGGGGGTTGCTATCGTTGTTGGGTCAATTGGATGCCAAAGGTTTTCTATCTGAGTCTAGGAGCAATCTTTTTGCCTATACCGCCCTGGCTCTTGGTCAAAATCGTATGCAGCGCTTGCGCAGTTGGCTGGTGCGAACTTTTTTGCAAAAAACCTTCTCCATCCGCGGTATCGATGCCGCGCTTACGAAGCTGTACAAAGCCGGGATCTTCTTGATCTTCACAAAACCCGTCCAGGTCATCATCTTGCTGATCACCCTAATCGGATTGGCTGCCTTCGGCTATCACGCCTGGCGGGGAACTCTTTCTATCCTGGGCAGCGGCGGCGCAGGTTTAGCTTCAGGGTTGGTGGCATTGTATATCGCTCAATTCTTCGCCATCCTGCTGCACGAGTCTTCCCATGCCTTCACTTGCAAGCACTACGGCCGTGAAGTGCGCCGCGCCGGTTTTATGATCTACCTGGGCATGCCAGCTTTCTTTGTTGATACCAGCGATATTTGGATGGAACCGCGCCGCCCGCGTATCATGGTGACCTGGGCGGGGCCTTATTCCGGGTTCTTTCTGGCAGCTCTGGCCAGTCTGCTTATCTTTGTAGTTCCTTCTCCTTTAGGCGCTGGATTGCTATATCAATTTGCCTTGCTCTGCATCTTGCTATCCTTCGTCAATCTCAACCCCCTGCTGCAGCTAGACGGCTACTTCATTTTGATGGACTGGCTGGAGATTCCCATGCTGCGCAGGCGGGCATTGCATTTCGTCCGCAATGAGCTGAGGAAAAAACTATTTGGCGAGGAATCCTTTGAAAAGGATGAAAGGATCTTTGGTATCTTTGGGCTATTGTCGTTGGCGTGGACGGCTGTAGCGATTTTTTCTGCTTTCAAGCTTCTCGGGAACGCCCTGTGGGCATTCCTTCAGCGCACCCTTGGGCCAAGTTGGGGTTTGGGGATCATGATCGGCGTAATAATGCTATTGGCGGTTGTGATGCTGTGGCCTTTCTTTCGAAGGAAGAAAAATACCCTTTAGGTGGGGCGTATTTACGCAATCATCGTTTATAATCAAATCAGTAAAGCTAGTAACAACCATTCAATTAAAGGAGGCCCACCCATGTCTGATGAAGCTGTTGTTGAGATCATCTCTAAAGCGCTTACGGATGAAGATTATCGCGCCCAACTCTTCAATGATACCGAGGCTGCTATCGGCGGTTACGATGTCACTGAAGAAGAGCGCAGCGCCCTGCACGAAATGAAACCTGATTCGTTCGACTTCTTCGCTAATGAGGTCGAATCCCGTATCAGCAAATCGATGTTTGGGACTCCCGAGATCGTGCCCTTCGAACCTGAGAATGTGCGTGTCATGGAAGAAGTTGTCACAGCTGTCTGGCGCGACCTCAATCCCGGAGGGCTGGCCTATATTCTGGCCTATAAGATCCCCAATAAGTATCTCTAGGATGCCATGTGACCTGGACGCCTGAACACGAAGCCAAACTCATCGAAGCCGCCCAGCAGAGTAATCAGGCTGCCTTTGGTGAACTGTACGATCACTACCTCACCAAAGTATATCGCCGCGTCTGCGCCCTGGTGCCAGAGTCGGATGTCGAAGATGTCACCCAGGAAATCTTCATTTCGGTGGCGCGCTCCATTGCTAGTTTTCGCGGCGGCTCGACCTTCTCCACCTGGTTGTACCGCATCGTCAAACGCCGCGTGGCCGACTTTTACCGCAAGCGCGAGCGGCAGGTCGAGCAGGTGGATCTTGAAAAAGCCAGCCAGACTCCCGGTAAAAACCCCCTCGAGAATGCCGCCGATCAACTCCTTCTACAGCAAGCGCTCCGAGCCTTGCCGGAGAGCCACCGCGAGATCATTCTGCTGCGCCTGGCCGAGGGGCTACCCTTCCAGGAAGTTGCCGACCGGCTGGGCATTAAATTGGGCGCGGCAAAACTGCGCTTCTACCGCGCCATTGAGGCAGTTAAAGGAAAAATCGCTGAATTCGATGCTGAGGTTACCTTTTCCAGTTAGCCAACGACTAATGGTATAGGAAAAATTATGGCTAAGAAAAAAGACGAACAAAAAATGGCTAATGAATTGGCTGATCTCACAGATCGCATTTTCGAGGGCGAGAAGATTGATGCTACCGACACCGGCGAGGTGGGCAACCTTGGCGAAACCGTACAGAAGTTGAAGGCTGCCAGCCAAGCGACGCCCGATCCCGCTTTCGCCATCCGGCTGCGCAACCTCGCTATGGCTGCGCTGCCCAAGAAGAAAGAAACCGTCAGCCAGCGCCTGCAAGAAGTGATAGCCCGTTTGGTAGGCGATGAAGAATTCCGCAACAACTTTTTTGCATCGCCAGAATCCACCTTGCAGCGAGCAGGCTTCCAACTCTCCCCGGCGGAGATCGCTGCCCTCAAGGAGATGGAGCCTGAAAACCTGGAAGAGTGGCTGACCGACCTGGACGAGCGTATTAGTAAGTCAGGATTGCTCTAAGAAATATAACGCAGAGACGCGGAGTCGCAGAGATTATTAGTTGGTTTCTCTGCGTCTCTCCTTCTCTGCGCCTCCGCGTTAATGAACTGGCAACAAATTTCTTTAAACAACAATCTGCGGGTGATCACCATCCACCGGCCAGGGACGCGTACGGTGGCATGCCGGTTCTTTGTGCGCGCGGGCAGCCGCTATGATGGCGAGCATCCCGGCCTGGCGCATATGCTGGAGCACATGCTTTTCAAGGGAACCAGGCAACACACTTCCCAGGAAATATTCAGCAGCATTGAAGCGCGCGGAGGAGAGATCAACGCCCATACTACGCGCGAATATATCTCGCTGCACACCGTCACATTGGCGGATGACATACATCTGGCTTTGGACACCTTAGCGGAGATCTGCCTGCAGCCAAAATTTTCCAACGATGATTTTCTGAGTGAAAAACTTGTGGTACTGGGAGAACTTGAAGGCAGCCGCGACCAGAGCAGCATACTCTATGATCTTTTCATGCAAAACCTCTGGGATGACTCATCGCTGAACAACCCGGTTAACGGCACCATAGATGGATTACGGGATGTGGAGATTGATTCCTTACAGGAATTTTATAATCGGCGTTTTGTGAGCGAGAATTCTATTCTGGTAATTTGTGGTGATGTGGAACCCGATGAAGCTCTGACTCTGACCCAAAGTTCTTTCAATAATTTCCCCTCTGGCCCAGAGTATTCCCCTGAGTTTGTAAAGGAGCCAACCAGAAGCACTCCATCTGGCACACACCTTGAAAGGGATACTCAACGTATGTATATGCTGCTAGGCGTACCTACTGTGGGTTTGAAACATCCCGACCGTTCAGCTTTGAAAATCATTGAGCTGGTCTTAGGTATGGGCGCCAGCGGAAGGTTGTACCAGCGACTGCGAGAAGAGCTGGGGGTAGTGTACAACGTCAACGCGGTTTCGAGTGTTTATGAGGACCGCGGCTACCTGGCCATCCACACTGTTTGCGCACCGGAGAATCAGACGTTGGTACAAGATGCTATTCTCGATGAGTGGCTAGACATTCGGGAGAATGGCATCTCTGAAGATGCGCTGAGTGCCGCCAAAGGGAATTACGCTGGAACCTTGGCCCGGCGCTTTGAGACCAACCTATCGGTGGCGGGGATCTTCGGGATCGAGGGCTTGTTATACCAGGTAGAGCCTTTTGAACAAGCCATTGCCCGGATCAACGGAGTCAGGCGCGAGGGAGTCCGGGAGGCCGCTCAAAAATATCTCAATGAAGACGGTTATATAATTGCCACTGTGGGGAAGACAATGTAGAGACGTAGCAGGGCTACGTCCCTACTAAAATCGATTTTACTCCAACTGATCCTTGATATCGCTCTTCAATTCGGTATTGGCCTGGTCGGCCTCGTTATAGTCCAGATCGCCGGGGTCAAGCATGCCGCCATCGCCGCTGAGTTCGCCGTCGCTGAGGAATTTGCCAGAGTCATCGTCGCCGTCTTTGTCTCCGGGGGTGCCGCCGCCGCTATCTTTGCCGCTGCCTTTGCCATATACAGGGAAGAAGGCGCCCGCCTCGTGATCAAGCCCACCAACGGGCTCATCGGGGTCAGGATTTTCACCACCACCATGGGAGCCAGTGTAGGGCATAGGAGTATCACCTTCGATGGGATCACCTTGAGGAGGGTTCTCAGGGTCAACAACTTGATATTCATCATATGTGTAATACGCCCAATCACCATTACTAGCCTGTTTCCACACGCCTTGGCCATCCGGTTCTACGACTGTACCAGGAGTACCACTATCTTCCGACTTAAACCGCAACCATTTTCCCTCTGTGCTGTCATAAGAGTGCCATCCATCGCCTTCGCCTTTCCCACCACCACCATGATGCCCTGTCGGCGGTCCACCACCAGATTTTGGCGGTGTCCCAGGTGTCTTTTTGCCGCCACCCTTTGATCCTTGCATACCTGGGGCTCCTTGAGGTGTCAGCAATTCTTCGGGCAGTTGACCATTGCCAACACGTTGAGGGTCAACCTGGCCGGTTCCTTCTTGGGGTTCAGCAACACCTTCACCAATTGCGCCACTCGGATCATATTCCTGGCCATCCATTTGGGTAACGGGTTCATTGCCATCGATTTGGCCAGGATCTACATCCCTATCTCCAGTCCCCTGCCCAACAGCTTGTGTGTCTGATACACCTTCAGTCTGTACTTGAGCACCAGCTTCACCACCCGCACTAGAAGTATCAGCCATGGCAAGATCCTCTGATTCTGAGCCCTCGTTTGAATCCTGGCTCTGCTGGCCATACCCTTTCCCAGTCAGCGGATCACCCGCCTGAGATTCCGGCTCATCAGGCTTGACACCTGATTCGGGCTGGGTTTCAGGTGATATAGCTTGCTGCTTTACATTCTCGACAGCCTCTGTCAGCGCTCCTTCAACAGCTTCAGCTTGCCCATAATCACCCGTTTGCTCGACGCGAGCACCAGGATCGTGAGTGGCATCTTCCAGAGTTTGTTCTTCGACGCGTTCGGTTGCTTCTCCGACTTCGGCGCTTTCGGTGTTCTCTTCGGGTTGAATGATTTCTAGTTCGTCCATTTTTGTTCTCCTTTGAAGGTATCTTTGAATTTGCATTACATTTCTATAGTCGCTGAAGATGAAGAAAAAGTAACATAACCTGAGTTGCGCTTAGCGTTTGAAAATCGTTGAGCGGAGGCGCAGCCGTAGTCGAAACGTTCATTCGGCCCTTCGACTGCGCTCTGCTCCGCTCAGGGAGTAAAAAGGATTTCTTATACGCAACTCAGGCTAACATAAAACAACGAGGTGTTGATCATTTTTAAAGGTCAACACCTCGTTGTATATTTGACTAAATTTACTCTTTGCTTTGAATCTTAGCTAAGGCTTCTGCAAGCACATTGGGGGTATAGTAGTCGAAGTCATCGGGGTTGATATCTTGTATGCTGCCACCTCCAAACAGCCCGCCGTAGTATTTGCCAGAATCGTCCGTATCTCCTCCGCCGCTGGGGCTGAAGGTGGCGCTGCCGCTGGAGCCATAGCCATAGTAGGATTTAGCATCCCTTTCCCCGCCAGCGATCATGCGCAAAAAGCCGCACTCGTCCGGACCTGCGGGAGGCTTGTGGGAAAGATCCGTGGGCTCTCCGCCGTAGGTTGAGCCAGTGTAAGGCATGGGGGTGTCGCCATCAACGGTCAAGGCTTTATTTAATTTCACATGCGCTTCCCATTTGTTGGTTTCAGGGTTGATCTTCCATTCTGTATTCCCATCTTTGACACCAGTATTGACGCCATCACAATCAGGGTCTCCGGCACACTGCAGGTCCTTCTCTCTATCACTAGAACCATCATCCCAATTGGGATCATACTCCAATTTGTCTTGTCCTACCGAACCCGCTCCAGACTGGCCGACTGGTAAACCGCCACCGGAGGTGCCCTTGCCACCGGGAGGACCTGCTCCTTTCCCTGATGTTGCTCCTGGCATCAGGCCCTGCTTGTCCATACCGTCTGCCAGAATCTCATCCTCGGGGAGTTGCCGCTCAATTTGCGGCTGTTCGATCTGTCCAACATCTACACCCTCGTGTTCGACAATCCCAGTGGGTTCCTCCACTACGACGGTCTGCGTTCCGGGTTTTTCGTCGCCGGTGACCGCTGTCACTGTCGTATCGTCATACTCCTCCCCCTCCCGCCGCGCTTCGGCTGCATCACTGGCGGCATCAGCCTCCTCGACAACAACGGTCTTGTCTACATCTTCAACTGGTTCGTCAGCATCTGTGTCAGTTTCAGCCGGGGTTTCCAATTCGCTTTGGTATTCGGCTGCAACCAGGGTTTCTTGCTCTTCGACGCTGGTCTCTTCAGAGCCACCACCGCTGGGTTTCGATTGACCAGTGACCGGATCAACCTCCTGGGTTATTTTCGGCTCTTCCACAGCTGCTTGCGCGGGCTCTTCGACAATGCTGTTAACCACATCAGTCATGGCGGTCTCTACAGCCTCAGATTCCTCGAAGCTTCCACTCTGTTCTACATGAGCGTCGGCTTCGTAAGTGGCATCTTCCAGGATTTGTTCTTCTACTGCAAGATCTTCTACAGTCTCAGATGTTTCTATAATTTCTTCGGGTTGTGTGATCTCCATATCTTCCATCATATTACTCCTTACGTGACCCATATTCTCAATCTTTCCCATGAAAGTTTTATCAAACGCAATGGGTTTTGTTCTGTGTTACTTTAGTCGTTCGTTCTGCCGTGGAAGTAACAATTAAATTCATCCTTTAATCGTGCCTTCTCAATGACTGAAATACTGGTTAGCCTGCTGGAATAGCTTGAGCTGCTTTTCTGGAACGGGCAGGCGGGATTTTGATGTCGCTAACGAGAGTAAACAGTAGGCCAGATTTGCCAGGTGTTCGCTGTGGATGTGCATTGTCCCATCGGCTGCTCCCAGGACACCCACGATATGCGTGAGCGCGAAAGATTTCACCGCTTTCACCGGCATCATATGCTCTGCAGGATTCATCAACTCATCTTCAAGATATCCTTGAAAATTAGCGAAATTCGGCTCTGAGACCAGGGTGAAATAACCATAATGGCAAGGAGCCGTACAGAACTGGCAACCTCGGCGGTGGTGCAGCCGATTTTCGGGCTTGGCCCTCTGGGGTAAGCGTGATACCAACCCGAGCATCTCCTGAAAGGCATGGGCATTTTCAGGACTCTCGTCAGCGACAACAATCCTGTTGGCTAATTCTTCAACCCATTCTCGAACTGGTTCACGGGTGTTCTGGTGAAAAGCGACGATGTGGTGACTGACTTCATAGGCAGCCTGTTTGATATAGTCAGTTTTTTTCATTCCAGCTTGTCTGGCTACATATTCACATAATTCCTGGGCAAACTCTCTGAGTTCGCCAACATTCGCCGGGGGACAGAATGCCAACAGGTAGTAATAGCAAATCGTTTTTTTGAGACCCTTGGTGGTCATTTTTTTGATCATTTAATCTCTCCTCGTTCGTTACACCGAAATTATTTTCAAGTTGTCTTTTGACCCCATCCAGGCGGTTTGTAGTTTGACAATTCGATCAGCTTGCTAGGGTCTTTGATGGTGCCGTCGGGGTTGAAAGGTTCATCACCTGGGTATGCAGCGTAGTATTTGCCCTTGTACGAGAACACAATTGGCGGACTATCCACTGGTTTGCCATCCTTGCCCACCACAGAGACATTGCCGTCCTTGTCCTCGTGCAAGTACATGTCTTTGATCGGCTGCTTATAGTCCGGCAACTCGATCAGCTTGCTGGGGTCATTAATCGTGCCGTCTGGTGTGATGGCGGGTTTTTCGCCAGGATAGGTGACATAGGTCTTCCCCTGGTAAGTAAAGACAATTGGGGGACTATTCACCGGTTTGCCATCTGCATCTACCACCGTGATCTTGCCATCCTTATCCTCGTGCAGATACATGTCTTTGATGGGCACCTTGTATGTAGATAGTTCGATCAGTTTGCTGGGATCTTTGATCGTGCCATCGGGTGCGATTGCAGGTTCGTCGCCGGGATAAGTGACATATGTTTTTCCTTGGTAGGTGTATACGATGGGAGGACTGTCTACTGGCTTACCATTTGCGTCTACCACGGTAATATTGCCATCTTTATCTTCGTGTAAATACATCTTTTTGGAAATATCCCGAACTGCAGGTTTATAGTTTGGCAGCTCAATCAGTTTGTTGGGATCTTTGATGGTACCATCATCAGCGATGGGGCTATCACCATAGGTAACATAGGTCTTCCCCTGGTACGTGAAGACAATAGGTGGACTGTCTACTGGCACCCCATTTCCATCCACGACGGTGATATTGCCATCTTTGTCCTCATGCAGATACATATTTTTTGTATCCTGCTTGTAGTCTGGCAGCTCGATCAGCTTGCTGGGGTCTTTGATGGTGCCATCGGGGTTGATAGGGCTATCACCATAGGTGATATAAGTTTTCCCCTGGTAAGTAAAAACGATCGGGGGACTGCTTACTGGCTTACCATCCCCATCCACGACGGTTATGTTGCCATCTTTGTCCTCATGCAAATACATATCTTTTATGGGTTTTTTGTAGTTGGGCAGCTCGATCAGTTTGCTTGGGTCATTGACAGTGCCGTCTGGTGCGATTGCAGGTTCATCGCCGGGGTAAGCGACATAGGTTTTCCCTTGATACTTATACACAATCGGAGGGCTGTCCACCGGATTGCCATCCTTATCTACTACGGTGATGTTGCCATCCTTATCTTCGTGCAGGTACCAATCGGGAGGTTCATCAACTTCATCATCTTCTCGCACCCCTTCTTCCACACCGACATTAGAATCCCCATCCATAGCTGGCAGTACGTCCTCTTCAGGTGTCGACTCCAACTCACTTTCTCCAAGCATTTCACCTTTTGTCTCTGGGTCTCTCCCGCCTTCAGATACATCATGAGCGGGCAACCCTTCTTCACTTTCGGTTTCTCGTACGCCACCTCCCGCATCACCTTCTTTGGGGGGCAATTCATCTTCACTCTCATCTTCACCTACGTCAGGGGTTGGGGGTGTACCGCCTGGTTCAGGGGATTGAGCAACCTTGCCATCAAACCCTGGGCTGAGACCAGGTTCGGGTACAGGATCAGGTTCTTGTGCAATTCGACCACCGGTACCTGGGTGATCTAGTTCTACTTGGTCGCTTCCTCCTTCCCTCTCTTCGCTGTGGATAACTCCCCTGGCATCAACATAATAGTTTTCATCTTCAGATTCTCCAGAGGATGAACCGAGTTCGGGATCATCCTCGATGGGATGATCACCCCGCCCAACTGTGCCATCATCTTCACCCGCGGGTTTAATCTCGACACCATCTGGAACTTCAACTACATCTTTGGGAGTGGCTTCTGCTAAGATCGGGTCATCGCTTCCAGTTCCGAGCCAACCGCTGTCACCCTCTGGAACTCCAGGTTTGGCGCCGTATGTCCTCTCACCATCCTCAGCAACATCATCCCATTCTTCTGGTGTTCCTGCAGCCTCTTGTGGCTCTTCCAGAGAAGACTCGTCTGGTGCTGATTCTATGGCCTCTGTGAATGCGCTCTCAACAGCTTCCGCCTGTTCAAAATCCTGGGACTCTTCTACGCGAGCACCAGGTTCGTGGGTTGATTCTTCGAGGGTGCGTTCTTCGCTTTTTTCTTCTGCTTCAACTGCCTCGGCGGCATCACTACGTTCGGTTTCAGTGCCTTCGGTTTCACGAGCTTCAGCTTCTTCTGGTACTTCTTCACGGGGGGTATCTTGCAGTTCATCCATGGTTCGCTCCAGCATTCAGTTTATAAATTTTCTTGTCCTTTTTTATTCGGCCCTGGTGGACCAGGCTCATCAGGTGTCTCACTCACATTGCCATTGATACCAGTATCTTGCTTTACATCATCGGGTGTCAGAGCAATCTGAGCGCCACCCTTCTTGACATCGTCAGGCGAAAGCCCAATATTTGGGCCAGGGGGTCCGGGTTCATCAGGAATTTCAGCCACATTACCATCCACCCCTGGGCTTAATCCAACATTATTATCCGGAGGCGGGGGACGGTCACCTGGTTGGGTTGCCCCAGCGACCTGACCACCACCTTCATCCGCAGCAACGCTCCCATCACCTGGATCAGGCAAAGGATCAGGCTCTTGAACAAGATTGCCATCAAAACCTGGGGTGAGACCAGCTTCTAGATTAGGGCCCTTGGGGTCAGGGGGATCGTTCGTTTCGGCTGGTATAGGAGAAGAATAAGTACCCAATTCAGGAGACTGTTCGAAATGTTGACGGCCCCCTTCTCCATCATCTTCTATGGCAACATTGTCACCACCGGGATCAGGCAGAGGGTCCGGTTCTTGGGCAATATTGCCATCAAAACCAGGACTGAGATTGATACTGGCATCAGGCGTTGGAGGTGTACCACCGGGCTCAGATTCTTGACCTACGTTGCCGACGCCTTCATCTTCCAAGGCTGTATTGAACAGGGGTATGGGCAGGTCTGAGACATCTTCATCAGGAGAATCGACACCTTGGGTTGTATTCAATAATGGTATCGGTAGGCCTGATACATCTTCATCAGAAGAATCGACTTCTTGGGCTTCATTAAATACGGGTATTGGCAAGCCTTCCACGCTGGGAGGTCCGCCGCCGGGAGGGGCTTCTTCATAGCCAACATCCTGAGAATGTGTTGTTTTTTCGCTCGTATCTGGAGGCGGGGGGTTATCGCCGGGTTGAGTTGCTCCAGCCACCTGGCCACCACCTTCATCTTCTAAAGCTGGCTGAGGAAGCGGTACAGGCAGTTCCCCTACAGAACCCATATCCGCACTTTCAACGGCCTCGGTTAGAGCTGTCTCTATGGCCTCTGCTTGCTCAAAGTTTTGCGTTTCTTCGATCCGCGCGCCAGGTTCGTGGGTGGCATCTTGAAGTGCCTGCTCCTCGGCGGCTTCTGTCGCTTCTACGGTTTCAACACTTTCCAGATCTTCGTTGGATTGTGTAATTTCTAATTCATCCATCATCGTACTCCTGAGGCCCTAAAGGTTAATAGTAAATTTCCCGAATAAGGTCTTCGGTAATGCGAATGCCTTTTGATCCTCGCACACTTTGGAAACCTTTAGGGTCTGATAATCACGCGAGATGCTTCTGATGGATTTTGTGCGCCAATATATAGGCCAATCCACCGGGGTTTAGATCTCGCCAGACTGCATGAACGACCTGCTGCATCAATTTCTGCTGCGTACCCTCGGGAACGCCACCAATTGCTTCGCTAAACCGCTTCTCAACTTCGGCTGCAAAAAAGTCAAAGGACTCTTTGGTCATCTCTCCCAGGGCTGTCTGATCCTCGTCGGTAACGGAATATCCGGCGATGGCAGATCTGGCATCTTCGAACAATGTAGTGCGGTATTCATCATCAGCGATAGCTTTGCCAATGATCTCCACCACCGATTGTTCAGTTTCAGACATCGCTTCAAAATCCGGTGCGGGCTGCAAACTTTCACCTTTCTTGACATCATCAGGTGAAAGTTCAACATTGGGTCCGGGAGGATCACCGCCTGGGTCGGGCGATTCTGCCGTTTGGGGGAAAGGATCGGGGCCGGGTTCTGGGGCTTCGCCCATACCTGGTCGCAGGAAAGGATCAGGCCCAGGTTCTGGCTCTTCAGCAACCATAGCGCCTTCGCCATAGTCATCATCTTCGATGGCGACCTTTCCACCTCCACCGTAGTCATCTTCTTCGATGACAACCCTGCCACCTCCGCCATAGTCATCATCATCAATGGCAACTTTGCCGCCTCCACCATAATCATCCTCATCTAGAGCAACATTGCCGCCCGTGCCTGGGTGGTCAAGGGCGACATTGCCACCGGGACCAGTATGATCCAATTCCACCTGGCTTCCTATCTCAGGTGCTTCCATTTGACGGCCGCCTTCTCCATCATCTTCGATGGCCACATTGACATTGGGCGATTCCCAATCATCTTCTGCGGCAACGTTCCCACCGGGTCCTGTATGATCTAGAGCAACGCCATCCTTGACATCATCCGGCGAAAGCTCAACAATGGGTGGGGGGGGATCGCCACCTGGGTCGGGCGATTCTGCGGGCTGAGGAAAGGGGTCAGGTCCAGGTTGTGGTTCTTCGGCCATCTGCCCCTTGGGGTCGGGCTCGGGAACAGGATCCTGGGCAACATTGCCGCCCGTGCCAGGGTGATCAAGAGCTACGTCGCTCTTGACATCATCGGGTGAAAGCTCAACATTAGGTCCTGGGGGGTCAGTTCCCGGGTCGGGGTCTTCAGCGACATGGCCACCTGTGCCCGGGTGATCGAGCATAACTTCAGAGCCATCTTCAGCGGGTTGAGGCAATGGAACCGGAACACCTCCGGCAACACCCTCAGCACTCGCAGCTACAGGTCCAGGCAAGTTGATCGGTGTCGCTTCTTCGCCACCCTCATCGTCTTTCCCCGAGCCTTCACTGATTTCTGATCCATCTGCTGTGCCATATTCATCGCGATCAATGGAGCCATCTTCTTCAGTTCGCTCTACTTTTAAATCATCCATGGCTGTGACGAGCGTGTCTTCAACGGTCTCAGCTTGCTCAATAGACTGAGATTCCTCAACGCGGGCACCAGGTTCGTGGGTTGCATCATCAAGAGCTTGATCTTCAACGCGTTCTGTGGATTCGGTAGATTCTAAACTCTCTTCTGGTTGATTTACTTCAAGTTCATTCATCGCTTGTTCTCCTTATACGCATTAGAAAGGGTTATTCTCTATTAGGGCAAATTGATAGGGGTCGCCTCGTTATCGTCTTCAGGCATTTGTGGAAGATTGATTGGTGTGACCTCACCGCCCTCGTCCTCACCACCTTCAGAACGATTTCCTTGGTTAGGACCAGGAGGATCTCCTCCGGGCTCCTTGACTCCAGCTACATTGCCATCAACTCCAGGGCTGAGATCAGTGTGCGGCAAAGGATCAGGAAATTCTGCAGTACGGGGGAAAGGGTCAGGGCCGGGTTCCGGCTGTTCGCTCAACTTGACATCGTCAGGTGAAAGCGCTACATCTTCTTCCATCGTCGGTTTGGGGATGGGGATCGGCAACGTGCCCAATTCTTCACCGTCCTCTACCGGTTCAGGAATTGGAATAGGCAGCACACCGCCGCGTTCTTCTGGCTTGGGAACAGGCTCCATACTTACACCCAATTCTTCACCAGGGGTACCAGCACCTTTCACATCATCAGGAGAAAGTTCAACTGCTGCAACGGGGCCAGGCAAATTGATGGGCGTGGCTTCTTCGCCACTCTCACCGTCTTTTCCGGAGCCTTCGCTAATGTCAGAACCGTCTGCCATACCATATTCGTCGCGGTCAATCGTGCTATCTTCATCAGTGAGTTGGAATTCGGTTTCTGCAGGCTCCGGTGTCGGGATGGGCACTGGCGTCCCCTCTACCTGTTCAACATTATGCATCGTTTCGGTAAGGGCTTCTTCTACTGCCTCGGCCTGTTCAAAAGTTTGGGTCTCTTCGATGCGCGCACCAGGTTCGTGGGTGGCATCACCCAAAGCCTGGTCTTCAACCTGCTCTGCAGATTCTGTTGACTCTACATTTTCTTCGGGTTGGGTGATTTCAAGTTCGTCCA
Organism: uncultured Anaerolineales bacterium; assembly: GCA_964560795.1. GTDB lineage: Bacteria > Chloroflexota > Anaerolineae > Anaerolineales > UBA11858 > NIOZ-UU35. Next base: position 11,721 of record CAZLNX010000006.1, on the reverse strand, counting down.
TGTTTCACTCCTTCTTACTCACATTGATTTTGTCTCTCAATGCTTTAGTCGGTAAGATCAGTAAAAAGGTAACAACCAGTAAAATTTTCTTCAAACCAACTCAGGTTCCAGGTCATCGACGGGCATCAATTCATCAAAAAGAATAGAACGGCCTAGAGCGAGTGCTTTCTTATATTCTGGTGTGTCATACATCCCGCGAAAGCTATCTACCACTTGCTGACTACTCGCCAGATGCATGCATAATTCACAAATATTTCCCTTTTGATACGCTTTGGGTTCCCAATCCCAACCGAGTTCTATAGCCGTCTCGGCAATTTTCTTGGGGCCAAAGACTCTCATGGTCTGAAAATAGACATCCGACTCGACCACAGACATCAGATCTTCTGCATCACATTCATTCAAATTCCCAAGTTGAAATAAATTCGGCTGGCTGCTCAACACGGCATTCTGATAGCAGCAGGCAACGAAGGTACCATCCTCACGCAGAACGGGTGTCCCTAAGAAGTGACAAATCGCGTCAGGTAATTCACTGCTATCTTCAGGCCGATTCATAATCCCGGTTTCCATAGCCCTGCCAATATACTGCAGTGGGGCTTCGATGATGTCGATATTATCGAGCAGGTCGTTACCGACCAGGCCGTAAAATCGCTCCAGAAACGCTGGGTATCCTGGCCCTTTACAAGTCTGAACTCCCAGCCGTTCGATACTTTCTTCAGCAGCACGCAAGGCTGTCACGACCCTGGAGAGGGGGATGAACTCTGCATGGAATTCATCTGCGCTGATGATGAGGAAATCAATCTTTGGTAACTTGCCCAGAATTTCTCTGGCCTTGCGCTCATCTGTTGCCCAGAAAGCATTGGTCAGGACCGATGTGCGAACCCCCCGTTCTTGGGCAACTCGCAAGATCGTCTCCAACTGCGCTGGGGCCGCAAATGGTTCGCCACCCTCCACGCCAATCCATTCAATCCCCGGCAAAGCAGTGATAGATGTCACCCAGTTTTTTAGCATTCTCACATCGGGAGTACGCGCAGTTCCAGGGCCTGAGTGGGCCGAGCAGTGACGGCAGCTGGCCGGGCAGAATTGGGTTGGTCGGATGTAGACCAATTTGTAAAACCCAAATCGGAGATACCGCAGGTCTGATTGATTAATAAAATCAAAAATGTCCATGCTTCAATCTTTCGATAAGGATGCCGCAACAATGGGATCAATTTTTGTAAACGGCTTCAATCTGAGCACACCTCGCTTTAGGAGTTGCGTTACGACTTCTTTATACAAACCTACCCCCGCCGAATTCTCTTCAAATTTGGGAAAGGCATCACAAAACAAGGCGCCGAAAGATTTCTGCCCATCCACGGAATCCAATAGCGAATATAGAATTCGGTCAATTTCGTAATTCTCTCCAGAACGGGTATTGAGGAGGTAGCACATTTCATCAAGCTGTACGTTTCCATTCCCAGCTCGCTTCTCAACCCGGAAATTCTTGGTTAACAAGGGAACTCGATCGAGGAAGTGGACATCATCGAATTCGGTTTTATCATATCTATTTAAGTGCTGGGCGATACATCCACCATAACATAAATCAAGGTAGAAATGATCACATTGGCTACAATCTGCCATAGGATAGGAATCGCTACGCATGAAGGCTAGTGTTTCCTGGAACTCCATTTTCAATTCACCCAGGTTGCTGTAATCGTAGATGTATTTCTTCTCCCAAAAACCACTCATCGGAAAACAATAAAGAATGGATAAGTCCGGGAGGAAATCAAATACCGGGTTACAGGTTGACTTTAGACTGCCACCGCTGGCAAGCAGCTCATCATAATCCTGGTCCGAGAACATGCATGGGGTGATACCATGCACCCCCACAGTTAGAATGCCGTGTTTACCAGCCTCAACGATAAACGCTAAAAGCCTCTTCGAGTACTTCTCTCGAATTGCAATCGGATCGCTGAGAGAATCGCTTGCGTCCCCTTTTACCAGATTGCTGAGTGACCAAACGATATTACTCACACCGACCTCATTGGCCAAATCTAATATATATTGGTATTCAAATTCAACGCAGTCAATATTGAGTTGGAAATCTACATGCCTCCCTTTTAGCGCTCTGGCATTATCGACTACCTTGCCCCAGAGATGTGGACCTAAAAATGCTGGATGGTTGATATTCAATAAATAGTGGACGCCCTCATCAGGCAACAGTTGGATAGCTCGGCGGATTTTTTCATTCCATGTGGCGTTGCTTTTGATGCTAATAGAAAACCCCTTTTCAAGGCTCATTTTTACAATCGCAATATATTCGGGGTGTAAGGTTGGCTCGCCTCCAACCAACGAAACAATCGGTATCTGACTTGCTGTCAGGAAGTCAAGGATTTGTGCATAATTTTCTAAGCTCATCGTGCTCACGGCACTACCGCGCGTGGTTTTTTGACTTGGGCCGCGCCCCATGATTTCATCGGCAAAACAGTATTCGCAGCGAAGATTGCATGCACTGAGCAAGAAGATGTTATACATTGCTAACCTGCTTCAGTTCTCTTCTCACCGCATCAATCCCATCAGAACGAAAATTATTGTGTCTGCGATCACTGGGGGATTTCTGGATCTCCAGCCAAGCGTTGGCCATCTTTTCCAATCTTTCTCTCTGGGCCTCATTCATTCGATTGTACAAATCCACAAAATCCCAGCAGGCCTGGCACACTCGGACAGACCGATCATATTCATGGGAATCCAGGCACGCAGATGCCAAAGATAGAAGATCTACTGGGGGAAATTTTCGTATATACTCCAATATGGGACGGCGATCAAGCGCTGCCAAAGAATTGAGCAAACTTCCTTGATATTGAATCCTGAAATGAGTTGGACCTTTATGCAAAACAACATCTTCGTTACAGCAGGCAGCCAGGGTGCCATCACGCAAGAGCGTGGGACCGTTAATGCTGTTGCAGTACGCTCCGGAAGTATTGCGAAACTGATTGAATGCTCTGATGTTTTCTGCCCGTCCACTTGGCAATGGTCTACTTTCCACAATAGTGGCGCAGCTTTCCCATTCCGCCCCATATGCTCCTTTGAGTATAGAATGAGCATACGCAAGATGAGCATTCCCATCCATGCCGCAGATAACCTGGGCCGTGATCCAGACTCCATATTCATGGGCGCTCCTCAGAGCGTTGATCAGATCCTCATCGGGTATGTGGGCGCGGTGATAGAGGTCAATGCCAAAGACCAGGCCGTCTGCTAAACGAAGCACAGGCTCGACCATATTTTGGATGTCTGCCTTCCCCCAATACCCGGAAGAATGGATTACCAACCATTTCTCTGCGCTGTGGACAATAGTCGAGAGGGTTTTCAGCAGCTCGATCTCGGCGAACGGTTCGCCACCGGTTATAGCAACCGCCTTCAGGTCAGGTACCTGGACCATCTCCTCCACGAAGCCGATTAACATTTCAGGCGATGTTTCCGCAAAGCGAGAAGAGGCAGAAACGGCACAATGTCCACAGCCCACTGGGCAATAGGAAGATACAAAAATTCCCATGGTTGCTTGCGGAATGCGCCGGAGGGTTTCGAAAACTGTCCAGCTAAAGCCATTCTTCGGGTTCATGTATTGCACCTGGATCATTATGGAATAACCATACTTGAACGCACAATGCGGAAAAGGATGCGTGAAACATGGTGACGCCTGATAGAAAACTCGTGGTTATGTTTCACGCATCACACCGATCCAAATTTGTAATGATATAAATTTGGAATCCATTTTTCATTTACTGTCCCGCGAGGTCAGTAAATGATGTTCCCATCGCCTGGCATTTGATCAGGGAGAATTCTCTGCGAATTCGCTATCACGCGCAATAAGTCTTCCTGATCTTTGGGGTCCAAAGAATTAAGGACAGCTTTTTGCTCTTCGGACATCGATTCAAGCACTTCCTCGGGTGATACAGGCTCTATCTCACCTGCCTCCTCAATAATGGGATCAGGATCAATCTCCCGGGCTTCACGGCCAGGGGCTTCCTCTTCACCGAGCAAGATGCCAGTTTCATCGACATAAAACTCATCAGGTTCCGGTGAATCATCTTCTTCTTCGGCCAGTTGGAACTCGATACCCTCGGGTACTTCGGCGACATCGGCGGGGCCAGGCTTCTCAAGGGGTTCGGCCATTTCAGCCGTTTCGTGAGGCACTACCAACACACCACTGCCCGCGGGTAGATCCTCTGGGTCGGTGTCACTTTCTGGGGGGGATTCTTCTTCGGGGGGTGGTGCTTCCACTGTCTCCACGGATGCCATGGCATCGGTCAGTGCTCCCTCAACGGCCTCAGCCTGTTCGAAGCTCTGTTCCTCTTCGACACGGGCACCGGGCTCATGGGTGGCATCATCCAGAGCCTGTTCTTCCACAGCCTCAGTAGATTCAACCGCCTCTCCGGCATCGCTGCCTTCCCGACTTTCTTCGGGTTGGATGGTTTCTAATTCCTGCATGGTATTTTCTCCTTCGCCCATGTGGGCATTGGGCGGTTCATTTAGGGATGAGATAAAATCTTTAATCCCTTTTTTTTAGATACATTTCTGCGAGGTCAGTAAATGATGTTCCCATCGCCTGGCATTTGATCAGGGAGAATTCTCTGCGAATTCGCTATCACGCGCAATAAGTCTTCCTGATCTTTGGGGTCCAAAGAATTAAGGACAGCTTTTTGTTCTTCGGACATCGATTCGAGCACTTCTTCGGGTGATACAGGCTCTATCTCACCTGCTTCCTCAAAAATGGGCGTAGGATCAATCTCGGGGGGCTCGCTGCCGCCAGGGCCGTCGTCTTCCCAGGCTACATCAGCATCGGGCGTGTAAGGCAAATTGATCGGTGTCGCAGCCACATCGCCTCCTGGAGAGCCTCCCTCTGGAGCTTCAGCTTCATCTCCGGGTTTAGGGATATTAATGGGGGTTGCAGAGACATCGCCTCCCGGAGAACCGCCCTCTGGGGTCTCAGTTTCCTCACCGGGTTTCGGAATATTGATAGGAGTTGCAGAGACATCACCCCCAGATCCCGGCTGTTCTTCGGTGGCGGGTTCGATCGCCTCAGTCAGAGCTTCTTCGATAATTTCGGCCTGTTCAAAGCTCTGTTCCTCTTCGACACGGGCACCGGGCTCATGGGTGGCATCATCCAAAGCCTGTTCTTCAACAGCCTCAGTGGATTCAACCGCCTCCACGGCATCGCTGCCTTCCCGACTTTCTTCGGGTTGAATGGTTTCTAATTCCTGCATCGTATTCACTCCTTCGCCCATATGGGCATACGCGAATAAGAATAATATTGAGGGATGGCTTGCACGCTATGGTCACGGCCCCGGTATTTAGCTATATCATTAGTCGTAATTCCCCCTAAAAAAGTAACAAATTCTTGAAAAGAAGTTCAACTTCTAAATTTCTATCCTTTTTGGTGATATCGTTGAATCAATTGCTGATTCTGATCTTGGAATCTTTTGACAACCTCTTCGGGAAATGCAAAGCGAGATTTGGCTGTAGCCAGCATCAATAAACAATAGGCAAGATTTCCAAGATGATCGGCGCTGATGTGCCATTGACCTGCATCCATGGACTGAGAGATATGATTTAGGGTATACATCCAAATTGCCTGGAGGGGTTGTTGATCCTGGCCCGATTTACTGTTTTCTGTTTCCAGGGTTTGTTGCAGCTTATTAAAATCAGGTTCGGAGATTAGAGAGTAATAGCCATAGCGACAGGGAATTTCACAATAGCGGCAACCCTTCTTACGGTGCAGTCGATTGCTCTCTTTGGCACGCCCGGGGAGTTGAGCCAGCATATTCATTTGATCCTGAAAAGCGCGGCAAGCCTCCGGGGACGAATCTGCGCTCTGGGCTGCTTCGGCCAACGCAGCCACCCGTTCTGCATCCGGGTCTCGGGATGCCTGATGAAAGGATACGATATGTTGGCAGGCCTGCATCACCGCATCTGACCAATCACCTTCCAATTCCTGCAAAATGGCGTTCTTCACAGCTTCCAAACCGCCCATATGATTTGGAGAAGCAAAGGAAAGAGTCAACAAATAAATGATTACCTGTTTGCGTTGTGATGCTGGAATTGTATTGCTCATTGATGCTCCTTACTGTAACTTCGGCATTGGGGTATAAGCCACTTTGACCCAGGAGGCCATATCATCTTGAATACCACATACGATGGCCTGGCCAACTTTGAGCCGGGCAATGACCTTGGCCTGATCCTCAGTCAGAGCTAGGGCACCGGCCATGGAATCACGGTCGTCGGCGGCCACTAAGCGGTGGATAATCTTGAGATTGGTGTTTTTGATCGCGTCGGGGACAAGCTTGGCGGGCACCTGGTCGATGATGGCCATGCCCTGTCCGTAGGCGCGAATTTCAGCCAGGATGTCGGCGAACATCTCGCCCATCTTGGCCTGGGGATTGGCGGAGTCAGCACGTTGAGGCGCATTGCGCAGCACGCGGTGAGCCTCTTCGATGATCGCCAGATGGCGCAGTTCACTGGACTCAGGTGAACCAAGGCTCTCATGTTGGGCCTGGCGATATTCGTACATGAAGTTCAACAGCAGCGCCATGGTGAAACATTTATCGGCGTCATCACCGAGGTACTGCAAATTGACCACTACCGGGCGGTCGAAGAGATCAGCCCAGGGGGTGGAGAAAGACTGGTCGAAGAGTTTGCCTTTCCATCCACGCAGCAGGCTGCCAATGCGTGTGCGCAGCGCAGCGGTGATATTGGCCGTAATGCGCTCCTCATATCCTTTGCTGCGCACCAACCCAGAAATACGGTTGTGAAGCTGCTCCAAGGTCGGACGGCCGATGCCATCGGGCGGCAGGGTTTCTTCCAACCAGCCTTGACTGTCATACAAATCAACCAGGGCTTCTTCAAGGATCACCGGCAAGATCTCGTACATGGGGAAGCTGGCGTTAAAGATGGATTTCAGCCGGTCCATGTGGGGCATGACCTGTGTGGTTGCACCCGGAATTTGCACAATATCGAAGGGATTGATCTGTAATTGTCCTAAAGGATGCCCACCCCACTCACTGCGCCCAGGCATGTAGACAGCGATCTCGCGATCGAAGGTCCCAGCCTGGTTATAGGCTAAAGCTAACTGTACATACTCATCCTTGGCCGGTTCGATGACCAGGAAATTCTTACCGCTTTCCATCAGCTCGCTGATGATCCGGCGGCAGGTGTTAGATTTACCGCTGCCCGTGATGCCAGTGATAAAGATATGCCGCGTCAGCGAATCGAGATCAACATCATAACCCAGCCCAGCGATCTCATCACCACCCTCTAACAGGTTGCCCAGCCCAAGCACATTCGTCGAGTCACCGGGCACGGGAGGGTTAAGGCTGAAGAATGCGGTTGGCTGCATGGGCATGCCGGGCATCTCGCGCAGGGGTAGGTTTGCCAGCAGTGAAAGCTCCTCGGTGTTCATCGGTGTAGTCAAACCCTCGAAGGCATCTCCGATGGGATGTTGGATGGATGTGCCTTCCTTCGGTGCGAACAACTTCAGCGGCGGCTGATAGAAGGCATCCAAAGCCACCTGGGCCTGTCCATCCCACACCGGGGAGAGATCGTGTACGCGCATCGGTTCGAAGGTGGTCTTCTCGCCAGAAACCAGCGCCTTGAGTTGGGCCTGGCCTTGAGCGGCAGTCTCCCCCTGGTCGCTGATCAGGTAGACGCCTACGTTCCAGCAGCCTTGTGATTTGGCAGTCTCGAAGCGCTGCACAGTTTCGGTGAGCACTCTTTCGCATTGTTCGGCATGTTTGTTGAGATATTCACGTCCGAATGAAAGCGACTCGCTTGATGTAGCCCCCTCCGACCGGGATTGGCCAGTCGTACGTCCAGTGGTTTCGGACTCACTGCTGGATGCACCCTTTACCGCGGAACTGCTGGTGGAGGGTAATAACTGACCAAACATTCCCAACATGCCCGACAGCAAAAAGGGCCCGCCTGTGGCTACCAGAAGTGCGGATACTGCCCCCAAACCGACTCCCTTGAGCCCCTTGGCCAGTCCGGTGGATTTGGCCATCTCTGTGCCTAGCACCCCTTTGCTAGCGCCCTCGGTTTCGCTCTCCGATGTGCCGGTGGTTTTCCCGGCCGAGATGGATTCACTTTCCGTCTGGGAGAGACTCTCCGAAGTGCCGCTGCCATGGCTGCGATTAAGCGTAGCTTTGGTAAAGGCGTGCACCTGTCCCGAGAGTGTGTGACAGGACGAGATGATCTCACCTACTTCGCTCTCCGGCATCGGATCGGCGACGACCATGTAGAGGTAGGGTTTGCCGCGCAGGCCGCGCATGAAGCGGTCTAAGCTTTGTGGGTGGGAACCCGGTTTATCGGATTTCTTAATCGAAGGGATTCCCGTAAAAGCGCGCGCGTGGCGATAGGTGCTCAAAGGGACGTGCACACGCTCTGCAACCTGTTGATAATCCTCGACGATCTTGACGCGCGTCCCAGGCCAGTTGGAACACAAGAATTGCCCCAACTGATCGGCAAAAAGGCGCGGCTGCGTGCCATGCTCCCGGGCCACAACTCCGATATAGATGCGGTTGCGCATGCCATCGCTGGAGATCATGAAGATCAGGGCATAGCGCGGGTCGTGACAAGCTGCCAGAGAGGTCTGGATGGCGGTGAAATATTCGCTCATATCCTCGGTGACCGGCTTACCGACTTGCTCCAATTCCAGGATAGCTAGATCGGGCTGCTGAGGAATCTTTTCCGCATCTCCAGACATACGCACGTAGTCATTGGCGAAAATGGGACCATCCAAATAGTCGCGCCCTAAGGTGAAGAGCAGCGACTTCGAGAGGGCATCGCCAGCCTCCATGAGCATTTCGGGAGTCAGCTCAGGGTCAGCAGGAATTAAATTAGTTTCGTCGGTCATGTGCGAAGCCTCCCCAGTAAATGGAACGCGGATAACACAGATGTGCGGATTATCGCGGATATCTTGTTTGGCTTTAATAAAGAAGGTAGTGGTTGTGTCATGCTGAGGCCATAGGCCGAAGCATCTAGCAAAGCGAACGCAGTAATGTTAAGAGAGAATTGCGCATCGCTAGACCCTTCGACTTCGTCTCAGGGTGACAATAGTTTTTTTACTTTATATCATCCACTACCAAATATCAAATCAACATTCATCAGCCAAATCCAATTCATCTACGTTCAGTTTAAACACTTGATCTCCAAAGCGAATCTCATCCCCCACATCCAACGAATGAGGTAGATTCGCCTGAAGTCGCTTGTCGTTCAAAAAAGTACCGTTGGTGCTGCCCAGGTCGATTAGTTCGAGGGTGTCAGCAGCTCTGTGCAGTTCAGCATGAACCCGGGAAACTTTGTCGCTCTCTAACCAAACCTGGCACTCACGAGCGCGACCCACTTTGGTCACGCCGATGTTCAAGGGGTAAGTTTTTCCTCCGGGTGAGGTTAGCTGAAACCCAGGTTCGGAAACAGAAATATCTTCATGATCAGAATCAGCACTCCCCTCGGGTTCAGCCATCGGAGGTGGCTCAATTATCAGACTGACACCGGGCTCCAGCGTCCCCATCGCAGCGCCAAAAGCCAAACCAACGCCACGCACCACAATCTCATCAGGATTATCCGCCAAGACGACTTTCTCATCGCTGAAGCGTTCACGGAGATAACGCACAATGCTGAACAGCTGCACGCCTCCGCCCACCAAGGCAACCTGTCCGATATCTTGATCGCTCAAACCGATAGCCTTGATCGCCTTAGCGATCAGCTCTTGGAAGGCCTGATCCAAATGACCAACCGCCCGACTGAAGGATTTTTGGTTAAGTGTTACAAGACGGCGATAAACTTGCCCATCGCTGAGCACAAGGGTGATCATGCGCTGGGCATTGACCTCATCTCCCGCATCACTACTTTGCATTAGTCGCCGACTGAGCGACTCTTTCAGACGTAGAGCGTAGATACGCAGGGTTGCCATTGCCGAGGGGTCATCGGCCAGCGCAGAGGCGGGCACATTCAATTCTTCAGCTAGATATTTGGCCATTTCGGCATCGTACAGGCCACCACCAAAGGGCTCACCATAGCGGCCAAGATAAAGAAGCTCGCCGGTGCGGGGGTCAAGTTGACCGGCGACAATATCCGATGTGCTGCCGCCGACATCGACAATCAATGTCACACCGCCTTTGGCGCTACTCAACAGTCCCTGCCGTCTTAAACTCAGGATAGCGCCCTCAGGCTCAGTGACAAACTCAACTTTTGAGTGAATGCTTTCGGGAAAACAACCCAAAACCAGGGATTTGAAATCTTTCAGGATGGCGCCACCGTGATCGTACCCCCAATGGACCGGGTAGGCAAAGGCAAAACGTACACTCTCATCGAAAGCACTCGCCCGCCACTTTTCCGCCTTGATCTGTTCAATCACAGCTTCAAGCAGCATGCGAGTGAAGCCTAAAGCCTGAGCATGGGTGTACCGTTTCTGATGCGGCAGCGGATTGGACTCCAGGTGGGCGCCGATACAGGGCTTGAAATAGTCGCGTACGCGCTCGCGGGCATTTTCGTCTTCAAGCTGCCCCTGGGATACTTCACCAAAACTCTCGATGGCTGATCCCTCGGGATTGAGGGTGACAATTGCAGGCAGTTTTCGCTCTGAAAAGCTGGTCAATGGCGAGGGTTGGGGATCCCCCATAATGCGGATCAGATTGCCATTCAAGCGGTAGCCCACCCTGTACAGTCTCCAGTTCGTCGCCCCGCAATCCAAGGCGAAGAGTGTTACTTGTTTACCATTGCCCATGGAATCTCGCTTTTCGATATGTTTAAGCAGATTATCTTTGTTGTTTACGCGAATGGATATAATTATTGGTATCTATTCGTGATTATTTATCTGATCTTATTATATATCAGACTTTGGCGAATCTATTAGAAATTGAATATATTGGTTGATACCCTAAAATAAAAACAGAAATAATGACGATAAAAAATCAGCCATGTTGTCTATGATAGATTATTTTCTCTGGCAAAATGTGGGGGACAAATGAAGGTTGTATTGATTCCCCCTCCCCATATTTCGCATAACCGGGAAGCTGAAGGTGCAGTAATTCATCCTCCATTAGGATTACTATGCATCTCTGCCGTTGCACGCCAGGCAGGGCACGATATTGTTATTACAGATTTGAATATCGCGCGTCAGAGGCGAATCCTTCCCCCTCGCGGGGAGTGGGATGAGGCTGCCGCATACTTTATCCTCAGCCATAAACCAGATATTGTTGGTTTTAGCACATTATGCAGTAGTTTTCCATCAAGTGTGCAAATCTGCAAAGCGCTAAAAAGGAAATCGGCGTCCATTCCTGTTTTGTTCGGTGGTCCACAGGCAACACTAGTTTACAGAGATCTTCTTCTAGAAATCCCAGAAATTGATTTCGTTTTGACGGGAGAAGCAGATTATTCCTTCACAGATTTTCTTGACTCGATGAACGGTTTTGAGAATAAGCCTGTTCAGGGATTAGCATACAGGAAAAATGGAGACGTAACTCATGAAGATCCGAAGGGCACCATTGACATTCAATCGTTACCAATGCCTGAATATGGATTATGGGCGTTTACAGAGGTAATTGAAAAGGAATGGTGTTCTAAAAAAATTCCCATCGATGCCGGCCGCGGATGCCCCTTCAATTGTTATTTCTGTTCTACAAGTCGATTTTTCAAGACTTAGATTCAACTCGTAAGTGCAACGATTAGACGGTCGAAAGAGGTAAGCTGAGG